>NZ_DASSYD010000073.1:0-5168 GCF_035703485.1 Dokdonella sp. | reverse complement strand
GCGATTCGCGAAGGTGGCCGCACCGTCGGCGCCGGAGTGGTTGCCAAGATTGTTGAATAAAAAATGACAAGCCGGGATTGGTGATCAGGGATCAGGGATTCGTCGAAGCGCGCTTGCGCCCTTGTCGAATCCCGTATCTCGAATCTCGAATCTCGTGCCCCAAACATACGCCAGTAGCTCAATTGGCAGAGCAGCGGTCTCCAAAACCGCAGGTTGGGGGTTCGAGTCCCTCCTGGCGTGCCAGCTGATCAAATGTTGCTGGTGCGAACCCGGCACACAACGGCAGGACGAATGAACGCAAAGCTTGAACAATCCGAAAGCAACAGTGGTCTGGACCTCGCCAAGCTGAGTCTGTCGGCATTATTGATAGCCGGTGGCTTGTTCGGTTTCTATTATTTTTCCGGCCAGTGGCCGGCTGCGGCGCGAGTCGTGGCGCTGATCATCGCGTTCGTCGCCGCGGGACTGGTTGGTGCGACTACGCATACGGGTCGTTCGCTGCGTGTGTTTATCGCCGAGTCCCAGTTCGAGTTGCGCAAGATCGTGTGGCCCACTCGAGACGAGGCGCTGCGCACCACAGCTGTCGTGATCCTGGTTGTGATCGTGATCAGTCTAATTCTGGGCTTGATCGACCTGATCCTGAAATGGGTCGTGATGGACTGGTTGTTGACTCTCGGACACTGAGGAAAACATGGCAAAGCGCTGGTACGTAATTCACGCCTACTCGGGTTTCGAGAATCAGGTCCTGCGCGCGCTTAAAGAGCGTATCGCGCGGGAATCGATGGAGGACAAATTCGGTGACATTCTGGTTCCGACCGAAGAAGTCATCGAAATGCGCGGCGGCCAGAAGCGTCGCAGTGAGCGCAAGTTCTTCCCAGGCTACGTATTGATCCAGATCGAGACGCATGAAGAAAACCGGTTGCTGCGGATCGACGACGAATCCTGGCATTTGATCAAGGAGACGCCGAAGGTCATGGGTTTCATCGGCGGTACTGCTGATCGGCCAATGCCAATCAAGGATTCCGAAGCTGATGCGATTCTGCGTCGAGTCCAGGATGGCGTCGACAAGCCGAAGCCGAAAGTACTGTTCGAGCCCGGCGAAATGGTTCGTGTCACCGAAGGCCCGTTCAACGATTTCAACGGCGTCGTCGAGGAAGTCAATTACGAAAAGAGCCGCCTGCGCGTGGCGGTACTCATTTTCGGCCGCTCCACCCCGGTCGAACTTGAGTTTGGTCAAGTGGAAAAAGCTTAAGAGCGGGAGTGGGAAATGGGGAGTAGGGAGTAGGAGAGCAAAGCTTTTCCACTCCCCACTCCCTACTCCCCACTTCCATTTTCAACAAGGAGGAGTCCCGCAGTCCTAACAGACGTGCAGACGTTCGAACTCCAGGAGTAGAGAACAATGGCAAAGAAAGTTGTCGGTTACATCAAGCTGCAGGTCAAGGCCGGTCAGGCCAACCCGTCGCCGCCGGTGGGTCCTGCCCTCGGTCAGCGCGGCCTGAACATCATGGAATTCTGCAAGGCCTTCAATGCGGCTACGCAGAAGCTGGAGCCGGGCTTGCCGATTCCGTGCGTGATTACCGCGTATTCGGATCGCAGCTTCACCTTTATCACCAAGACACCCCCTGCAACCATCCTTCTGAAGAAGGCTGTCGGCATCACCTCGGGCTCGAAGCGCCCGAATACGGAGAAGGTCGGCAAGGTCACGCGCAAGCAGCTCGAGGAAATCGCCAAGGCGAAGGAACCCGATCTGACTGCAGCGGATCTGGATGCCGCCGTGCGAACGATCGCCGGCAGCGCACGCAGCATGGGCCTGGTAGTGGAGGGATAAGACATGGCAAAGACAGGAAAGCGTTACAAGGCAATCCGCGAGAAGGTCGTTCAGGGCAAGCCGTATCCGCTTGCAGATGCGATCAAGCTTGTTCAGGAAGGTGCCAAGACCAAATTCGTTGAATCCATTGACGTGGCCGTGCGCCTCGGCATCGATGCGAAGAAATCCGATCAGGGCGTGCGCGGTTCGTCCGTGCTGCCGCATGGCACCGGCAAGTCAGTGCGCGTTGCGGTGTTCTGCCCGGCCGGTGAAAAGGCCGAAGCCGCGTTGGCGGCAGGTGCCGATGCCGTTGGCATGGATGACCTGGCCGAGAAGATGCAGGCCGGTGATCTGAACTATGACCGCGTCATTGCCACTCCGGACGCGATGCGCGTGGTCGGCAAGCTCGGCCAGGTGCTCGGTCCGCGTGGTCTGATGCCGAACCCGAAAGATGGCTCGGTTGCCGCCGACGTCGTTACTGCCGTGAAGAATGCCAAGGCGGGTCAGGTGCGGTTCCGCAATGACAAGGCCGGCATCATTCATTGCACGATCGGCAAGGTCAACTTCGATGGCGAAAAGTTGAGCGAGAACCTCGGCCATCTGCTTTCAGATCTGGTCAAAGCCAAGCCGGCTGCCGCGAAGGGCATCTACGTGCAGAAGGTTTCGCTGTCGAGCACGATGGGTGTTGGCGTGACGGTTGATCCGTCGAGCCTGTCGCTCAAGTAAAAAGTTTCATGGCGATCGCCCAGGCGATTGCCAGGGTTTTGAGGGCGTGTGGATTTCCGGCAACGGGATGAAGCCAGCCGTCAAAGACCGCAGGCGGCCGGAATGGCGCGATCGGGAAAGCACGGAAGCGTGTCTTGCAATGGAAATCTCCCGCTCGCTTCGGACTGGTCTCAAACCCCCAGCCTGCGTAGATGGTGTCGCCTGACAGATTTTCTGGAACGGCCACCAGACAAGGCATCGCAAGATGCCGACGGATGCGCGAAGGAACTCGCGGTTCGTGTCGTTTTCGGATTCTGGTTTGCGCAGGAGCGCTGCCGTTATCCAATCGGAGAAAGCAATGGCGCTCAATCTTGCGCAAAAGAAAGAGGTCGTTGCCGAACTGGCGAACGTGGCTGCCACGGCACATTCTCTGGTCGCGTCCGAGTACGTCGGTCTTACCGTTGAGCAGCTTACACAGCTGCGCAAGAAGGCCCGCCAGGACGGGGTATTCATCCGGGTTGCGAAAAATACCCTGGTGTCCCGTGCGGTGGAAGGAACGGACTATGCGTGTGTCAAGGACACGCTCACGGGTCCGCTTCTGTATGCCTTCTCGACACAAGATCCCGGCGCTGCCGGTCGTCTGATCAAGGAATTTGCCAAGGCCAACGACAAGCTCAAGCCCATGCTGGTTGCTGTGGGCGGAAAGGCATATCCGGGGACGCACGTTGACGTGCTCGCCTCGTTGCCGACCCGCGAACAGGCTCTCACCATGCTGGTCAGCTTGCTCGCCCAGCCTGCCACCATGCTGGTCCGTGTCCTGGCTGAGCCCGCCGTCCAAGTGACGCGCGTCATCAATCAGGTCGGTCAGAAGCAGGCCGCCTAAAGCGTTCGTTTTTTCGGTACCCAATCAATAGCCGTTTTCAGGAGTTAAATCATGTCCCTTAGCAATGAACAGATCATCGACGCGATCGCTGGCAAGTCCCTCGTCGAGGTGATGGAGCTGGTCAAGGCGCTGGAAGAGAAGTTCGGTGTTTCCGCTGCTGCTCCGGTTGCCATGGCTGCCGGTCCCGCCGCTGGTCCAGCCGCCGCTGCCGAAGAGCAGACCGAATTCTCGGTCGGCATCAAGTCCATCGGCGACAAGAAGGTCGAGGTCATCAAGGTTGTCCGCGCGATCACCGGTCTTGGCCTCAAGGAAGCCAAGGATCTGGTCGAGTCCGCACCGGCCGTGGTCAAGGATGCGGTCAGCAAGGAAGATGCCGACAAGCTCAAGAAAGACCTTGAGACTGCTGGCGCAACCGTAGAGGTCAAGTAATCGACACATTCGGTCGCTTACCTGAATAGTTGCAGGCAAGCCTGGGGGTGCAAACTCCCGGGCTTTGTCCGTTGTTGTTGCGAGATTGGGGATTGGGGATTCGGGATCTACAGCAGGCGCAGTGTCGCCGTGTGAATCCCGAATCCCGAATCTCGAATCCCGGTTTTTAAACCCCGTTGGCGTCCCCCCGCGCCGACCATGCTCCGAGGCGGTACCCCCACCATGACCTACTCGTTTACTGAAAAGAAGCGCATCCGCAAGGATTTCGGCAAGCGTCCTCCCGTGCTGGACGTTCCCTTCCTGCTCGCCATCCAGGTTGATTCGTATCGTGAGTTCCTTCAGCTCGAAGGCGACCCGAACAAGCGAGAAGACAAGGGCCTGCATGCGGCATTGCAATCGGTATTTCCGATTTCAAGCTATGCCGGCTATGCGGCACTCGAGTACGTCAGCTATCGCCTCGGCGAACCGGCATTCGACGAACGTGAATGCCGTTCGCGCGGCATGTCTTATGGCGCGCCTCTGCGCGTGACGGTGCGTCTGGTCATCTATGATCGCGAGTCGTCGAACAAGGCCATCAAATACGTCAAGGAGCAGGAGGTCTACATGGGCGAATTGCCGCTCATGACCGACACCGGCACCTTTATCGTCAATGGCACTGAACGAGTCATCGTCTCCCAGTTGCATCGTTCGCCTGGCGTGTTCTTTGATCATGATCGTGGCAAGACGCACAGCTCGGGCAAGTTGCTGTATAGCGCACGCGTGATTCCCTATCGTGGCTCGTGGCTCGATTTCGAGTTTGATCCGAAGGATGCACTGTTCACCCGTATCGATCGCCGGCGCAAGCTGCCGGTGACGATTCTGCTGCGCGCGCTTGGCTACACCAACGAACAGATGCTCGACATCTTCTTCGAGCACAACGTGTTCCACCTCGGCAAGAAGGGCAGTGCCCAGCTTGAACTCGTCGCCGAACGCTTGCGTGGCGAAACGCTCGACTTTGACCTTAAAAATGGCAAGGACGTAATCGTTGAAGCCGGCAAGCGCATCACGGCGCGTCATGTGCGTCTGCTCGACAGCGCCAAAATCAAGTCACTGGACGTGCCGGATGAATATCTGATCGGCCGCATTCTCGCCAATGACGTCGTCGACACCAAGACCGGCGAACTACTCGCATCGGCCAACGACGAGATCGATGAGACCCACGTCGAGGCGTTCCGCAAGGCGGGCATTGATCGACTGGCCACCTTGTGGGTCAACGATCTGGACCGCGGCGCATACATTTCACAGACTTTGCGCATCGATCCGTCGAACACGCCGCTGGAAGCGCTGGTCGAGATTTATCGCATGATG
>NZ_DASSYD010000215.1:0-13760 GCF_035703485.1 Dokdonella sp. | reverse complement strand
AACCAGGGCGCCATCGCGCAGACGTGTCGCCGCCAGATGCATGGGAAACGGCGACTCGGTGCGCAGTTGATCGAAATCAAACATGACTTCGGCGATCTGGGCGACCGGATTCATCGCCTGCGGGTTGATCTGGCGTGCACCGTAGTAGCGATGCAGGTTGCGCGCATCAGGCTGTGAAGCAGGCATGCGCGAGCCAAATATCCATGCGCCGGCATGCGGGTGTCCGGCGATGCGCTGCCAAAGCACATCGAGGCAACTGCGCGCGCCTTCACGTCCGCCACTCATCCAGCCCTGAGCCATGGCCAGGGCGTTCAGTGCGCCACTGCTGGTCGCACTGATCTGATCGATCAAGAAATCGCCTTCTTCGAGCAATCGATCCAGAACGCCCCAGGTAAACGCACCGTGGGCACCACCTCCCTGAAGCGCCAGTCCAATCGCCTTGCTCGCACTCGCGCGTCCGCTCTTCATTGCTTGATCGTACGGCTCGTGAGGGTTCGGCCTGCAGCGACGACCCGGCTGGCCAGCGAACCGCCGATCCAGTAGCAGAGGTCCGCGGGCGAAGCAGCACTCCAGATGACGAAATCGGCGCGCAAGCCAGCGGCAAGGCGGCCGCGATCGGAAAGACCCAGCGCACGCGCCGCGTTCACGGTTGTCCCGCGCAGCGCTTCCTCAGGGGTCAGGCGAAACAGGGTGCAGGCCATGTTCATGGCCAGACGCAGTGACAGCAACGGCGAAGTGCCCGGATTCAGATCGGTCGCCACGGCCATTGCCACGGCGTGTTCCCTCAGCGCCGCGATCGGTGGCAGTTGGGTATCGCGCAAGGCGTAGAACGCACCCGGCAACAGCACTGCGACGGTGCCGGCTGCCGCCATCGCGCGCACGCCTTGTTCACTGGTGTGTTCGATATGATCGGCGGAAAGGCCATCGAATTCGGCGCTCAGCGCGGCACCGCCGAGATCGGACAACTGGTCAGCATGCAGCTTGATCGGCAGCCCCAGTTGCCGCGCTTTCGAGAACACCTTTCGCGTCTGCTCGGGGGTGAAGGCTATTTTTTCGCAGAAAGCGTCAACCGCATCGGCCAATCCGCTTTGCGCAACTGCGGGCAGCAAGACCTCGCAGATGTGCCCGACAAAATCATCCTGGCGGCCGGCGAATTCAGGGGGCAGCGCATGTGCGCCGAGGAAGCTCGTGCGCACACCGATACCCAGTTGCACGCCGATCTCCCGGGCCACGCGCAACATCTTCAGTTCGCTGTCGAGATCAAGTCCATAGCCGGACTTGATCTCGATGGTGGTCGCGCCGTCATCAACCAGGGCGCGTGCACGTGGCAGTGATTCGGCGAGCAAGGCCGCTTCATCGAGTGCCCGAGTGGCCTTTACCGTCGAGGCGATGCCACCTCCGGCGCGCGCGATGGCCTGGTAATCCGCGCCATTCAGGCGCATGTCGAACTCGTTGGCGCGATTGCCGCCGAAAACAAGATGGGTATGGCAGTCAATCAGGCCGGGTGTGATCCAGGCACCATCTGCCGATTCAACGTTCGCACACAGTTGTTCAGGACTGTCGGGCAGGGCGGCCATGCTGTCGGCGAAGACAATGCACCCATCCTTCCAGCCGAGTGCGGCATCGTGGATTGCACCGAAAGCGTTGCCGTTGTCGTTCATCGTGGCCAGATGGCAGTTGATCAACAGCCCATCCCACGGAGGTGTCACGAGTTTGGAGTTCATGCGGGTGATTATTGCAGACCTGACGATTAGGGCAACGCTGATCAAGTGGCGCAACCGTCATGGCATCCAGAGGGTTCGCCAGCCGCACCGCGCGGCTCTTTGTTGCGCTGCCTTGAAGCACGGCCAGTCCATCTGTGCCAGCGCGCCGCGATCTGCACGCAGACAGGTGTCGTGACGATTGCGCCACTTGATCAGCCTGCTGGATCCATGTCGGTCGCAGCGCACCATTCATCGGTGCGACTATCGTGCAACCATCACAGCATCGATAATGGACGGTCACGTTTGCGGAGGATTTCATGAGCAGTCGACAGTTTCACGCTGAAAATGCCTGGTTCGCTGATGGCTGGCGTCGCGATGTCCGTTTCGATATCGATACCGGCCGCTATCTCTCCGGGGCCTTGCTCGATGTGCAGGCTGACAGCGCGCTCGAAAGTGCGGAATCTCTCGGCCACTGGGTCCTGCCCGGCATGCCGAATCTGCACTCACACGCGTTCCAGCGCGCGATGGCCGGTCTTGCCGAGCGCCGTGGTGACCCTGCTGACAGCTTCTGGACCTGGCGCGAGGTCATGTACGCGTTTGCCAGCAAGATCGGCCCTGATGATCTGCGTGCGATCGCCACCCAGCTCTACGTGGAGATGCTCAAGGCCGGCTACACCCAGGTCTGCGAGTTCCATTATCTGCACCACCAGCCCGATGGCAGGCCATACGCCGACCCGGCGGCGATGTCGCTGGCTTTGATTGAGGCGGCCCAGGAGGCGGGAATCGGCCTGACCCTGCTACCGACTCTCTACATGACCGGTGGTTTCGACGGGCGCAAGCTGACTGAGCGTCAGCGTCGCTTTGGCCATGAGGTCGACGATTTTCTGCGCCTGGTGGAACGCCTGCGCATGCTTGAAAGCTCGCATCTGCGCATCGGTGTCGCCCTGCATTCGTTGCGCGCGGTTCCCGAGGATGCGATGAACGCGATGCTGGATGGGATCAACAGCTTGCCGGTTTCCAGAAGTGGCTTGCCGGGTAATACGATGCCGATCCACATTCACATCGCCGAGCAGGTTGGCGAAGTGCAGGATTGCCTGGCCGTGCGCAATGCACGCCCGATCGAATGGCTGCTCGATCACGCAGCCGTCGATTCACGCTGGTGCCTGGTTCACGCGACGCATATCGACGACAAGGAGTTGCATGCGCTGGCCAGGACAAGGGCAACGGTTGGCTTGTGTCCAACCACTGAAGCGAATCTCGGTGACGGTCTGTTCCCGCTGAAAAAGTGGCTTGATGCCGAGGGTCTGATCGGGATTGGTTCCGACAGCAATATATCCCTGTCGCCGGTCGAGGAATTGCGTTGGCTTGAGTACGGCCAACGCCTGATTTCCCGGCATCGCAATATCAGCGCAAATGATGTTTGCGCGAGCACCGGCAGCGTGTTGTTCGGCAGTGCCCTGCATGGCGGCACCAATGCATCCGGTGTGCCGATCGGTGCTTTTGTCGGCGGCGATGCGAGTCTGCCATCGGTAGGCAATCGGGCCGATCTGCTTGTCCTCGACGAAATGTCGCCATTGCTGGCCGGACGCGATGCATCGAATCTGCTCGACACCTGGCTATTCGCCGGCAACTCGAATCTGGTGCGTGACGTAATCGTCAATGGTGACTGGGTGGTACGCGATTTCCGCCATCGCGACGAAGCCCGCATAGCGGCGCGCTATCGCGCCGTGATCGCCCGCTTGCACCGCTGATTCAGGGCGCCGACGACTCGATCAGCGCCGCACGAACCTCGCTGAAATTGCCGTCATTCGGTTCCGGCTTGATGCCGAGCAGATCGGCGAGCAAGGGATATACGTCGACATTGTCGAAGGCTGGCAGGACGACAGCCTTGCGCAAGGCCGGACCGTGCGCGATGAACAATGCGCGCATGTCCGGATCGTCGATGTCGTAGCCATGTTGTCCGCGTGAAAAGTGTTTGCCGGAGGTCATGTTGGCGTGACTGGAAATAACCCAGCCATGGTTGGCAAGGCAGAGCAGGGCAGGCACGCGTCGATTCTTGCCATAGTGAAAACGGACCGGCATTTGAGATTTTCGCCAGCAACGCATGTTCTCGTGAGGTGCGAGCAGAATCGCTTCGCTGTCGTGCACGTGGTTGCGCTCCGGCACAATCCCGATCAGTACGCCGTAGTTGACAACATGCGCGTATTCGGACGGCAACAAATCATCGAGATAGATCACCCGATCTGGCGAGGTCGAAGTCATGCCGTGATCGGAAACGATGACAATGTTCAGCTGCTGATCGAGGTCGTGCTCGATCAGGCCATCAATCAGGCGCCGGATGGTCGCATCAACAATGCGAAGTTCTGCATTCAGTTCTGCCGAGTCCGGGCCGAAGTGGTGGCCGGTGCCATCGACGGTATCGAGGTAGAGGGTCATGAAGCTCGGTCGCGTTTCGGGCGGAAGGGTCAGCCAATCCAGGATTTTCTCGACACGCGAGACCCCCGCCATTTTTTTGTCATAGACCGACCAAAACTCGGGGTGCGAACCGCCCACGGGTGCTTCCGAACCGGGCCAGAACATGATTCCGGAGTTCAACCCGAAACGTTTGGCCGTGTTCCATAACGGAATTCCTTCGTTCCACCAGTTCGGGTTCTGCACGGCCTGCCTGTTCCAGGCGGCGAATTTCTGCCCTGGTATTCGATCATCCTCCATGATGTTGGCGACAATCCCATTGCGATCCGGACGCAAGCCGGTGATCAAGGTGTAGTGGTTTGGGAACGTCAACGACGGAAATGACGGCCGCATGTATTCAGCGCGAACTCCGCTGTCGGCAAGCGCCTGCAGGGTTGGCGTCAATCCTCGATCGAGATAATCGGCACGAAACCCGTCAATCGAAATGAGCAGGAGCGGAGTCGGGCGTTCGATCCTGTCGCTGCGAATTTCGGGAACGCTGCAGCCTGAGAGCACCAGCAACAGCAATGCGAGAAGGGGCTTCCAGTGAGCCATGCGGTCTGATTTCGAGTAGAGGATCAAATGATTCTCGCCGATCCGGCGTTGTTGTTGCCACGGCTGCGCAGAACCGCGATAGATTCGGTGCATCTGTGCGAAGCCGACGCCGCCCCTATAATCATCGATTCGAAAGAGGAGATCCGAGATGAATGCCCCTGTACGCATCGATTCCACCCGTGTGATCCGCGCCCCGCGGGGATCGGAGCTGAGTTGCAAAAGCTGGTTGACCGAAGCGCCGTATCGAATGTTGCAAAACAATCTTGATCCGGAAGTTGCGGAAAATCCGGCGGAACTGGTGGTCTATGGCGGTATCGGCCGCGCCGCACGCAATTGGGAGTGTTACGACGCGATTCTCAAATCGCTGCGCGAACTCGGTGATGACGAAACCTTGCTGGTCCAGTCAGGCAAGCCGGTTGGCGTGTTTCCGACGCATGTTGATGCGCCCCGGGTACTGATCGCCAACTCCAATCTGGTGCCGCATTGGGCGACCTGGGAACATTTCAACGAGCTCGATCGAAAAGGTCTGATGATGTACGGCCAGATGACCGCCGGTTCGTGGATCTACATCGGTTCGCAAGGCATCGTCCAGGGTACCTACGAGACCTTCGTCGAGATGGGTCGTCAGCACTACGGCGGCGACTTGAAAGGAAAGTGGATTCTTACTGCCGGTCTGGGCGGCATGGGTGGGGCACAGCCGCTGGCGGCCAGTCTGGCCGGCGCAAGTTCGCTCAATATCGAATGTCAGCAGCGCTGCATCGATTTCCGCCTGCGCACGCGTTATGTCGACGAGCAGGCATCAGATCTCGATGACGCGCTGGCACGTATCGCGAAATACACGAAGTCTGGCGAAGCCAAGTCGATCGCCTTGCTCGGCAATGCGGCCGATATCCTGCCTGAGCTCGTGCGCCGCGGCGTCCGTCCCGACGCGGTTACCGATCAGACCAGTGCGCATGATCCCGTGCACGGCTATTTGCCGATCGGATGGTCTGTCGATAAATGGCTGGCAGAGCAGAAAGCCAATCCCGAGCTGGTCAGCGATGCCGCCAAGAAGTCGATGCGCGTGCATGTCGAGGCGATGCTGGCATTCGAGAAGCAGGGTATTCCAACGTTTGATTACGGCAACAATATTCGTCAAATGGCCAAGGACGAAGGCTGCACGAATGCTTTCGACTTCCCGGGATTCGTACCGGCCTATGTGCGTCCGCTTTTTTGTCGTGGCGTTGGCCCATTCCGCTGGGTCGCGTTGAGCGGCGACCCCGAAGACATCTACAAGACCGATGCCAAGGTCAAGGAGTTGATCCCGGATGACAAGCATCTGCACAACTGGCTGGACATGGCGCGTGAGCGCATCAGCTTCCAGGGCTTGCCGGCACGCATCTGCTGGGTTGGCCTGGGTCTGCGTGACAAGCTGGGTCTCGCCTTCAACGAGATGGTTCGCAACGGCGAATTGAAAGCGCCAATTGTAATCGGTCGTGACCATCTGGATTCGGGCAGCGTGGCCAGCCCCAATCGTGAAACCGAGGCAATGAAAGATGGCAGCGATGCGGTCAGTGACTGGCCACTGCTCAATGCAATGCTCAACGTTGCCGGGGGCGCGACCTGGGTGTCATTGCATCACGGTGGCGGAGTCGGCATGGGCTATTCGCAGCATTCCGGCATCGTCATTGTCTGTGATGGCACGCAAGCCGCCGACAAGCGCATTGCACGCGTGCTCTGGAACGATCCGGGGACGGGCGTCATGCGCCACGCCGATGCGGGCTACGAGATAGCCAAGGCTTGTGCAAAAGAGCAGGGGTTGAAGCTGCCGATGATGTGATCATGCAGCAGCGTGCTGTGTTCGGAACACCTCATTCGAGGTGTTCCTTGATGCACTTTCCAGTCTTCGACTGAAAAAGAATATTGGAACCGTGCTCAGTTGACCCGATAAAAGCTGTGTGCGCCGATAACCGCGAGCGGTGTGCCTTTGCCCCATGTTGGAGATGCATGCTCTTCGGCAACGAAGTGATCGGCATCGGGCACCACGAAGTGGCGTTTGTCGGCCGGAAGATCCCACATCTGCAGAGCGTGATCGGCAACCTGCCAGGCTTTGTTCCAGGCCACGGGATTGCGCAACATGTAATTCTTGTTGGTTGTCGAGATTGCAAACTGCAATCGGGCGGTAACAACCTCGCAGATATTGTCTCCCCAGCGACCGTCGTCAAGACGACGCATGGCGACTTCAGCCACTGCGGCCTGACCGAGTTGGGTTTCGCTGCGTGCTTCGAGATAAACCATCGAAGCGAGACAGGTGCGGTCAGCATCATGCTGCGGCAGCACCGTTGCCAGCCAGAGTAGCCAAGCCAATTTCATTGTCCAGAATCTCCTGCAAACTCGGGTCGGGGAATTCCCGCAACGTCAGCGTGAAGCAACAAGTCTGCTGACTACTCAGGTGAAACATTTCCTTCGACCAGCAGATGCCTGGATAAATCAAACTCAGGCACCACGATTCGCAGGCGAGTTGATACGGGAATGTTTAACTCCCGTGCTGCCCTCTGCGATGTTGGAATCTGATCGGCGCGAGTATTCGCTGCCTGATCCTCGGGTGGTGGCGTCTGCCCTTCGCGGCAGTCACTCTGTCCCGTTGCTGCGTATTCCTCCGTTGACGATGAAGCGCATGAATCCGTCAATACAATGGAGCTTTCCAGTGGGCGTGCTCACCACCAAATACGACTCGGCGCGCAGATTACTGCGTCGAATTGGAGTTGTCACTCAAATTCTGCGTGAACCTGAACAAGGCATTCAGGTTTTCTTCGTTCAGATATGCGCCTGAATTTTGCTTTCAGTCGTAGTGTAAAGTAGCTTTGATAATTAAATAGATAATTACTTTACGTAACCGTAGAAGCCGCTCAGGATTTTCTCGTCGCCCGCGTAGTCGCTCGCCTTGGCTGGAATGAATTTGCTGATGCCGAGTTCTAGCAGCAATTCGCCGAGTTCGGGCGCATCCTCGGTGTTTAGCAGCGCATCGCGGACCTTGTTGCGAACGTCCTCGGGAACATTCGGCGATGCGAGAATGGTTGGTCCGGGTAATTCAGGCGAAGTGAACAGGGAAACGAGCGAAGGGTTGCCATAGGTCTCAAGCATCCAGGTTGGAAAAATGGCTGCTTCGGTTTCGCCGCTGTTCAATATGCCAAGGTTGTCCCGCCACGAAGTTGCGCTCGATTTGATCTCTGGCTGCTGCACGGGATTCGGATAGATCTGCATCAGTACGGCGTAGCCGAGACTGGGCGCTGGCATCGTCGCAATTCGAGCGGACAGCAGCGCCTTTGGGTCCTTTCCTTCGAAATCCGGATTGGCCAGCAGTGTGTAGGAACTGGGTTGGAATCGCCTGACCAGCGGAATGAATTTCAAGTGCGAAATTCGGTAATCCGCGAAGTGCGCCTCGTCATAGGAAAAATCGGTTTGATCCGGCTTGAGAATATCGCGCCAGTAGCTGGAGTAGTTCGCCGCCGGAGTAAGGACAAACTTCTCTCCCGTCGCCTTGCCGAGATAATCCAGCAACGGTTTGTAGATCAATTCGGCGGCAGTCGGGGTGAAGTTTGGCTCGGGCGTGAATCGATATTCTGCGGAATTTGCATTGCCGGCGGCCAATGCAGCGCCGACGAGCGCGATGACAAGGAAGCTACGACTACGGAAACGATTCATGTGGTTCATGCGCTTGTTTCCTCGAAGAGAGTGAATTCGCTGTCAGATTGTTCAAGCAAGATGTGTGCCGTGAGATGGATCAGAACTGTGGTTTGCCAGGGTCAGGAGCTTGACACTGGCCCCCGATTCAATGGTTAGCGGCACGTGTTGCGCGACATTCAACGGCAATACGGCGAGCGCCTCGCAACCGGTTTCCTTGCGAACGGCATAAAGCACGCGGCCCGTGGAAGGCGGAGTTGATTCGATTTTGATCTCGGTGCCCGGCATGGGTACGTCCTTGGTATCGACATGCAAGCGCATGCAGCCGCGCTTGTTGCCACCACGATAGTGCAGTCTGGCGACAATTTCCTGTCCGGGATAGCAACCTTTTTTCAAGCTGACCGCTCCAAGACGCTCGAGTCCGAGAGCCTGTGATGTGAATTCGGCCGAATTCTGCTCCGAGATCCATGGCAGGCCGGTAGCGATATCCTCGCGAATCCAGTGCTGGTGGCGATCGATATCAATGGATTCAGCGCACGCTTTCCTGATCACGACCGTTCTGCGGGATTCGCTGCCAGGCAGATCAAGCGCCCAGCTTTCGGTGCTGTTGGGGATTGTCGAATACTCGGCTACGTCCGCTTCGAACAAGCCATAGTCGAGGAGTAGTTGAAGTCGTACCTTGCTGCGAAACACGAAAGGCATCAGTGCGGTCGACATCGATGCTGCCTGACCGCGTGGTAGCCACGCCAGCAAGTGATCCTCGCCAGCCTTGAGCAACGCAAACAGATTGCGAACCCGACCATTGGAGTCCAGCCAGGCGCTCCACTGCCAATCGCCAATGTTCAAATGATGGACATCACTGCTGAACTGGGAGTGCGCGAAAGTGCACGCATCGGCACCGGAAAGTTCAAGTATTTGTGCTTCGGCAAGCAGGCAGGGCACGGCGGCTTCAAGCTCCTGGAGCGGGTTCTGGATGTCCAAGATGGGACCTCGGCTGAAATGAAGCAAGGCCACGTGCCGGTTGTCAGAAACCGTTCCGGGCATTAAGATTTTGAGGTTGCCCATGAACCTGACAGGTTGATCCTTCAGGCTGCAAAGACGTTTTCAGCTTTGCGCACGGTCTTTCCCGCTGATTTGCACGCCCTTGTCTTGCACATCTTCGACAAATTCCGCGCGTGGCGTAAGGCTGCACTCGCTTCCGATGGCTCCCATTACTCAGGTTCCTGTCCATGACGAATTCCGAAACCGCTTCTGTTGTTGCGAACAAGCTTCCCGTTCGCAGCGAGGCGGGGGAAGCCGTTGCGGATGCGCAAGCTCCCGTGGAGATTGGCGGACGCGAGGGACTTGATCCCGTGCGCTACGGCGATTGGGAGAAAAACGGTCGCTGCATCGATTTCTAGTCCGGGCGAAGTCATGAACAGTCCGGGCTAGCTCAGTACATTCCGCCATCGACCCTCGGGTCGCCAGCCAATCGCAACAAGGCCAGCCTTATGCAACCAACAGCCCGTCCCTTGTCTCCGCATCTGCAGGTGTACCGCTGGCAAATCCAGATGGTCACATCGATCTTGCACCGAGTGACCGGAATCATTCTGTTTATTGGAAGCCTGCTCATCGCCGCGGCCTTGCTGGCTCTGGCCAGTGGTGAAGAGGCCTGGTCACGAGTCGGTCCGATTGCTGGCTCCTGGTATGGCCTGCTGGTTCTGTTTGGATGGACCTGGGCCCTGGCCTTCCACTGGTTGAATGGAATTCGCCATCTTCTGCAGGACGCCGGCTGGGGCTACTCGATCAAACGCTTTATCGCGAATAGCTGGATCTCGGTCATCGGCAGCTTTGTGCTGACGGGTGTTGTCTGCGGCCTCGTCTATTTCTGCGGAGGTATCGCATGAAAACCAACGATCCGTTGCGCACGCCGCTAAAGAACGCCCTTGGTCTCGGCTCGGCCAAGGATGGCGTGCATCATTTCATCATCCAGCGTGTCACCGCGATTGCGTTGCTGTTCCTCTCGATCTATCTGATCGCCTTGCTGGTTAGCCTCGCTGGTGCCGACTATGCAAGTGCACGCGCTGCCGTCGCTCACCCTTGCAATGCCGTTCTGCTGATTGCGTTTCTGATCGCCATGTTCTGGCATGGCCAACTCGGCATGCAGGTCGTGATCGAGGATTATGTGCATACACCGTGGCTGGCCGTGAGTTGCCAGCTGATTGTTCAATTCGTTTGTGTCCTCGCTGCCTTGGCGAGTGTTCTCGCCGTGCTTCGACTCGCATTGGGGGCCTGAAATGTCTGCCTACAAGATCCAGGAACATGAATACGACATGGTTGTCGTCGGTGCGGGTGGTTCCGGCCTGCGTGCAACATTCGGTCTCGCCGCCCAGGGGCTGAAAACCGTCTGTATCACCAAGGTCTTCCCGACGCGTTCACATACCGTCGCCGCCCAGGGTGGCATATCCGCCGCACTAGGCAATATGGGTGAAGACGACTGGCGCTATCACTATTACGACACGATCAAGGGTTCCGACTGGCTCGGCGACCAGGATGCGATCGAGTACATGTGCAAGGAAGCGCCGGCCGCAATCATCGAACTTGAGCACTACGGTGTTCCGTTCTCGCGCACCAAGGACGGCAAGATCTATCAGCGCCCGTTTGGCGGCATGACCACCCAATACGGCGAAGGTCCGGCCGCACAGCGCACCTGTGCCGCGGCCGATCGAACCGGTCATGCGATGTTGCACACGCTGTATCAGCAGTCGCTGGCCCACCATGCCGAGTTCATGGTCGAGTATTTCGCTCTTGATCTGATCTGGGATGAAGAAGGTGTCTGTCGCGGCGTCCTCGCGCTGGACATGGCCGAAGGCAGCTTGCATCTGTTCCGCGGTCACGGCGTGGTGATGGCGACCGGTGGTTACGGCCGCGCCTTTTTCAGCGCGACCTCCGCGCATACCTGTACCGGCGATGGCGGTGGCCTTGCTCTGCGCTCCGGTCTGGCCCTGCAGGACATGGAGTTCGTTCAGTTCCATCCCACGGGCATCTATGGCGCCGGTTGCCTGATCACCGAAGGAGTGCGTGGCGAAGGCGGCATTCTGCGCAACGCCAGTGGCGAGCGCTTCATGGAACGCTACGCACCGCACTACAAGGATCTGGCGTCGCGCGATGTGGTCAGTCGCTCGATGACGATCGAAATTCGCGAGGGTCGCGGTGTTGGCGAGCACAAGGATCATCTGCTTCTCGATCTGACCCATCTCGGTCCCGAGGTCATCCACGAGAGACTTCCCGGCATTGCCGAGAGCGCACGCATCTTTGCCAATGTCGATGTGGCCAAGAAGCCGATTCCGGTCCTGCCGACCGTCCACTACAACATGGGCGGGATTCCGACCAATTATCACGGCGAAGTCGTGCAAAAGGTCGGCGACGATCCCGAGCATGTCGTTCAAGGTCTGTACGCAATCGGTGAGGCGGCATGCGTTTCAGTGCATGGCGGTAACCGGCTTGGCTCCAATTCGCTTCTTGATCTGGTCGTGTTTGGTCGCGCTGTGGCCAATCGCTGTGCCAAGACGATCAAGCCTGGCGCCGCACACAAGCGGCTGCCTGCGTCGGCCTGTGACAAGGCTCTGGCCAACCTCGACAAGCTGCGCAACGCTGATGGTTCTTCGCCAACCGCTGAAATCCGCCTCAACATGCAACGCACGATGCAGGCCGATGCTGCGGTGTTCCGCACCTCGAAGACGTTGTCCGAGGGCTGCGAGAAAATGGAGAAAATTTTCCACAGCTTCGAGGATGTCAGGGTCACTGACCGCTCGCTGGTCTGGAACTCGGATCTGATTGAAACCTACGAATTGCAGAACCTGCTCTACAACGCGGTAGCGACCATCACATCGGCCGAGCAGCGCAAGGAAAGCCGAGGCGCGCATGCGCATGAAGATTTCCCGGAACGTGATGACGAGAACTGGCAGAAGCACACCCTGGTCAAGATCGACGAAAAGGGCGCCGCCAGCTTCGAGTTTCGACCGGTGCACATGTACACGCTGACCGACGATGTCGAGGTGGTTCCGCCGGCGAAGCGAATTTATTGATGGAGCGGGAGTAGGGAGTGGGATTGGGAGCAGGAGCGCGTAATGAGTGAAATGTTTGGAGTGGGATATTTCCCTCTCGTTGCGCTGGTTGTTGTTTGCGGACTCTTTTCGTCGCTGCTACGCAGTTTGTCAGCATCGCGCTCAGCTGGCTTTCCGGGTCATCTCCTTTTCGCTTTGCCGCCACTCGCGCTCGTTGTCCATTTGATGCTCAAGGTGTTGCGGATCACCATTACCGTCCGTACGGAGAATGCTAGTCATGTCTGAGTTCACGCTTCCGAAAAATTCGAAGATCCGGCAGGGCAAGCGCTATCCAGCCAAGTCCGGCGCGAAGAATGTCCGCGAATTTCGTGTCTATCGCTGGAGTCCGGATGATGCGGAGAATCCGCGCATCGATACCTATGAGATTGATCTGGCGACTTGCGGACCAATGGTTCTCGATGCGCTGATCAAGATCAAGAATGAGATCGATCCGACCCTGACATTCCGTCGCTCGTGTCGTGAAGGTATCTGCGGATCGTGCGCAATGAATATCGATGGCACCAATACGCTCGCTTGCACCAAGGCGATCGAGGAATGCTCGAAAGGCGACGTGCCGATCTATCCGTTGCCGCACATGTCGGTGGTCAAGGATCTGGTCCCTGACATGACCCACTTCTATGCGCAGTACGCGTCGATCAAGCCATGGCTGCGTACGCAAAGTCCCGCTCCGCCGAGAGAGCGCCTGCAATCGAAGGCGGATCGCGCCAAACTCGATGGGCTTTACGAGTGCATCCTCTGCGCGTGCTGCTCGACCAGTTGCCCGAGCTACTGGTGGAACGGGGACCGCTATCTCGGGCCGGCCATCTTGCTCCAGGCCTACCGCTGGATTGTCGACAGCCGCGACGAGGACACCGGTGAACGCCTTGATGAACTCGAGGATCCATTCCGCCTGTATCGCTGCCACACGATCATGAACTGCACACGCACTTGCCCGAAGGGGCTCAACCCGGCCAAGGCAATCGCCGAGATCAAGAAGCTCATGGTCGAACGTCGCGCCTGAGCCGGCGCGTGAACGACACCGATGCCGAGCTGAAGCGACTGCGCTGGCGCTGCCGACGCGGCACGCGTGAACTGGATCAGTTGCTTGGCTGGTGGCTCGACAAGCGCTACGCGGAGGCCGACGAGGAACTGCGCCGGGGTTTTGCCGACTTGCTCGAGCAGCCAGACCCGGATGTCTGGGACTGGCTGGTGGGTCGCGGCGCACCGCTGGATGCCCGGCAACTGCGTGTGATCGATGAAATCCGTTCCCACCATCGCGTTTGATTACCAACCTTCGCGCCGG
>NZ_DASSYD010000153.1:0-5786 GCF_035703485.1 Dokdonella sp. | reverse complement strand
TCGGTTAGGCGACACCTGTCTGCGCGCAGCTCTTTGTTGCGCTGGCTTGAAGCACGGCCAGTGCATCTGCGCCAGCGCGCCGCGATCTGCACGCAGACAGGCGTCGTGACGATTGCGCCACTTGATCAGCGTTGCCCTAGGTCAACAGTCGGCTAAAGGCGAACAACCCCTTGTCACTCCGGCCGACCCGGCGTCCTCAACCAGGCTCCCAATTGCTAAACTTGGCGTTGGACTTCGCCGGAACCGATCCATGGCAATTGCTGACCTGCCCCATCCCGATGAGCTTCATCCCGCCATCATTGGCCTCGGCTATGTCGGTCTGCCACTGGCGGTCGGCTTCGGACGACAACTCGACACCCTCGGCTTCGATATCAACCTGGCGCGAATTGCTGATCTCAATGCGCACCGCGATCACACCCTCGAAGTCAGTTCCGCCGAGCTCGAAGCCACTACACGCCTGACATTTTCATCCGACCCGCAAGAGCTCACTCGCTGCAATGTCTTCATCGTCACCGTGCCCACGCCGATCGATGATGCGAAACGGCCTGATCTGCGCCCACTGGAGGCGGCGAGCCGCACCGTTGGTCGTGCCATTCGCCGAGGTGGCGTGGCCATTTTTGAATCGACTGTCTATCCCGGCGCAACCGAAGAAGTGTGTGTGCCAATCATCGAACAGGAATCCGGCTTGCGCTTCAACGAGGATTTCTTCGTTGGCTACAGCCCCGAACGCATCAATCCCGGGGACAAACAGCACCGCCTGGAATCGATCATGAAAGTGACTTCGGGTTCGACCGCCGAAACAGCGGAATTCGTTGACGCGCTTTACCGACGCGTGATCACCGCCGGCACGCACAAAGCCTCCAGCATTCGTGTCGCCGAGGCCGCCAAGGTCATCGAAAATACCCAGCGCGACCTCAACATCGCCCTGGTCAACGAACTCGCCTTGATCTTTGATCGCCTTGGCATCGATACCTGCGAAGTGCTTGCGGCGGCCGGGACGAAGTGGAACTTCCTGCCATTCCGACCTGGCTTGGTCGGCGGCCATTGCATCGGTGTCGATCCCTACTACCTGACCCACAAGGCGCAGCAGATCGGCTATCACCCCGAGGTCATTCTGTCCGGACGCCGCATCAACGACAGCATGGGCAGCCACATTGCCCAACGCGTGATCAAGCGCATGATTCAGCGTCGCGTGCATGTGGCCAATTCGAACGTGCTCATCCTGGGTCTCGCCTTCAAGGAAAACTGTCCGGATTTGCGCAACACGCGTGTCGTCGATGTGATTGGCGAATTCCGCAACTTTCACGCCAATGTCGATGTGCATGACCCCTGGGTCAACGCCGCCGAGGCCCACCACGAATACGCGCTCGATCTGGTCACCGAGCTCGAACCCGGAAAATACGACGCCATCGTGCTTGCAGTCGCGCACCGGCAATTCATCGAAATGGGCGGTGAAAAAATACGCACCCTCGGCAAACCGGACTGCATCGTGTTCGATGTGAAGAACGCCCTGCCGCGTGATGCAGTCGACGACCGCCTCTAAAAGGAGTGATTGAATGCGTGTACTGGTGACCGGAGCAGCCGGTTTTATCGGCTCGGCCTTGAGCGCGCGCTTGCTTGCGCGCGGCGACGAGGTGCTTGGCTATGACAACGTCAATGACTATTACGACCCGACGCTCAAGGAAGCTCGTCTTGAGCGATTGACTCCGCAGCCGGGCTTCACTCTGGTCCGGGCCAGCCTGGAGGATCGCAGTGCGCTTGAAGCGGCTTTCGCCGGATTCCGTCCCGAGCGCGTGGTCAACCTGGCCGCCCAGGCCGGGGTGCGCTACTCGCTGGAAAACCCGCACGCCTATATCGACAGCAATATCGTCGGCTTTACCAATATCCTCGAAGCCTGCCGCCATGGCGGTGTCGAGCATCTGGTGTACGCGTCATCAAGCTCGGTCTACGGGGCCAACCGCAAGTTGCCATTCTCGGTGCAGGATCCGGTCGATCACCCGGTCAGCCTGTACGCGGCAACCAAGAAGGCCAATGAATTGATGGCGCATACCTACAGCCATCTGTTCCAGTTGCCGACCACCGGATTGCGCTTCTTTACCGTCTATGGTCCGTGGGGCCGCCCGGACATGGCCTTGTTTCTGTTCACCCGCAAGATTCTCGCCGGCGAGCCGATCGAGGTCTTCAACCACGGCAAGCACACGCGCGATTTCACCTATATCGATGATATCGTCGAAGGTGTCATGCGCACACTTGATCGGGTACCCGGCGGCGATTCCAGCTACGACCCATTGCAGCCGACGCCGGCATCGTCGTCTGCGCCGTATCGGGTCTATAACATCGGCAACCATCAGCCGGTCGAGTTGTCCCACTACATCGACGTCATCGAAAAGTGCGTCGGCCGCAAGGCGGAAAAGATCCTGCTGCCATTGCAACCCGGCGATGTACCGGACACCTTCGCCGATGTCACCGAATTGACCCGGGATACGGGCTACGCGCCCGCAACCACCGTCGAGCAAGGCATCGCGCGCTTCGTCGACTGGTATCGCGCTTATTACCAGGTTTGAACGCGCGGAAATGAGCTGACAATGTGATAGATTTCACACTTTAAGAGGCGTAGGTACAAAGGAGCTTCCATGAAAATCATGAGCCGCTATTTTGCAATCGCTCTGTCACTCTTGCTCGCCGCCTGCGCCACCGGGCCGAGGCCAGGCAGCGCCCCACAGGTCAATCACGAGGCTCAGGCTGTTGATACCTATCTGATTGGTGTCGACGATGTCGTTCGCGTGGCGGTCTGGCAGAACCCGGATTTGAACGTAACCGTACCGGTGCGGCCGGATGGACGGATTTCGGTTCCGCTGGTTGGTGACGTTGAAGCAGGCGGGCGCACCGCGGAAGAGGTAGCGGCCGAAATCAAGACCGCGCTGGCGCAGTTCGTGCGCAATCCGCAGGTCACCGTGATCATCGATCAGCTGCGCAGCCATGAGTATCTGTCGCGAGTTCGCGTGACCGGTGCGGTCAGGACGCCGATTTCGGTGCCTTACCGACAGGGCATGACGATCCTGGATGCCGTCCTCGCTGCGGGCGGAACCAACGAGTTTGCCGCAGCAGACCGGACCGAGCTCTATCGCAAGGAAGGCGATAGCACACGCGCATTCGCCATACGACTGGATCGCATTCTGGAAAAAGGCGATCTTGATTCGAATTATCCGGTACAGCCTGGCGACGTCATTACCGTTCCCGAACGGGCATTTTGACCGGGAATGAAAGCGCCACTGCGCACAACCGATGCAACCATGCTGAATACCGCACCCACGCCAATGGTCGAAATGTTGCCGACCTTCCTTCGTGAAGGCCGCCGTTACAGTTTGACCCTGACCCTGATATTTGCCGCCATTGCGATCGCATCGCTGGTAGTCGGCATGGTTTGGCCAAAATCCTACGTGGCCACGACATCGATACTGGCGCAGAGCAGCGACATCATCACTCCACTGCTCGAAGGCCGCGCCGTACCCACCGGCGTGACGGACCGGGCCGGCATGGCCCGCCAGGTGATATTCGGGCGCAAGGTTCTGACCGATGTACTCGAAACGGGTGGCTGGATGAAAACTCATCCGACTCCGATCGAGCAGGATCGGATCATCGAGCAGATCAAGGATCATACCCAGATCAACAGTCCGCGACCGGAACTGGTCCAGATCACTTATCGCGATTCGGATCCGCAGCGCACCTTTGAGGTGACCCGGCGTTTCGCTCATTTGTTTATCGAGGAAAGCCGCGCGGCCAAGGAGCGCGAAAGTCGTGACGCTTTCGAGTTCATCGACAATCAGGTGACCAATTACCACAAGAAGCTGACTTCGGCCGAAGCCGGCCTGCTCAAGTACCGCTCCGAAAACGCGGATGCCCAGCCGGGCAGCGCAACCGATGCCAACTCGCGAATCAGCGCACTGCGTACCCAGGTCGAGCAGGCGCGCACCGATCTGATGGAACAGAAGTCACGCGAAGCCGCCCTGCTCTCCCAGCTTTCGGGAGAGTCGGAGGTGACTGCGGTGCAGACCCGTGAAGGCATGTACCGGGCGCAATTGATCGATTTGCAGAACCAGTTGGACCGATTGCTGCTGACCTACACCGACCAGTACCCGGATGTGGTGCGCACGCGCATGCAGATGGAAGACATCAAGAAACAGATCAAGCAGGAGCAGGAGCGTAGCAGCCGGGCCAAAGACGGCAAGCAAACTCTCTCCGACGACGCCCAATTCAACCCGCTTTACCAGACACTCAAGGGACAACTGGCCAATCTGCGTCAGGAAATGGCAGCGACACGATCGCGCATGAGTTCCAACCAGAACATGCTCAATGACGAACTTGACCGCAGTCGGCGCATCGCCGCATCGGAGAGCGCGCTGGCTGAGCTGACCCGCGATTACGAGGTCAATCGTGACATCTACCAGGATCTGCTCAAGCGTCGCGAAAATGCACGCGTATCGATGGTTCTTGATGAAGAGCAGCGTGGCCTGACCTTTCGTATCCAGGACCCGGCCATTCTGCCGCTGCGACCCTCCGGACTGCGCCTGGTCCATTTCGCGCTCGGCGGCATGCTGCTGGCCCTTGCCGTTCCCTTCGGACTGCTCTACGCCCTGGTCCAGTTTGATCCGCGCATCCGCAGCGCGCGCCAACTGGAGCGCACAACAGGTCTGGTTGTCCTCGCCAGCATTCCGACGTTTTCCACGGCGCGTGAAAGAATGCGTACACGGCTACGCCTGGGCTTTTCCGGGTTGCTTGTTGTCGCCGTCGTTGCAGCCTATGTCCTTGTCTACTGGTCCAGAGTGATGAAATTTTCATGAGCGGTTCGCGCGAAGAACTGGATCCAACCAACCCTGTCGCACTAACCAGTGCGACCAGGAGCAGCGGGCGCAGCAGCGGCATTGCCCAACGCGCCATCGCCTCGCGCTCAATCGCGAAGATGGCCGAACCCTACGCACTTACGCGGCGGATTCTCGACGATCGTCGTCTGATTCACCCCGAACAATCCGTTCGCGCCAGAACCGATGCGTTTCGCGAAATCCGAACACGCCTGCTCGCTCTTGGAGGTGACTCCAACTTCATCACCATGGTGGCGCCAATCAGCCCGTGCTCGGGTGGCAGTTTCGTCGCTCGCAACCTCGCCATTGCATTTTCCTTCGACGAGGCTCGAACTGCCTTGTTGATCGATTGCAATTTGCGCAATCCCTCGCAACATGTGGCGCTGGGGGTTGAGCCTGGCGCCGGCGACTTGATCGATTATCTGGAGAATCCGGATATTGGCGTGGAAAAAATCCTTCGCCACACCGGAATACCACGGCTTCGCCTGATTCCCAATACAAGCAAACGCGAGATGAGCGGTGAGTATTTTTCGTCGTTCGGCATGCGTACCCTGCTCGACTCGCTGCGCGATCGCTACGCTGATCGCTATATTTTTCTTGATGGCCCGGCGGTCAAGGGATCGCCGGATGCGCGCATTCTTTCCGAGCTCGCGGACTTTGTTGTTCTCGTGAGCGGCAGCGGCAGGGATTCGCCAAGCGCGATTCGTCGACACGTCGCCGACTTCGACCCGAACAAGCTCGCCGGAGTCGTTTTCAATCAACTGCCCTGAGCGGCAGCAACGGGAGGTTCTGACATGCGCATAGTCAGTGTTCTGATGCTTGCTCTTCTGTTGGCCGTTTTCTCGCCCGCGGTCCTGGCCGTCCGTCTCGATTACACGGCGGAAATCGGCTATCTGCACAGCGACAACATCAATCTGAGCGCACTAG
>NZ_DASSYD010000110.1:0-6690 GCF_035703485.1 Dokdonella sp. | reverse complement strand
GCCGCAACACCCCGCCGAAACGGGTTCGCTTTACTACGGACCATCAGTTCGCTTCCGGTTGCTCTCCACCCCGCCTCTCAGCGACGCAGTTACCTTCAACTACGAGGCCTGTGGCTTGCCCCGACGCGGATTTACACCGCGCTGATACGACGCCCTCACGGGCGCACTCATCCCAGCGCAGGCTGGGATCCAGTTCTTCTTGGGGCTATGCGGTGAAAGCAAAGGAACTGGATTCCTGCCTGCGCAGGAATGACGAGCTTTGTAAAGTTTTCGCAGCGCTGCGCGTGTCGGGCTAGGGGTGTTGCGGGTCTGCAAGTTCAGCCAGCGTCGGTGCGTACGGCCAGAGTGGTGGCGCTTTCAAGCAAACCGGAGTTCAAGGCCGCTGTGGGCAATCCCAGGGCCAAAGCTCGCTTGGCCTCGTCAGTCGCCATTGCTAGCTCACCAGTCGCGGCCAGCGCGATGGCATGCAGGGCCAACACATCAAACTGCTGCGGCGTCGGATTCGGCATGCGCTCGCGCCAGTCGGCGATCAGTGCTTCGACTTCACTTCGCGCCTCGGCAGCGCGACTGGATTGGAGCAATGCGTGCGCATGGACAATGCCGGCGAGCAGCGCATCGTGACTTTGGTCGACCTTCTTCTCGCGCAGTATTGCCATTGCCTTTTCACTGAGCGAGAACGCTTTTTCCGCATCGTTGCGCGCCAGCGCCAAATCGGCCTGTGCGACATATTCGGCAGCGACCCGCTCGTGCTTGTCGCCGTAAATGCGCAGGCGTTGTTCAATTGCCTTGGAAATTTCCGCGTCGGCCTTGTCCAGATGGCCGTCACGCATCCATAGCAATCCGAGGAGATGGTGGGTTCGCGCGCATTGGTCATCGGTATCGCCACCGGGCTCTGCACACAAGCTGAGCGCTGACTGCAAGATGCGCCTGGCGGCTTCGTCGCGCCCTTGCGCGTAATCCAGCGTCGCCGTCATTACCAGCGATCTGGCGCGAAGCAGGCTGTTTGCTGGAAGTGATGCCTGATCCAGTTTCAGCACCTCCTGCATTGCCGACTCTGCAGCCTCGTACATGCCGAGTTGGCCACGTACGCGGGCAAGGCTTGTGAGCGAAACTGCATTGTCGCCCAGAGCAGGATTGAGGCTGCGCTCAATGTCAGTGATTTCGCTGTACAAAGCCTTGGCTCCGAACAGATCACCGACATTCGCCTTGGCGACCGCCAAACTATCCATGATCTGGGTATACACGCTTCCCTTGGGGAGATTTTTAGCGCGCCACTCGATCATGAGAGCGTCCAGCTCACGCACGCCTTCTGCATTTCGTCCCGCAAAGATCAGCGTCTGTGCCGGAAACGAGCGAATTTGCATGACCTCCAGAGGATCCAGTTCAGCGTGTGCCACGGCTTTGACTGCGCCTTCACGCGCCAAAGACACCGCGGTCTCGAGTTCGCCGTTGCGGGCATGCAGCGACGCAAGCATCTGCAGGCCGTCGACGGCATCGACGCTGTTGTCCGCACGAAAGTATTCGAGTTTGGCTCGCAGCAGCTCGAGTGCTTCTCTGGATCGACCCAGCCGCATTAACACGTTGACGCGTTGAACCTCTGTTTTCCACAGCTCCGGGGCGCTCTTGGCGTAGAGCTTGCGTTTGAGCGCAATGGCGCGATCCATCAAATCCATCGCAACGTTCAGGTCGCCATTGACCATGCTGACTTCGCCGAGCATGGCGAGCACATCGGCACGAGTGGAGTCGGGCATTTTTGTGTCGGCTTCAACACGTACGCGCGCTTCCTTGACCAGCATGGCAGGCGTCGGCTGCTCGTCTTTATCGAGTTTCAACTTGGCCGCATCGAACAGGCTGACCATGAAATCGCGCACGCTGATCGCGCGCTCGGCCTGCGCATCGGCACGCGTCGCTTCGCGCTGCGCCACGTTCGCTTGCCACAACGCTGCGGCCAATGCGGCAACGATGGCGAGAACGAAAGCCGCACTGCTGAGAACGCCGCCCTTGTGCCGGGAAACAAACTTGCGTGCGCGATACCACGAGGATGGCGGGTGCGCGTTGACCGGCTGGCGATCCAGATGGCGCTGGATGTCATCGGCGAGCGCGCCCGCCGAGGCATAACGCCGATCAGCTTCGACCGACAGCGCCTTGAGCACGATATTGTCGAGATCGCCCTGCAGAATCGGCCTCATCGAACGCATCGGCAATGCGGGCTTGCCCTCATCCTTGCCAGCCAGCGCGCACTCCGCCGCCAGCGCCGACGGGCGTCGCGGCGGTTGTCCCTGCGGCCGCAAACCGAGCAGCAATTCATGCATGACGACACCGAGCGCATAGACATCGGTAGCCGTGGTAATCGGTTGCCCGGTGATCTGCTCGGGCGCCGCATAGTCGGGCGTGTAGACGCCGACCGTCGCGTGATCGACATCGTCTTCGAGCAATTTGGCGATGCCGAAATCAATCAGCTTCACCGTGCCCTCGGCGTCGACCAGAATATTCGAGGGCTTCAGATCCCGATGCACGACCAGTCCGCGATGGGCCGCATCAACTGCCCGGCACACCGTCAGCAGCAGTTGCAGGCGCTGGCGAACGCCAAGCTGATGATCCTTTGCGTAGCGCGTGATCGGCACACCATCGATATATTCCATGACCAGAAACGGAATGCCGGCCGGGGTCACATCACCATCGAACAATTTCGCGATATTCGGATGCGCAAGATTCGCCAGCACTTGCCGCTCGCGAAGAAACAGGCGTTGCTCCAGCTCGGAATACAAACCGCGCCGGAGCAGCTTGATCGCGACCTGTTGCTCGAAATCGCCGGCCTGGCGTTGACCGAGGAAAACCGCCGCCATGCCGCCCTTGCCGAGCAGACGAACCAGACGGAATGCGCCGATGCTCTGGCCGACCAGGCCCTCCAGCGCGGAGCCATCGACCTTCATGCGACTGACCAGTTCTCCCGCCGGTGTATCCAGCACCCCCCGCTCCGTGTCATCGGCCTGCAGCAGGCGCTGAACGGCGGCACGATCTTCGGCATCGGTGACATGGCTTTCCAGCCAGGCAATGCGCTTATCGGCAGGCAACTCGATCACGCGGTCAAAGATCGCGCGCAATCGAACAAGGGTATCGGGAGGGTTGTTGGCGTCGGCTGGATCAGGCGGCTGAGGTTTCATGCAGGCAAGTAACGCTCTTTGGCAGAGAACTACGACATGGCTTCAAGCGATCAGATCGTGCAGGTAGGCGCGGGCAAAGCGCCAGTCCCGATTCAAGGTGCGCTCGGTGACCCCTAGCAATTCGGAAATCTTCGCTAGCGGCAGACCGGCGAAATAGTGCAATGTGACCAACTGACCGGCACGCGGATCGGAACTTTCCAATAGCCGCAACGCCTCATCGAGCCCAAGCACCTGGGTTGCCGTGAGGTCGGCGATATCGACATCATCGATATTGACCTTGACCACACCGGCGCCCCGCTTCTCGCGCAACCGTTGGCGGGCATGATCAACAAGAATGTGGCGCATTGCCTGCGAGGCGTAGCTGAAGAACTGCGCCGGGTCGGAAAACTCCAGTTCGCGTGCCGCTGAAACCTTCACATAGAGCTCATGCACCAGCCCGGTGGTATTCAGCGTGGCGTCGCTGCTGCGCGCAAGCTGGTTGCTCGCCATGCCCTTCAATCGTTCGTAGACCGCCGCGAACAGGACATCTGCGCTGAGGGCATCAACCGCAACCTCGTGGGTGGTTTCAGAAGGGGGCATGATTCAAGCGATCACCAGCGAAGTCCGATGGATCCGCAGTATTGGCGAAACGACCAGCACATGACAGTGGCATGCGTGGCATTTCCGTGGGCGGTGAGCGATGAGCGGAAAGCCGTAAGCGGTAAGCGGGAAAATCAAATGCCGAATTCAGGCGCTCTTACCGCTTACGGCTTACGGCTTACCACTCCCCACTCCCTACTCCCCAC
Source organism: Dokdonella sp. (assembly GCF_035703485.1). GTDB lineage: Bacteria > Pseudomonadota > Gammaproteobacteria > Xanthomonadales > Rhodanobacteraceae > Dokdonella. Next base: position 2,741 of record NZ_DASSYD010000110.1, on the reverse strand, counting down.
TCCCTTCTCATCTCACAGCTTCCGCCTCGGCGGCACCAGCAGATCGCCGAACAACAAGCCTGCGACCAGGGCAACGAGCAGGGTGACCAGGGTCATTCCGGTATCCAGGCCGAGCATCACATCGCGCTCGAAGACAAAGTTCAAGGTGCGAAAGCCGACGCTGCCGGGGACCAGCAGGATGATGCCGGGCTCGCGGATCAGTGCGCCGGGTCGATTGAAATAGCGGGCAAAGACATTGCTCGCCGCACCCAGCAGGAGGCCGCCGGCGAATACTCCGAATGCCGCCGAAACGTAGACGCCGCCGACGCGCGTACAGATGTAACCGGCGATCACCGCACCAATGACGATCGGAAAGTAGCGCAGCGGGCTGCGGAAGGTGATCGCGAATGTGATCGCCGCCAATGGCACCGCCACCCATTCGGTCCATGGCGGAATCGCCAGCAGCGGCACTGGCGGTGGCACCAGGCCAAACAAGGCACATACCTGGGTTGCCGCGACGGTGCCGAACGCGAGTTTGAGCAGCACCGCCATTGCTCCGGCCATGCGCGCGGTACCGGAGACCAGATCCTGACTCGACAGCTCGCGAACAGCAGCGGTCAGGCTCATGCCTGGCAGCAGGATGATCAGACTCGCGACAACCACCGAGCGCACCTGGATCGGCACCAGATAGACGGCGACAACGGTGGCGATGATGGTCGCCAGCAAAGCGGAAATTGCCTCGAATGCGGCCGCGATCTGCGGTCGTTCGCGCGCACCCATGGCGGTCACACCCGTAACCAGACCAATCGTTGCCGCAGTGGCGACACCGGCCCAACCGGTCAGCAGGATAGCGGCGACGCAAGCCGATGCGATGGTGTAAGCCGCCACGGTCAGGATGGTCGAAAACAGGGTCGGTTTCGCCGCACCGACCGCGCGCAGGCGCTTGCGCCCTTCGGCCAGATCAAGCGTGCCGTTGAATACCTGATCGGCAATCTCGTCGACCAGGCACAGGCTCTTCAGGTTGACCTCACCCGGCGGCAGGCGCAGCACTTGAGTCAGCTCGGCAACGCCACTGCCTTCATCATCGAGTTGGGAAAACGACATGATGATCGAGGTCGGCGTCGACAACGGATCACAATTCAGGCCGAGGCGCTGGGAAACGAGAATGATTGCGGCTTCGAGGCGCGGCGCGGCCGTGCCGTATTCATGCAAGCGACGTGCAAGTTCAACGACAAATTCGACGCGAATGGTCAGGGGAGCGGTGGTCATCGGGGAAATCCAGGCGAACGCGTCAATATTATGAAGGTTCGGCGCGAGCCTGACTCCATGCGGGCTCTCATCGATGGGGTTTCCCGACCGGTATTCAATCGTCATCCGCTACTTTGCTGATAGTCTTCCGCGCATGACAGAAGTAGGCCACGCACAACTTGCCGGGGATGGCAGCCGCATCATCATCGGCGGCGACTGGACACTGGAGCATGTCGCCATGCTGGCCAGCTTGTGCGCCAGGTTGCAGCGCAAATCGGGCACCGACGTGCGCGTCGATGCGCGCGAGATTGGTCGCATCGATACCGCCGGGGCCAGTTACCTGCTGGATCTGGCCGGGGAAGACCCGCAGCGCATCGATGTCGGCAGCGAAGCCACGCGCAAGCTGATCGCTGCGGTATCCAAAGCGGAAAATGCACCCCCCGCAAAACCACGCAAAAAAGATCGCGGCTTCCTGTCCAGCGTCGCCCACATCGGCGAGGCGCTGGAAAACTTCTGGGACAATGCGGTCACCCTGGTCGGATTCATCGGCTTGATCCTTTCGGCATTGGCGCGCAGCGCGCTGAGGCCACGACGCTGGCGCGCCACCTCGACTATTTCGCATATCGAACAAACCGGCCTCAACGCCCTGCCGATCGTCGCCCTGCTCTGCTTTCTGGTCGGTGCGGTGGTCGCATTTCTCGGCGCCACCGTACTCAAGGAATTCGGCGCCAGCATCTATACCGTCGAACTGGTTGGCTACTCGTTCCTGCGCGAATTCGGCGTGCTGCTCACGGCAATCATGGTCGCCGGCCGCTCAGGCAGTGCTTTCACGGCACAAATTGGCTCAATGAAGGCGCGCGAGGAGGTCGATGCGATCCGCACCCTCGGTCTCGATCCGGTCGATGTGCTCGTCATGCCGCGCGTGCTGGCATTGCTCGTATCGATGCCGATCCTGACCCTGGTCGGCATGCTCGCCGGCATCATCGGCGGTGCAGCGGTCTGCGTGCTTGCTCTCGATGTCTCGCCGCTGATGTTCATCACCCGCCTGCAGGAAACGACAACAGTGCGGCATTTCTGGGTCGGCATGAGCAAGGCACCGATCTTTGCGTTCCTGATCGCAGCGATCGGCTGCCTCGAGGGCTTCAAGGTTTCCGGCAGCGCCGAATCAGTCGGTTCGCATACGACATCGAGCGTCGTGCAGTCGATCTTCGTGGTCATTCTGATCGATGCCCTTGCCGCAATCTTCTTCATGGAGATCAATCTGTGAGCACCGCCGAGCCGATCATCAGTATTCGTGGCCTGCGCAACCAGTTCGGTGATTTCGTCGTGCATGAGAATCTCGATCTCGACGTCCGCCGCGGCGAGATCATCGGCGTTGTTGGTGGTTCGGGATCGGGCAAATCGGTGCTGATGCGGGCAATCATCGGCCTCGGCCAACCTGCGGCCGGCAGCATCCGCCTGTTCGGTGAGGAAGTCTCGACAATGTCGGATGCCACGCGCGCGGCGATCGAACG
>NZ_DASSYD010000109.1:0-24431 GCF_035703485.1 Dokdonella sp. | reverse complement strand
CGATGCCGGCGACAAGGCACCCGAAAAGATGGGCAAGAATCAGTTGCGTGTTTCCGATTGGCGACTGGCCATCGATCCGCAAGCCGAGTGGCGACAGATGTTCAACGATGCCTGGCGCATGCACCGCGAATTTTCCTTTGATCCGGGCATGCGCGGGGTCGACTGGGATGCCGTTTACGCGCGCTACCAACCGCTGCTCGCGCGCGTCGCTGATCGCAACGAGCTGGAGGATCTGACCGGCCAGATGACCGCCGAACTCGGCATTCTGCATTCGCAGGTGCGCGGAGGCGACAAGCGCCGCGATGACGAGGTCGCCAAACCGGCTGCGCTCGGCGCCGATCTGGTTGCTGTCAGCGGCGGTCTCAGGATTGCCCACATTTATCGCAGCGATCCCGAGTTGCCGAATGAACGCGCGCCGCTGGCACGGCCCGGTGTCGATGCCGAAGAAGGCGATGTGTTGTCAGCGATCAATGGTCAGCCGGTACGCAACCTTGCCGATGTCGCCGATGCGCTGGCCAATCAGGCCGGCAAGCAGGTGCTGCTGGCACTGAACCGTGCTGGCCATGCTCTGAAGACGGTGGTGACACCGGTCGACAGCCGCAGCGAGTCCGGCCTGCGCTACACCGATTGGGAACAGGGCCGCCGCGAGCGCGTGCTGGCCAGTGGCAAGGGCCGCATCGGCTACCTGCATCTGCGCGCGATGGGTGCCGGCGACATTGCCGATTTCGCCCGTGAGTTCTACACCAACGTCTATCGTGACGGCCTGATCATCGATGTACGCCGCAACAACGGCGGCAATATCGACAGCTGGATCATCGAAAAGCTGCTGCGCCGAGCCTGGGCGTACTGGACCTATCCGAACTCTCCGCCCGAGTTCAACATGCAACAGACTTTCCGTGGCCACCTCGCCGTATTGATCGACGAACGCACCTACTCTGATGGCGAAACCTTCGCCGCCGGCATCAAGGCCCTGAATCTCGGACCGTTGATCGGCCAACGCACGGCCGGTGCCGGCATCTGGTTGTCCGGACGCAATCCACTGATCGACGGCGGCATTGCCCGGGTCGCCGAGTTTGCGCAATTCAGCGCCGACAACGGTCGCTGGTTGATCGAGGGACGCGGCGTCTCGCCGGACATCGCCGTGGTCAATCCGCCGCGGGCGACGTTCAACGGCGCCGACGCTCAACTTGATGCGGCGCTGAAATATCTCGAAGACAAGCTGGCCGCCGAGCCGATCAAGGCGATCACCCCACAAACGATCCCGGCGCGCGGCGAACCAGGCTGGGACATGCAATAGAGCTTCTTGCGGCGCAGGCCGGCGATTCTGCTTCCTGCGCTTTTGTCTGTTGCGCCGGAGTCGTAGCATGGGCGGACAAGGTCGCGTGGAAATCGTCGATGCGGTCGTTGCGCAGATCCAGTCATCCTCGACACCAGCAATATCCACCCAGGTTCAACTGACAAGTACACCGGATCACCATGAACTCCAACACCGTTGAACAATCCGTTGCAGAACTCGATGCCGCATTCAATCGTCGTGATCTCGAAGCCGTCCTCGAAATTTATGAAGACGATGCCGTGCTGATGGTCGAGCCGGGCCGAAGCATCTGCGGCAAGGATTACCTGCGTGGCTTTTTCGAGCTGTTTCTCAACTCCAATAGCACAGCAAAGCAGGAGGTGATCCGGGTAATCCCGAACGGCGACATCGCCCTGTTTCTGTCACGCTGGACACTGACCACAGCCGTGCCGGACAGTGACGACGAACGTCAGCAATACGTCGCCACATCGGTATTCCGCAAGGGCGTTGATGGTCGCTGGCGACTGGCAATCGACAACAGTTTCGGGCCGATGATTCTCGATTGCTGAGCTGATCGGTCAGTGCGGCCGCGGGATCAGATGGATCGCCTTCTGCCTACCGTCGAGATAGCGAAACGCCTTTCCATCGAAGCTGCCATCCTGCTCAAGCATGATGCGGATTTCCTTTTTCCATTCCGCAATATCCGACGCTGCATTCAGCTCGATTGAATAGACCGTATTGGCGTGCATCGGGAAGTCACCACTGCCCGCCACGCCGCCCTGCTGATCCCACATGCCGATGGTCGGGCCGGCGGCGTGACCGTGACATCCAAGCGGATGCGTATAGATCGTGGCCTTGATGCCTTCCTTTTTCGCTTCGGCGAGTGCGTCGGCGAGAATCTGGTTGCCGGTTTTGCCGAGGGCGAACTGGCTGGTCAGGATGTCCTGCAGCCGATTGGCCTTGAGCATGGCCTTGGCGATTCCGTCCGGCACATCGGTTTCACCGGGGCGCAGGACATAGGCATGCTCTTGCACATCGGTATTCAGGCGCAGATAGGTGATGCCGAAATCCACATGCAGAAGATCTCCCTGACGGATGATTTCGCCGGCGGGATGATCGATGAAGCTCTTCAGATGATCGAAACTTTCACCGTCATTGCGCTGGATCGACACGCTCGGATGAAACCAGGTTTCGAGGCCGAGGTCGCTGACCCGCTGGCGCAGCCACCAGACCACATCATCGCTGGTTGTGATGCCGGGCGTGATGACTTTCGCCGAGAACGCCTCGGCAATGATCCCGTGGGTGATGCGGACGAGTTGCGGATAGATCTGCATTTCGCGAGCCGTGCGGGTTTCCAGCCAGCCCACGGCAAGATCCTCGGCGGAAACAATGCGCGACCGAAAGCGCTTGGGCAGCGCCTGCATCAACTCGTCGTAGTCAGTCTTGACCAATCCGTCGGCGTGGGCGAAATCGGCTGAGGTATCGATGGCGATCTTGTTTGGATCGCGCGAACTGACGATATCCGCCAGCGCATCCCACTGCTTCGGGAAGCGCTGCATGTCCCAGGCCGCAGTGATGCGATCGCCTACGTTGTAGCGTGCGACGGCGAGCTTCTCGAACTTGCCGTCCGCGCCGCGATTGAACACGAGGATCGTGCGTCGACGTGCGTTGAGCCAGGTTGCCGGCAGCATCGTGCGCAGCACCGGATCCTCGTTGTACTCGCGCGAAACGATGATCCACATGTCGATGTCGTTGGCCTGCATCAGTGCAGGCAAGACGGTATCCAGACGCTCGGCGAGGATTTCGTCGACCACCCTCGCCTGTTCGCGGACCGGCAGGATCTCGCTGGCCTGGAGCGACGGAATGGCAGCAAACAGGGCGAAGCAGAACAGCAGGATCTTCATCGATATCCCCGGATCGGAAATTCCGTCAAGCGTGTCATCCGGGACACAGGCTGGCAACCCGACTTTCGACACGGACGGTGGCCCCGGAACATCCGCAACCGCCGTCCTCGTGGGCGTCGTTACAGACCGAGCACCTTGTCGACGCTGGCCTGGGTCATCGGGTGATAGCCGGGCCGGGCCTTGGCATAGACTTCGATGGCGAAGGCTTTGCCGTTTTCGGTTTTGGCCAGCTCTTCATAGATCGGCACAACCAGCTTGCGTCGACCGATGCGCTCGATGAAGGCGGCGATTTGCGGTCGCGCCTGGGTGTAGCCGGCGCGGACCGTCGCCACATACCAGCGAAAGGCAATTTCGGCATTGCCCGTGCCAGTCAGTTTCCAGGCCTTGTCGAGCGCTTTCATCTGCTCGATCGTCGGCTTGTCCGGCAGTGCATTGAGGAAGCGCAACCACTCGTAGGTCACCCAGTTCTTCGCCGGAATATCCTTGGCCGCGAGCGTCCCGGCGAAAAATTCAGCGGCTGCCTTGTCGACCACATCAAAGCGCGCCGAGTGTGGAATCGGTGCGCTTGCCGGGATACCGGGCTGGTGTAGCCAGGCATCGATTTCGGCCGCACTGACCTTGCCCAGATGCTCCTTTTCCAGATGTTCGCTGTAGTAGTTGAGGAAGTCCGGCGTAGTGATGCTCTGGAAAGCGAAGTGATCGAAATAACTGCGCAAAAACGGATCGAACACATCGCGCCCGTATCGCGATTCGAGAAAGCGCAGAAACCAGCGACCCTTGTCATAAGGCACGCCGGACAAGCCCTCATCGGGGTCGATGCCTTCGAGGTTGGTGACCAGCAATTGCTCACCCGGCGTCATATCCTGCATTTCCTTGAGCAACTCCTGATCATCGACGACCAGTTGCATGGTTGCGACATCCTTGCCATAGACCGCTTCGACAATGCGGTTCTCGACATAGGTGGTAAAGCCTTCGTTGAGCCACATGTGCTGGGCGTTGGCGTTGGTGACCAGATTTCCCGACCACGAGTGCGCCAGTTCGTGGGCAACCAGTCCAACCAGACTCTTGTCGCCGGCAATGACTGTCGGCGTGGCAAAGGTGATTCTCGGATTCTCCATGCCGCCAAACGGAAAGCTCGCCGGCAGGACGAGGATGTCGTAGCGCTCCCAGCGATACGGGCCGTAGAGTTTCTCGGCCGCCTCGATCATCGCCTCGGTATCCTCGAATTCCTTTGCCGCCTTGGCGACCATCGAGGGTTCGGCGTAGACAGCCGTTCGCGGACCGGTCGAGCGCACCGCCAATTCGCCAACGCTGAGAGCCAGCAGGTAGGAAGGAATCGGCTGCTTCATGCTGAAGCGGTAGTCGCCGTCGAGCGGGTGATCCAGATCATTGTCGGCACTCATGACCACGCGCAGCGATTTCGGTGCGCGAATATGTGCCGTATAGGTGAAGCGTACCGACGGCGTATCCTGCAACGGAACCCAGCTGCGCGCATGAATTGCCTGCGACTGCGAGAACATGAAAGGGTGTTTTCCGCTGGCGGTCTGCTGCGGCGTCATCCACTGCAGGCCAGAAGCTTGTGGCGAAGTGCGATAGCGGATTCGCACATTCGGCACGAGTTTTTGCATTTCAATGTGCAAGGCCGAACCGAAGATCGGATCCCGCTCATCGAAGCGATGGTCGAGATCCTGCGTGCTGCCATCGGCATCGACGGCCTGAATCGACTCGATAAGCAGATCGCGACTGTCGAGAACAAGTTCTTTAGCCCCCTTGTCGTGCCACTTCAGGGCAAGCTCGGCACTGCCGACCAGCTCTTTTTCGTCGAAATCGACGCTGAGATCGAGGGCGACCGCAGTGACCTCCACCTTGTTTGGCTCGGAATAACTGTGCGGATCGGCTTCGGCCATGGCGCTGCCACATGTGACGCACATCACGGATACAAGACTTATGAAACTGGCATTCATGATTCCTCCGGTGCAAGCTAACGGTCTGTCGGACTCTGCCGATTGAGGCGAGGGTTTGGCTGGACGAGGCCAGTTTTGCGACGGTTTGCAGACCCAACGTGGTGCCTGGGGTCAAAAATCGGCGGAAACATGGGTCGTTCAGGCGGATTCGCAGCCAAGCCGAATCAAATCCGGCAGACTGCGTGACAGTATGCCATTGTCGTTTTCAGGACAGGCATTGCGGCTGGCTGACAGGTAGGTCGGCAGCCGTGGAGTGACAGAAACGGGGGAACACTGTGATCAAGAGCTGGGAAAACCTTCAACACCTGTTGGAGTGCACATCGACAGAGGATCTGCGCACGGCGGTCGACACGCGCATTGAACAGTTGGGTTTTGACAACTGGATCTATGCGGATGACGCGCCGAATTCACGTCGCCATGGGCGGCTTGTGGCCTATCCTGACAACTGGATTGAACACTATCGGCGTCAGGGCTATATCGACATTGATCCGGTTGTCAGCCATTGTCGTCAGCATCTGACTCCGTGTCTGTGGGCGTCCAACCCTGCTGCGCGTCGCGCCGGTTATCTCACTGGTTATTTCAGCGAAGCGGTCGATTTTGGACTGCATGCCGGTATCGGCCTGCCCGCGCACGGTCCGGATCACTCCGGCCGGCTCACGGTCGCCACGGCAGATGCAAGTTCCGCAGGTGCGCATCTGGGGCAAATCGGCGAACTGCAACTGCTGGCATCTTCCGTGCACGAAGTCGTACGCCGACTCGGCGGCAGGGAAAGCAGGGAACGGGTGCATCTGACTTCCCGCGAAATCGAATGCCTGCGCTGCGCTGCCGATGGAAAAACCAGCTGGGAGATCGGCCAGCAGCTCGGTATTTCCGAACGCACGGCGATCTTTCACCTAAACAACAGTGCACGCAAGCTCGGCGTGATGGGTCGTCGTCAGGCCATCGCGCGAGCGATGAGCCTGGAATTGATCACGCTTTGAGACCTTGAAGGATTGGCGGCTAGCACATATCGAAAGGCAAAACAAGCTGTCAGACTGACAGCTATCGCAATCATGTTTTTGCGGGCATTCTGAGGGCAAGTGATCGGCCAAGCCATCACACCCCTCCCCCTAAGTCGGACGAGGGGAGACCGGTTCGCAGGATGCGCACCGCTTCTCGTCCGACTTTTCTTCTTCGTTTCGTGATCCACCCGGCCAGCCGCAGCTGACCGGGTGGTTTTGCCGCGCGCCGTGTCACATGTTGCCCTAGATCTTGTAGCCGCGATGGATCGCGACAATGCCAGCGGAAAGATTGCGCACATCGACACGGGCCAACCCGGCCTCCTCCATCATCGCCTTCAAGGTCGCCTGATCGGGGTGTTTGCGGATCGATTCGGCGAGATAACGATAGCTGGCCTCGTCATCGGCGATCATTCTGCCGATGCGTGGCAATACCGAGAACGAGTGGAAATCGTAGAGCGGTTTGAGCAGGGGTTCGCGCACCGCTGAAAATTCGAGCACAAGCGCACGCCCACCCACTTTGAGCACGCGATGAATTTCGGCCAGGGCATTCTCCTTGCGCGTCACGTTGCGCAGGCCGAAGGCCATGGTCACGCAATCGAAACTCTGGTCCGGGAATGGCAGCGCTTCGGCATCGACCTGGGAATAATCGAGGCCCCGCAGCAGGCCGCGATTGATCAGGCGGTCCCGACCGACCTTCAACATGTCGCCATTGATGTCGGCAATGACAATGCGTCCGTCGCGGCCAACCCGCGGCAACAACAGCGCTGCAATATCTCCGGTACCACCGGCCAAATCGAGCACCCGGTCACCCGAACGCACGCCGCTGGTGGCGACAAAGTCGCGTTTCCACAAGCGATGCACGCCGAACGACATGAGGTCATTCATGATGTCGTAGTTGCGCGCAACCGAGGTGAAGACCTCACCGACCAGACGCGCCTTGTCGCCCTCGGCGACATCGCGATAACCGAAATGGGTGGTATTGGGTGTGCTCATGCACGGCATGGTAACTGAACTGGAAGTGGAGATCTGGAATCGCAGCGCGGGGTGACTATCGTGGATTGCCGGGACCATCATGGCGAGCGCAAACCACCTTTCAAGCCAGCCCTACGCACCATGCGGATGGGCAGAATGAGCCCAACCCATCGGAATCGAGGGCGCGCGTGACCCCCTGGCAAGGACTCCCCAGCCGTCGTATTCAATCGTGGGTCAGAAGAAATCCTGATTCAACCGCAACGTTTGCCTGAGACCGGCTTAACGATCGTGAGCACATGCTGGCGACTCCAAACCTGGGAGTGCGCCATGACAAGCTTCGCTATTGCCGTGATCTGTGCGTTGGGTCTGTATGCAACCAAGCCCAATTCGCACGCCTCGGAAAAGCCTCAGACGGTAACTGCCACGAGCCCGGAGAGGATTTCTGAAACGCTCGCGCGCTCCATCACTTCAAGGCTGTTCCCAGATAGCGCATTCGAGAACGCTGAACTTGAGAAGGAGCATGGCCGTTGGACTTGGGCGGTTTATCTCAGACCGCAAGGCTCGAACAGAGTCCAGCAAATTCGAGTCGAAGCCCTGACCGGAGACATCATCGCCAGCGAAACCAAAACACCTTCAATGACCGGCGACGCAGCACGCCGGGTTGAAGACGCGCAACGGCAACGGTGATGATACGACCCAGGCTTCCGGTTCAATTTCGCAGGCGCAGCAACGCGGCCGAAGCAAGTGTCGAGCGGACGAATTGGCCGGTGACCATTCAAGCGTTGCGCCGCCAGGTGATCGGCTTTCTGGTTCGACATCGCTTCCAGGACCGAATCCCTGATTCGCCATGCCAAGCGCCACTTCCGCGCCAAGGCTTGTACCGGATCCTGATCTGCCGATCAAATCATCGACTTGGAAACCTGCTGTTGTTGACACCGCTTGTTGCAGAGCTGCAGACCCAATTTCCCGGCGCCCAGGTCGACCTGCTCGTGGGTGGCGATCAATCCCGGTACTTGTTCGAACACTTCCCGAATGTCGGCACGGTTTATTCGCTGCCTCGACACGCGTTTCGACATCCGTGGAGGACCATCAAGATTCTCAGCAGCGTGCGTCGCCAACGCTATGATCTGGCTATTGACCCGGACATCAGCTCTCACTCGAGCCGACTTTTGGTCAATCGTTTCAGATCGACCTACCGGATCGGCTTCATCGGCAGAAAACCCTCGGGCCGACTGAGCAGCGGTCTACCGGTTCCGCTGCGTGTCCGTCACATGGCTCAGTTGCCAATCGTTCTCCTGCGCAGTGCGATTGCAACGCGAGAGACCTCGCCAATTTCGGCCCCGATGCCCATGCTCGACCTTCGATTGACTGCCGGGGAACGCGCCTCGGGTCAGCTCATTTTGAATGAGCTTCTTGAATCATCCACAGGTCGCCGCGATCAGCCGGTGATCGGCATATTCACCCATGCAACAGCGAGCAAGCGCTACCCGGATGAGTGGTGGTCGGTGATGCTGGACTGTCTGCGCAAAAAGTATCCACGTGCGCGCTTCGTCGAACTGCTTCCTGCGCACGGCGTTTCGGTTCTTGGCGGATTGCTGCCCGGCTATTTTTCGAGCCAGCCAAGACGCATGGCCGCCGTCATTGCGGCTACCCGAATGTTCATTGCCGCAGACAGCGGCATCATGCATCTCGCCTGCGCCAGTCGTGGGCCGGTGGTTATCGGCCTTTTCAGCTGTACCGATCCGGAAGTCTATGGCCCCTATGGATCCGGCAATCAAGCCATTTCGACGCATTGGCTGGGGCCGAATGATGTTTGCCCCAAGATTGACGTCGACCTCGGCCCGAACCATCAAGCACAGTCGCCTCAGCAGCGCGACAATGCCTGGCCGACTCTTCGCACGCGAAGCCCGAAAAAAAGCGCGCGGCCACCCTTGAATCCGTGACAGATATCGAGGCCAAACGTTGGACAACCGAGTCGCACTTCATTCGATAGCGTCGCTTTCGAACTTCCATGCCCCGCGGTCACTTGCATACATAGCCAGCACATTGCTGGCCGTTCACTGATCCAGCGCGGGTGGGTCGGGCAAGCGGATCGAGATACGCCCGGTGGCGAATTGGCCCTCGTCGATGATCCAGCCCATTTGCGTGGCCAGACGGCCAATCAGGGTAACACCCAGTCCACGGTCACCCGTTTCCAGTGCTTGTGGGAAGTCATCCGCAGCAGAGGATTTCCGCGTGGACTCCAGGGTCAATCCGTTGCGATCCACGATGATCCGGATCGTCGCAGCTTCCCGGCTGCGATTGAGTCGGCGGAGGATGCCGCGAACCACCAGACCGGCCTCACGCGGACGCAGCACAAGCTGCCCCGCGTCTGGCATCAAGCGCAGATCCAGCCGGCCCGTGGCTCTCATTTTCGGCAACACCTGATCCAGCCAGCTGGCCACCTCGACCGATTCGAACGCGCTCATCGCGCCACGAGCCAGACCCAGCAAAACTTCAAGCAGGTCGGCCAGCGTCTGCACGCCACGATCGAGGCGATCAAGACGGGCGCGCGACTGAGTGTCGGGTTGCTCCTGGTCGATCAGCAATTCCGCCGTACCCCGGACGACGGCAAGCGGCGTGCGCAGCTCGTGACTGGCATCCGCGAAGAAGTCCTGCTCACGTGCCTCGGCATCCATGAGCCGCTGCTGGTAGCTGTCGATGGCCACGGCCAGCCGACCCAACTCGTCGTTGGCCGCGTTCACGGCCAGTTGCGTTTGCTGCGCATGCGCTGGCAGCGCGTCAACGGCCTCGGCAAGTCGACGCACCGGTGCGATCGTGCGGCCAGCGAACAACCAGCCAAGCCATGAAGCGATCAGCGTACCGAATATGACGATGGCAGCAAGGATCCGCTCAAGGTAGATCTCGAGTGGCTCGACGTCGGTGAGGTTCATGGCCAGATACAGGCGACCACCGCCCGAATCGAAAACCCCGATGCGCACTTCCTGGCCCTCGTCCAGATCGACCTCATGCATGCCGGGAGGCAGCGAGGCATAGATTTCCGGCACGTCCCCGCTCCCATCCGGCTTGCGCAGGAAACCCTGCATGGCGTGGACTCGCGGAAGGTTCAATGATTGACCAGATTTTCGCGCCTGTCGTTCGCCGATATCGACCGCCAAGCTCTCGAGCATCCGATCTACCAGCACTACTTCGTAGTATTCGGTAATGAAGATGGTGGCAGCAGCAAACAGACCGCTGAGGACCGCACCAAGCAGACCAAAGGCCAGGGTCACTCGCCAGCGCAGCGAGGCAACTCGTGGAATCACGCCGGATCGACCAATCGATAGCCGATACCATGCACGGTTTGCAGCATCGGCTTGTCGAAGGGACGGTCGATCAACGCACGCAATGTGCAGACATGCGAGTGCAAGGCTGCACTGGTGCCACCTTGCTCGCCCCAGACCGCATTCAGCAAGGTCTCGTGGCGAATCACGTTCGGCGATTCGCGTATCAGCAGACTCAGTATCCGGCCCTGCGAGACGGTCAGCGGAAACGACTGTCCGGCACGTTCGGCAAGCATCGATTTCGACGAATAACTCAACTCGCCAAGTCCGAGGACGGAGTCTTCCAGCGGTGAACCGTTGCGGTGCAGGACGCGAATGCGTGCTTCCAGTTCGCGCATGGCGAATGGCTTGACCATGTAGTCATCCGCACCGTGTTCGAATCCGCTGAGGCAATCTTCGAGCGTATCGCGTGCGGTCAACATCAACACTGGCACCCCGCTGCCGGCGTCTCTCAGACGTCGGCACAACTCCAGTCCGTCGAGGCGCGGCAAACCAAGATCAAGAATGATGATGTCGAAGATCTCGTCGACGGCGCGGGCGAGCCCTTGCCTGCCGTCGACAGCATGATCAACGACATGACCACGACGTTCCAGGAAGTCCCAGATATTCGCCGCGATGTCGAGTTCGTCTTCGACAATCAGAACCTTCATGCGGCCACGGCTCCAACCGCCCTCGGCGTGACACGAACGTGGAGCCGAAATTGGGTTTTGATGAGCTGACATGGAAATTCGCCACGCCTGGATTCGAGATCAAGATCGAACTATGCGGACTGCCGCGTCAAAATTTCGTCTTGTAACCAACCATCGCTCCGCCACCCGGCAGATAGCCCGCAAAGAACGGCGACTTCCGATCGTGGGCATAGATCCCCAGGCCGACACCGATTCCAGCGCCGACCAGAACATCGCTTTGCCAGTGCCCTCGTGTCTTTACGCGTGCGATTGCGTCGTAGGCAGGCAGGGCGGCGAGCAACCAGACAGCGGGATGATCGTGGCGGTATTCGGCAATGAAGGGCGTGACGATCGCAGTGAACTGGCCAACCTCGCCACTCGGAAAGCTCTGATTGCCCCGCCCCGAGAAGAACCTGTTGGGATCGTCGGTCTGTTTCGGGCGTTGACGGGAGAACACAAACTTTCCCGCCGTGGTCGCCGCCGCGGTGAAGATCATCGCATCCAGCGATTGATCAAAAGTGCGTCCAAAGCGCGTTTCGCTATCGACGAAGAGTGCACCTCCCAGCATGGTCAGTCCGGCGCCGTAAGCGAGATCCTTTTGATACGAACGCTTCCAGATGCCCGAATTGTCGTAAGCGACCCGGTGATCAATGCCGAATGACCCTCCTGCGTGTGCCAGATTCGAGATCCCGACGATGGCGATCGTCAGGGAAAGAAGAGCGCGCTGTACTGACATGGCGAACGTCTGCAGCCTGGGTAGGCGCGGAGCTTGCCGCATGCCACATTGCGAACTTCTGCCTGAAGTCTCAGCCGCTTGTTAAGACGATGCTGATCAAGACACTTTCCAGGTTCAGTCAATCCGTGACGCGCCTGCGCAGGGTCAGGCGTGCGCTCGGCGCGCTGCTGCGGACGACGCCGAGTTCTCCGGCGACATCCGCGTAGCCGAGCAAGGCGGCGACGTCACCGGCGGTTCGACCGAGTGCGTCGTGCTGATCAACCGGAGCGTCGTGCGACTTCAACAGTTTCGCCACACCGAGCAGTCCGTGCATGGCGCAAGCATGCAAAGGACTGACGCCACGCTGATCCTGACTTTCAACGGATGCTCCCTTGCCGATGAGCATGGCCGCGAGATGGGCGAGATGCTGGGCATCGCAAGCGCTACCGGGTTCGGCGCGAACACCGAGCAGCAGCAGCAGGGCATCCTGTCCACTCTGATTGCGCATGTCGATGCGCGCGCCATGTCGCAGCAGCAGATCGAGCAATTCCGCCGCAACGGCAGTATCGCGACTGTCAAAAGCAAACAATGCGGCGGCCTGCAGAGCCGTGTTGCCGCGATCGTCGGCGGCGTTCGGATCGGCACCGCGATCAAGCAACGGTTCGGCCAGTCGCGGCAAACCCAGCGCTGCCGCAATCATCAACGGTGTGCCGCCGCCTGGCAGGCGCTGATCGGCATAAATACCCTGCTGCAGCAAGGTTCGCACCACGGCTTCGCGTCGCGCCGCGACGGCTGCAGAAAGACAGGTTGCGCCCGACCATGAGGCCTGCTTCGGATCGGCACCGACATCCAGCAGGCGGACAACGAGGCCGGCGTAGCCGGAACCGGCCGCACGAATCAGCGCGCTTGCGCCCTGATGATCGACACTGCCGATCGGAATGCCGAGCGCGAGCAGTTTGTCGACGGCGTCGATATCTCCACTGGCCGCCGCCGCCGGAAGATCCTCGCCTCGCAAGGCACGGCCCGGCAAATGCCAGCGCGGCCAATTCAGCCAGTAGACCAGATCACGCTGGGCTCGGGACAAGGCCAGACCAAGTGGCGTTTCGCCACTTTCCGAAGCCAGCTCGGGGATCGCACCATGGCGTATCAATACCCTTGATACCGCTACTGCATGCGCCGCAGATGCTTTCAATGCAAAGTGCAGAGGCATCAAGCCGCGTGCGTCACGCGCGTTGGGATTGGCGCCACGCGAAAGCAGATCTTCGACGAGGCCGGATTCACCGATCGCGCTGGCCAGATGCAGCGCGGTCACTTCGCCCGGTCCACGCCCCAACCAGTCGCCACCGCGCTCTACAAGCGTCGATGCCAGATCGACAACAGCGCGCTTGCTGCCAGCCGTTGCTGCCATTGCCAAACTACGCGCAACGATACCTGCCCCACCCACCGGCATTCCGCGATGGACGAGTTGCAGGAGGGCGTCGGCACTTTCCGGCAATTGCGCGAGCAAAGTATCGCTGAGCAACTTTCCATCATCGAGACAGACGCCGGCCGGCAAACCGAGATTGCAGACCCAGTTGCGTGCCCGCTCGTACTGAGGTTCGATCAGACCGAGATAGATTTGAGCCAACTCGCTGCCGGAATAGCCTGGCAGCGCATCACGCATCTCCCGGGCGACCTCCCAATGACCAAAGCGCAAGGCATCCAGCAAGTGGGCGAGATCTCCCTCCCCAGCCGCCGGCGACTCCGCATCAACATTGCTTGGCAGAGCGTAGTCAGGATCCAGCAAGGCAACGATCGGCCAGCGTCCACTGGCGATGGCCAGGTCGATTGGGCGTCGTCCATCCTTGGCGCTCAGGGTGGGATCGATGCCAAGTGCGAGCAGGGCGCGCACGACCTCCTCGTTGGCGGTGCGTGAGCCACAAGCGATCATCAGCGCGCTGCGACCCAGTGCATCGACCCGATTGACGCTCACCTTGCGCCGGCCCAACGCATGAATGATGGCGAGGGCGCCAGCACGCGCGGCTTCCATCAGTGCCGTGGTGCCGTTGCGATCGACCAGGTCCGCTTCGGCTCCGGCACTGAGCAGGGTCTCGGCAATGGTTTCATGGCCGTGCAATGCGGCCATCATCAAGGCGGTCCGATCAAGGCGACCGCGTGCATCAACCGCCGCCCGGCGCTTGAGCAGGAGCTTGACCCCCGTTGCATCATCCTCGGTGACACCGGCGGCAAGCAGAAGCGCGGGCTGAGCCTGTTCGACCGTAGTTGCCGCCCCGCGATCAAGCAGAAAGCCCGCCAGAACCCAGTTGCCATTGGCGCAGGCCATGCCAAGTGCGGTCATGCCGTCGCGGTTGACCGCATCAAGCGGAACGCCGGCATCGACCAGCAGCGCGGCGACGATTGGCTCGCCGCACAGGGCCGCGTGATGCAAGGCGGTGTTTCCGGCCGAATCGGTAATCGTCGGCCTGGCTCCGTTGGCGAGCAAGGTCATGATCGCATCGGGGCGTCCCTGGAAGCTGTCACGGGTTGCGGCGATCAAGGGCGGAAAGCCGGCATGGGCCCGATTGACGTCGACCCCCTTCTCGATCAGGGTTCGCAACAGGCGCAGATCCGGCAGGATCACCGCATGCACGAGAACGCTGCGTTGATCCCGTTCGCATTCTGGTGGGACAAGATCCGGATTGGCGCCGACATCAAGTGCCGCCAGCGCCAGATCGATCTGGCCGGATCGGGCCGCTGCGAGCAGGGTCGCATCCGGACTTGTCATCTCATCGCTGTCCTCGACCGACGGTGCATCGACTGCAACGATCTCGGGGGTCAGCAATTCCTCGCGCTTGCGTTGCGAGCGCCGCGAGCGCACATCGGTGAAAATCGCACTGACGCAGCGGGTCACCATCATCAGGCAGGCAACCGGCACCACCAGCAATGCGTACAGTGCAATTGCCGAATGGCGTATTTCCTGGCTCAGCATATTGCCGAAGGCGGCCAGCGCCAGAGCACCGACGCAAACAAGAAGCACGAACAAGGCGGATGGCAAACCGTGACTGAAGAACAGCTCGTGCTCGCCGGTCAGGTGACGTGCAAATGCCAGCGATCGACGCAATGCCGTGGCCAGCCAGGAGCCTTCGGCGACTTCCGGATAGGCGTCATCCCAGATATACGGCAGCACGAATACCGGCCAGATTCGCCACAACGAAAGCAGGCCCAGCAGCAATGCCGCCGACATCGCCAAAGCAGCTGTCAGCGACGGCTCTTGCAGCAGCCACCATGTCGGAACTGCCAGCAATACCGCAAGGAAAACAGTGAAAAGACTCAGAACGAGCAGTCCCGCCAAGCCACGTCGCGCGATGCTGCGTGCAAACCGTCCGTCCATCGCGAAGCCAATGCTTGAGCATACGGCGGTCAGCATTAGGGCAGCAGCAATCAGCAGGATGACCAGCACGAGCGGGTCCGTGAGCGGTATCGCAATCGCGAAAACCAGCAAAGCGGGCAGGAATCGGACCAGCCTTCTCAGCAGGGATCCTTGAGCAGCGGCGGTTTTGTTCAGTTCTGGCAACATGCTCAGCCGGGCCGCGCCAATCGCGGTACTGCACCAAGTATATCGACGTGAGGACCTGCTTGGCTTGGCTTGGTTGACATGCTTGCGTCGGCGGATGACGACTCAGTCGGATGCTTCGACCTGGGCGGGCGGCGGAAACTGCAGGTGATAGCCCTGCCCGATGAGATTGGTCATGACTTCTTCGACATTCT
Source organism: Dokdonella sp. (assembly GCF_035703485.1). Classification (GTDB taxonomy): domain Bacteria; phylum Pseudomonadota; class Gammaproteobacteria; order Xanthomonadales; family Rhodanobacteraceae; genus Dokdonella. The sequence continues at coordinate 8,843 of NZ_DASSYD010000109.1, read as the reverse complement.
CCCGGGCCAGCTTGCGAGTCGGCGACAGCTCGATCTCGATGACAAAAGTCAGGTTGCCCAGTTGTTCAGCCATTGCTGGCGGCAGGACCTCGAATCCATCGGCAGCGCGCAGATACACATAGGTTTCACCCTTGCGCAGACTTTTGTACACAAAACACTGCATCGACGCGGTCTCCTTGGACAAACGGCCTGCGAGGATAACGCAGACCGCGGCTTTGCTCCTCCGGGCTACTGACTTTGTCCACCAAAATCAGTCGGTGCCGGTGGAGCGACGATCTTCTTCGGTGGCTGCGCAGCCAGTTCGGCAAGCAATTCCTCGACCGCCCTTTCGACGCTTGGATCGCGACCGGCGGCGAGCAGTTCGGGGCGATCAATGACTTCGATGTCCGGGCTGACGCCTACATTCTCGACCGCCCATTGGCCATCGGTATCGAGGAAGCGGAAAGTCGCGGCGAGAACGATGCCGCCATCGGCCAACGAAGGATTGCCCGAAATGCCGATCAGACCACCCCAGGTTCGCGTGCCGATCAGCTTGCCGAGGCCGAGCTTGCGGAAGTAATAGGGCAGCGCGTCACCGCCGGAGCTGGCCAGGCCATTGATCAGCATTGCCTTCGGTCCATTGTGCGAGAGCATCGGCGTGGCCTGTGGATCGAGTCCGCGACGCTTCCAGTAGTTCAGTGGCTTGCGCGCGAGCAGCTCGATCATGCGATCGGGAATGAAGCCACCGCCGTTGTAGCGATCATCGATGATCAGCGCATCCTTGTCGGCATAGGCGAGCATGCCGCGAAACAGTTCGCGATTGCCATCGACAGCGGTATTCGGTACATGGATATAGCCGATGCGCCCGTTCGACAGTCGATCAACCATCGCCCGACGCGCCGCGACCCAATCGGCGTAGCGCAGATTGAGCTCGGAGGTCAGGGTTTCGACACGCAGGTTGCGACTGCCCTTGGCTTGCGCCCTGGCATTGATGCTCAGATCAACTTTCTGACCACCTTTGCCCTGCAACAATTGATAGAAATTCTTTACCGACCGCGCATCGACGCCATCGACGGCGGTGATGAAGTCACCGACATTCACGTTGGCACCGGGCTCTGTCAATGGCGAACGTTGGCGTTCATCCCAATCCTTGCCGGCAAAGATTTTCGCGATACGAAAGTATCCCGATTGGTCGGCGACAATTTCCGCACCGAGCAGGCCACCTGGGGTGCGTTCGACCTTCACCTGGTCACCCTGCTGTACGTAGACGTGTCCGGCTTGCACTTCTCCGGCCAGCTCCTGCAACAGGTAGTCGAGATCCTGGCGGGTGGCGACATAGGCGACCAAGGGCTCGTAGCGTGCCCGAACGGCGTTCCAGCGCTCGATGCCACCGTGCATGCCAGGGTCGTAGAACCAGTCGCGCAGGATGCGCCAGGCATCGACAAACTCCTGCTGCCACTCGCTCGGCGGATCAACCAGCATCTTGAGTTGGGAAAAGTTCAAGGCATGCTTGGCCGGATCCTGGTCAGCCTTGGTCTTGAGACGTGCAAATTTGTCGTCGAAGCGAACCACGACGGACTCGCCATCAGCGGCAAGCCGGTAGTCACTGAGGCCGCCGGCAATGCGCACGCTCTTGTCGGCATCAATGGCAAGTTTGTGCAGCTCGAATTGTCCGTGGCCGCGCGTTCCCGACGTTGCCGAATAGAAGACCGCCTCGGAGCTGGCCTGCAGGTTCTGATAGTTGCCATTATCCACCTTTAGCGCCTGCTCGCGACCGATCATTCCCTCCAGGTCGACGTGCATGATCGCGGAATCGGCAGCGGGCCCGGCTTCGTCGGCATTCGCAGCGGAATCCTGATCGCGATACAGGAACGGGCCTTCGGCAGCGAGGCTGACGGCATAGATGCGAGTCGCATTGGCGTACAGGTAGTTCTGCTCGTAGGCGCTGAACTGCAACTCGAAATCACGATTGGAAAGAAAATACAGCCAGCGTCCATCCGGATCGAACGCCGGGCTGAATGCGCTTGACGTGGCTTCCGTCACCGCGGTTCGCGAACCGTTGTTCAGCGAGTACATCCAGATCTGTGTGAGTCCGGCATCATTTTCCAGCGTATACGCCAGCCAGCGTCCATCCGGCGACCAGCGGTACTCGGTGATGTCGTCATGGCGGCTGCTGTCGACATCGCGCGTGTTGCCATTGGCGGCATCGACGATTCGCAGACGCTGGTGTTTGTCGGCATAGGCGAGATGCCGCCCATCCGGTGACCAGATCGGCGCAAATCGCCAGGTGTCGCCATCCCGGGTCAACCGCTTCGGCACTCCACCGGCGAGTTTCTGCAGATAGATTTCGTATTCACCGCTGGCATCGGACAGGAAGGCGGCCGTGCTGCCATCCGGCGACAAGGTCACGCCGAGCTCACGCGTGTCGGGCGTGTGCGAGAGATTGCGGATATCCGGATCCTTGCCGGTCAGGCGGAACAGCTCGCCGCGGGCGGCGAACATGATCGTGCTGGCGTCTTCGTTGAGATCAAACGATTCAACCTGGCCGGCGACGTTCTTCCAGGTCGGCAAGGTTTGCGCAAAATCGCCGGTGACGCGAATCGGCACTTCGCTGGCCTTGGCGGTGGCCGGATCGAAGCGCCAGATCGCACCACCGTTTTCGAACACGATGGCGTCCTTGCCGGCACTCGGCCAGAGCACATCGAAACCGTTGAAGCGGGTGAGCTGTGTCGCCTCGCCACCGCTCGCGGGCATCGCAAACAGGTTCATCGTGACATTGCGATCGGAGCTGAAATAGATCGTGTCACCGATCCACATCGGCTGATTGTCGGTGGCTGGATTGTCGGTCAGGCGTCGCGAGGTATTGTTGATCAGATCGTAGGTCCAGACATCCTGGGCACGGCCGCCGCGGTAACGCTTCCAGCTGCGGAACTCGCGGTCGATCGGCGTATAGACATAGCTCTTGCCATCGGGCGAAAGCATGCCGCCGCCGGTTTCCGGCACCGCCAGCGGCGTTTCCATGCCGCCATCGACCGGCACCAGATACGGACGCCCATCACGATCTCCGGTCGGCAGTCGATTGGCGCGGACGAGGATGTTCTTGCCATCCGGCGTCCAGTCAAGCACGCGATAGTCGGTACCGCCGCGAATCGGCTGAGGGCCGATATCGTTGTACCAGGTGAGCTGGCGTGGCGTGCCGCCACTGGCTGGAATCACATAGACCTGACGCGTGCCGTCGTACTCGGCCGAGAAGCCGATCGACTGGCAATCCGGTGAGAATTTCGGATACAACTCCTGACCCGGATGCGATGTCAGGCGCAGTGCCGTGCCGCCGCTGGCTGCCACCGTGTAGATATCGCCGGCCTGGACAAACACGATCGCGTTGCCACAAATATCCGGAAAGCGCAGCAGTCGCGAGTTTCCGGAAGGCAACGCATGGGCCAGCGAAACCGCACTCAGAAGAAATGCGGCGGTGACAACTAGTAAACGCATCAGAAACCCCGAAACAACACAGAATCGCCCATTCTAACGTCTGCGTTGCCCAAGCCTAAGGGTCGGAAGGCATGGTTCATGCCGCACCCCGGTTTCAGCCAGCGCCAATCGCCTGCTTCATCGCAGTGATCACCTCGGCATAGTCTGTCTTGCCGAAGATCGCCGAACCGGCAACAAAAGTGTCGGCTCCGGCACGCGCAATCTCGGCGATGTTGTCGATCTTCACGCCACCATCGATTTCGAGACGGATGTCGCGTCCGCTGCGATCAATCAATTCGCGTACCCGACGCAGCTTCTCCAGTGCCGAGGGCAGAAAGCTCTGTCCGCCGAAGCCCGGATTGACCGACATGATCAGAACCAGGTCAAGCTGATCGAGGACGTGATCCAGATAATTCAGCGGCGTCGCCGGATTGAATACCAGGCCGGCCTTGCAGCCAGTCGCATGAATCAACTGAATCGTGCGATCGATATGTTCGGAAGCCTCGGGATGGAAGCTGATCAGGCTGGCACCTGCCTTGGCGAAATCCGGAACGATGCGGTCGACCGGCTTGACCATCAGATGCACATCAATCGGCGCGCTGACGCCGTGCTTGCGCAATGCCTCGCAGACCAGCGGCCCAATGGTCAGGTTCGGCACGTAGTGGTTGTCCATGACATCGAAGTGGATCCACTCGGCACCGGCAGCGATGACCGCGTCGACTTCCTCGCCGAGGCGCGCGAAGTTTGCCGAAAGGATGGAGGGGGCGATGACGGCTGAGGATTTGGACATGGGAATGGTCGGTTGGCGGTTGGCGGTTGGCGGTTGGCGGTTGGCGGTTGGCGGTTGGCGGTTGGCGGTTGGCGGAAGGAGAATGGCGGCTATCACCATGTTGTCAACTCGCTTGCCCATCTATCGCGATATTGTCAAATTTTCCTGAAGTGCTTTTGCCGCTCACTGCTCACCGTCAACCCGCTCACCGCTTATTCCCGGATACGGGCGTGAAACTGTCCATCGGTAATCGTCGAATCCGGCATGCCGGCCGGCGTCTCCATGGAAAACGTTCCGTCGATGTATCCACCGCTGACCGAGGTGATTTCGATATCGGCATTGGCCAGTCGGATATTACTGGTATTGCCGAGCGCATCCATCAAGGTTTTCTGCGCATCGACTTCCTCGCCTTCCTTCTTCGGCATGTTGATGCTGACGCGCACAAACATTGACGACATGCCAACCTTGTAACGACCCGGCCCCTTGTAGTCACCGATATTCAGATTGAGCTGATCGCGCTGCATCTTGTCGTCGATTCGATCCATCCTGCTCGCCGAAATGCGCAATCGATCGTTCTTGATTCGCGCCGAGGCACGGGTACCTTCCCAGATCGTTCCTTTCGTCGAGAATCGGGCGCTTCCACGATCCGCCTTTTCCTCGGAACTGGCGGGCTTGACCTGGGCGCTGGCCTGCGCAGGCTTGGCATCGGCGGCACTCGATGCCGATTCTCCACAGCCAGTCATGCCAAGCAGGGCAACGGCGAAGATCAGCAATGCGGTAGTCGGGATCATCTGTTCCGATTTTCTCAAGATCATGATTGTTCTGTTCCACCTTGGCAGACAACGAACCCCTACGGTTGCATGATTCGCAAACGGATTCCAGCCGCAACAGCGCTGGCGGACGAATCGGCTCGTGTCGTGGTCGAGTCCAGGCGGGAACCTTTTTCGCACTGCTGCATCCACCCGAATGTAAAGGGGAAAAGATCATGCAGGAAATCAGCAGCAAACCCGACTATTCGACGCTGACCGACGCCGAGCTTGTCGATCAGGTACTGAGCGGCTTTCGCGACGCATTCCGGCAGCTCATGCAGCGCGGCAACCAGCGCTTGTTCCGCATGGCCCGTGGCGTGCTCGACAGCAACGAAGAAGCCGAGGATGTGGTGCAGGAGTCCTGGCTTCGTGTCTACAGCAAACTCGATACGTTTCGAGGCGAATCCAGCGTACTGACCTGGATGACCCGCATTGTCCTCAACGAGGCCTATCGTCGCCTGCGTGAGCGCCGGCCGACGACCGACGTCGAGCAGTTGGACATCGCACCGACAGGGAGTGCAAGAGTGATTCCGTTCCCAGGCAAGTTCGGCATCGAAAATCCGGCCGCAACGGCGAGCCGGGCACAAATACGTCATCTGCTCGAGCAAGCCGTCGCAGATCTGCCGGAACCGTTCCGACTCGTCTTCATCCTGCGCGAGATCGAGGAATGCACCACCGAGGAAACGGCGCAATCGCTTGGAATTCGAGCAGAGACGGTCAAGACCCGTCTGCATCGTGCGCGAAGATTGTTGCGCAGCGCGCTGCAGGACACCGTACGCACAACTTTGAGTGATGCGTTCCCGTTCCTCGGCCTGCGTTGCGCGCGCATGACCGACAACGTGATGAATGCGCTGGCGACGAAGACATTTGCAGCAAGGATCGAAGACGACGTTCCGCCCCATTGACCCTCACTGATCGGGAGATACCACGATGCTCACTTATGCAATCATTCTGTTCGCAATCGCAGCTGTTGGTGGGGTGATCCTCGCTTCCAGCGTGCTGCGCGGCAAACTGGCACCCTGGGCCCTTTCATTGGCCCATGCACTGCTCGGCGCGGCTGGTCTGGTGACCCTGATTCTCATGCTTTTGCAAGGCTCGGCAGGCAGTCGCCTGAGCGCGGCTCTGGGTTTGCTGGTCGTAGCTGCGCTAGGCGGATTCTTTCTTGCCTCTTTTCATCTGCGCAAGAAGATTCCATCCAGGGGTCTGGTCATCGGACACGCCGGAATCGCGGTCGCCGGTTTCCTCACCTTGCTCAGTCTGCTGCTCAATTGATCTGACATGCGCCATCCTCTACATCCCGCTCTGGTGCATTTCCCGATCGCCTGCTGGTCGCTGGCCAGTGCTGCGGATCTGGCCAGCCTGTTCCTCGGCCAACCCGCCTGGTGGCTGGCTGGCGTGCTCATGACGATTGGTCTGACCCTGGCCATTCCCGCCATGATCGCGGGCTTCACCGAGTTGATGCGCCTGCCTGAGGACAACCCCGCGATCAGGGATGTCAATCGGCACATGATCATGGTCATGGCCGCTTTCTCGCTGTATCTGGCCAGTTTGCTCATGCGCGTCGAAGGCATGACTCTGCATGCGCCGGGCCTGCTCGCGATGGCGCTGAGTCTGGCCGGCTTCGTCTGCCTCGGCATTGCCGGCTGGCTCGGTGGAAAGTTGGTCTACGGGCACCGCCTGGGTGCCGACTAAGGCAACGCTGATCAAGTGGCCCTAATTCGAGGTGTGAAATGCGATTGACTGCTCCATCCAGGGCGCCAAGCCTGGAAATGACCGATATCTACGACCAGCCGGTGATCATCGGCAGTGGCCAGCGACGCACCTTGTTGTGCTTCTTTCGTGATGCCGCCTGCCCGTTCTGCAACTTCCGCATCTATGAACTGACCAACCAGCATGAAGGTCTGGCCAAACTCGGCCTCGATATCGTCGCCGTTTTCAGCTCCAGCCGCGACGAAGTAAAGCGCTTCGTGGCACGCCAGCGACGCCCGTTCATGGTCATCGCCGATCCAGACTCAAGGGCTCACGAACTCTACGGCATTGAACGCTCGTTCTGGCGCAAGCTCAGGGCCATGCTGACGCGTATCCCGACCCTGCTCAAAGGCATGCGCATCGTTGGCATGGCCGGACTGAATACGAACAACTTGATGCCGGCGGACTTTCTTATCGACGAGCAGGGCAGAATCGTCGAGGCGTACTACGGCAGCGATGCCGGCGACCATATTCCATTCGAGCGCGTTGAACTCTTCGTCGCTCGCGGCCTGCTGAAGCGGCAAACGTGAGTGGTCGAATATTGCTGCTTTCGTTCACGCATGCATTGCAGGAAATACAACCGCCTACCCTCCCATCGTCACGGCATGATTTCCGATTTGCATGGCGATGCTTCGTTGCAGAGTTGATCAAATAGATGGCTGATTTCGGATTCTGGACATGACACGCCGATGCTTGTTGCAGCAACCGATCGCCGCTGCCCTTTGACAAGAAACAACGCCTGAACAGGGATTCGGCGTCGAGCAATGCACAACTTGTGCGGGTGTAGACTTTGATCGATTGCCGCAGCTTGGCCGATGTTTCTGACCAGACTTGCGCGCGGACGCACACGTACCGAACGGCCGACTCCCTTTGAACCGTACTGCCCAAATCCAAGGCATTCCGGTTTCGCGTCAACAGGCGCGGACAGGGCGATGGATGCGCGGGCTTTCGGCATCCATCCTGCTGATTGTGGTGGTCTCGGGTTGCAGTCATTTGAACCATGGAATGCTTGCTCCAGGCGGGCCGACTGCGGCCGCCGAGCTTTCGCTGTTCTGGCTGGTGATCGCTCTCACGCTGATTGTTGTCGTGCCGGTTTTGCTTCTGACTCCATGGTTGGCGTGGCGCTATCGGCATGGCGCAAAATCCTCCGATTATCGACCTGACTGGGAATACTCCAGGCCGATGGAGTATTTGATCTGGGGTGTCCCGATCGCCGTGACTGCCATCCTCGCGGGCGTGCTTTGGCCGCAGGCGTTCCAGCTCGATCCTTACCAGCCGCTGCCATCCGCGTCCGCGCCGCTCGAAGTAGAGGTGGTGAGCCTCGACTGGAAGTGGCTGTTCATCTATCCCGAGCAACATCTCGCTGCGGTCAATCAGTTGGCCATTCCGGTTGGACGTCCGGTCCATCTGACCCTGACCAGCGACAGTGTTATGCAATCCTTGATGATTCCGCAGCTGGCCGGACAGATCTACACAATGGCGGGCATGAAAACCCAGCTGTATCTGCAGGCCGATCAGGTCGGCACGTATCGGGGAGAAAATACCCAATTCAACGGCAAGGGATTTCCGCAGCAGAAGTTCAAGACACTGGCCTTGTCGGCCAGAGATTTCGCCGGGTGGATCGACAAGGTTCGACAATCCGGCCAGGCGCTTGATTGTTCCACCTACGCCGATCTGCAGAAACGCTCGGTGCTTGACGAGCCCAGATTCTATGGCACTGCGAGCCAGCATCTGTTTGATTGGATAGCCAGCAAATATCACAGCCATCCGACTCTTTCATGTTCCAGCATCCAGACCGGGTCACATCATGGATGATTCGATGCACTTCCTTCTTGGTAATCTAGACTATGCGGCACTGCCACTCTACAGTCCGGTTGCGGCGATCGGGGCAGCCGTGGAAATGGTCGGCACGCTCGGAATCATCCTGGCCATCACCTGGTTTGGAAAGTGGAAATATTTGTGGAATGAGTGGCTGACCAGCCTCGATCACAAGCGCATCGGCATCATGTATGTGGCGCTGGCCCTGATCATGCTGTCACGTGGCGTGATCGAAGGCGTGATGATGC
>NZ_DASSYD010000047.1:0-61614 GCF_035703485.1 Dokdonella sp. | reverse complement strand
CGACCCGGAGCCTTCGGATATGCATCAGCATCTGCGCACGGTGGAGACGGCGTTGAATCGGCTGGGGGTGGGGGAGTTGAGTCCGGGGATTGAAGTGCTGGAGAGGATTAATCGGGGATTGAGGTAGGGGCCGTGCGTATTGGGAATAATCGACTCTGCCCCAGTTTTGCGTGATCTCGGCAAGAAGCCCGGAAGGAGCTCAGCATGCCTGTTTGCAGGATATGCCTTCAGGATAGAAATCAAGGAAGCATCAGGTTCACAACGCCACGCATGCGGATATGCATATGGTGTGTTGACGGGCTGAACGGAGTCGAGTATTCGCCAGCAGAGGCGAAGGAGCGGTTGAAGACGAACTACCGATACCGCGCGGCCATCGGTCTGACGGCGGATGCAAACGCGGCCGATCCCTACGTGGCAGGTCGGGCGCAAGCAAGGCTGCTCAATTTCGACGCCTACATCGCTGAGCAATTTCCAAGGTGGCTTGAAAGGCAGATCGCAGAGAATCAAATTCAGCCGAATGGTGACGCTAGACCCCCAAGCCCAGAGATCAAGCTAATCCGCGCTCATCTCAAAGGCTTGGTGCGGCTGCATCGGTCATACACGATGCAGCCGCCAAACTGGGCAATCACATCGCTTCAGCTGAAGCATCAGAATGGCCTTGCTTGTAACCGGTGCAGGGAAACCCTAGCTCCGGACGAACTGCATGCCCATCACATCGTGTTTCGGAGTTGCAGCGGCGCGAACAACAGGAACAATTTGGTCGTGCTGTGCATTCCTTGCCACCAGCTCCAGCATGATCACCCCATTGGTCAGTACGGCGGCGAACCTGAAGGCGTGGATGACAGCGAGGATGATCCGCTGCTCAACATTGACGGCAGAGTGCCGGAGCGTGTATCACCGATAGCGATTGAGGTGCGGGAGCTTGTGGTGCTGCCGGCCCCGCAGGTATCGACCCCGTCCGCAACGCTTCCTCGGATCCTGACATTGCAGCTGGGCCAGAATTCCTTGCCACAATGCTTAGTGGACCCACCTACTCGTGTGCTGACTCCACGAGTGCCACAGCCGACCCCGCCGGCGCCGAAGCAGATCACACCAAAACCGAGTCAGCTAAGCTTGCACAACATTCGAGAGTCGGAATACACGCGTGGTGCTGTGTTTCTCAAGCTTGTGAGTCTGTTCTTGTTGGTCTTCGGGATATTGGTGCTAGTGATCGTCGTCGGTGCCACAGCGTTGACTCTATTTGGTAGGTGACCAGAAGCAGCGTAGAACAGGGGTCAAAAGCAGGAGGCAGAGTAGACTTTCGTGATCTTCTAGGCGTTGATGCGCATCGACAGACTTGCGCAGTCTTCCGATCTTGCGTGGGCCGATGCTGCAACAGATTTGCTTCTCGCAAGCGGGGCTATTGGTTTGATTCGTTTCCGGCTTTTTCGGTTTCCGTTCTCAGGGGAAAACTCTCGATGTTCTCAATCAAAACCGCACAACATAGTCGCCATGCTCGTGGAGGATGGCGAAACGGCTTTGCATTCGTGAAACCCATTGATCCCCAATCCATGCATAACACTGAAATCGTCTTCCGAGAGAGTTTGCGCCTTGCGTCCCCTTCTGCCAGATCGTTTCTCTCTCTGCTCGATACAGCAGTCCGAAAGAAGGCGTTCGTGCGGTTCAATATTTACTTGGTCGTGATTCTCGCCATTGTTCTATCTTCCGCTGCGCGCCTGTATGCGCAAACTGTGCCTCCTTCAGGATTTGTGGTGGTCGATTCAACGGAGTTTAAAAAATGCATAGTCAAACTTTCCGGAAACATTGACGAGTCCAGTCTGGGTAAGATTCATGAGGAGTATGCGCGCGCAAAGACATTCGCTAGCCAAAACGAAGGCTCAGGATTGTGCCGATCTGGGGCGGAAGGGGTTGTAGTATGGCTGGATAGTCTGGGCGGAGATGTCGGAACTGCGATAAAGATCGGGCGCTTCTTTAGATCGAAGAATGCAATGACGGTTGTGCCCGATTCGGCGGTTTGTGCTAGCGCATGTGTGTTGGCGCTACTTGGAGGGGTGGAGAGGTCGGTGATCGGGAGTGTCGGAATTCACCGTCCATTCGGCACAAGCCCATCTGATTCCGTGAATCAATCGCAATCGGCACTTAGAAGCGTAAACGAACTCATATACGCGTATCTGGATGAAATGAATATCTCCAGTCGAGTGCTCGACGCGATGAATGCGGTGCAGCCTGAAGAAGTGCGGTGGTTGGATTTCGACGAATGCGATGCGCTCGGTGTTTGTGGTACTGACCCAGCGTGGAAAGATTATAATGACTCTATGTTCGCAAAAAAGCTCGGAATCTCAAAGCTCACGCTGTACAGTCGGCGTAGCGTCGCCAACGAGGTTTGTGCGAGCGAAAAGACCATTAGGGGCAGGATGGCATGCAGACAGGAGATTGTTGCTAATGGGACGAAGCAGGGCTCGGAGTGAGGATCAATGGGGTCAGGAGGATCAATGGGGTCAGAGTCATTGATTTAGAGGCTCTACCTCAGATCGTGTGGGAGCGTCGATGGGGTCTATCAATGTAGCATGTGCCTCGACACCCGGAGCACCTGGAGAAAGGGGGTCTTGAATCTCGAATTTCGTGGGTAGGAGCGCAAGGTGAAACCTGACTCTGACGCGCCTTCGATTTGACCCCGGACCTGACGTGGCATATATTCCCATTTGGGTATAGGTTCGGCGGCGCGACATGGAGGTAGCGAGTATCAAACCGTTGCGATGGATTGCTTCGAGTCTTAAAGACTTGGGCGTCATGCCGGATCAGGTGCAGGCTGTGTTCGGCTACGCATTGTTCCAGGCGCCGATTGGGCAGAAACCGGACGCCGCGAAACCTTTGAAGGGGTTCGACTCCGCCGCCGTGCTGGAAGTGACCGAGGACTGGCGCGGTGACACGTACCGCGCGGTGTACACGGTCAGGTATGCGCATGCAGTTTACGTCCTGCATTGTTTTCAGAAGAAGTCCGCGAAGGGAGCTCAAACCCCGAAGCCGGACATGGCGCTCATCCGCGAACGCCTGAAAGCGGTTGATGCGCTCGCAAGAGGAATCACGACATGATCGAAGTACACGAAGGCAGCGGAAACGTCTATGCCGACCTCGGGTTTGCCGATGCCGGTTCCATGCTGGTCAAGGCGCAGCTTGCCAGCAAGATCGCCGCTATCATCAAGCGTCGCAAGCTGACCCAGATTCAGGCAGCCGGGTTGTTCGGTATGCCGCAGCCAAAGGTATCCGCGATGTTGCGCGGCCATTTTCGTGGCATTTCCGAGGAAAAGATGATGCGCTGCCTGGTCGCCCTGGGACAGAACGTGCAGATTGTCGTAAAGCCCGCGAGCAAGGGCAGTGCGGCTGAATTGTCGGTTGCTGCTTGATCCAGATCGACCCCGACCAAAGCCCGGGTCAGGTTGCACTTTCCAAAACCCGGGTCAGGTTGCACTTTCCAGACCTGCTTTTGCTTTCCTGGGGCGCCCAATCTTCGCCGGGTCTGCGCGTCGATTGAGAAGTGTCTCGATTGCGATGCGAAATCAATCTGATCCCAAAGCAGGAAGAAAGGGGCCAAGTCTGCAATGAGAACAACCGGGACTCCCGCAATGTCAACAAGGCACGTCGATGCGCGTCGACGTCGATGGGGTCAATCTTTGTAGCATCCACTACAAAATCCGGGGCCGGTTGGCGCTGATTCCTGCGGGCAGGTCAGTCGCAAGGCGGAAGATAAACAACGACGAAATGTGCACTCTGATCCGCCTCGCGACCCGCTTTTCGCACAAGCGAGTGACGGTGTACGCGGTTCGCGATCTGCGCGGTTGCATACCTTCCGTGATACGGCTTAGGGTTCCGTGTCCCATTGCCAGGAAGTGGCCCAATGTCCATGTCCATTCGTGCGGCTCTGCTTGCAGCCGTGCTCGGTTTGTCTTCGTTTGCAATCCATGCGGCTCCTTCGCAGGTTGCCGTTCCGGCCTCACAAGGTGCAACCGTGATGCCGCTTTCGCTGGTTGAGGGCGTTCAGTATCCTGCGCTCGATCTTCAAACGGTGGCTGCCGAGGATGCGCTTCGTGCCATCGACGGTGGTCCGGCACGCTTCGCGATTGCGCACGACACCGCGATCGACATCCAGCGCGCAGGCACGTGGGAAACAGTCGGTACGCAAAGCATCTGGCGTTACCGGGTGAAAGCCACGGATGCCACTTCGCTCAATTTCGGCTTCACTCATTATCGGCTGCCACCAACCGCTCGCCTGTTTGTCTATGACGTCGCAGGCCAGCAGCTTGCTGGGCCCTGGGATGAGCGCAAGAACCAGCCCCACGGCGAGCTCTGGACGCCGGTCATCTCCGCCGCTGACGTGGTTATCGAAGTGGACGTGGATACCGCCGAACGCGAGCGCGTTGAATTGATTCTGGGCCGCATCAGCCAGGGCTACCGCGCGTTTGGTCGACGCAGCGCCGGCTACGCGCAACCGGATATCGGTCAGCCGAAATTCGGCACCGGACCGTGCACGATCGACGAGATCAACTCCGGAACCTGCAACACCGACGTGGCTTGTCTGGGCGAGAACGATGCCTGGAACGATCCGCGCCGCGCGGTCGGGGCGATTACCGTGGGTTGAACGGATACCTGCTCGGGCTCGCTGGTCGGCAATACCGCCGATGACCGTCGGCGGCTGTTCGCCACTGCGACCCATTGCGGGCTGACCACATCCAGTTCGCCGAGCGTCGTGGTGTACTGGAACTATGAATGGCCGACCTGCCGCACGCCCGGCTCCTCGGCCAGCGGCCAGGTGGGCACGCCCAACCCGGCGATGGCAAGTTCCGGTGCGACCTTCGTCGCCGCTACCCCGAATCCGTTCTCGGCCTCCAGTTGCACCAGCGGTATCGGCGCGACGTGTTCGGACTGGACGCTGATCGAGTTTGATGATCCGTTTGATCCTGCCTGGAATCTGTATTGGGAAGGTTGGGACCGCCGCAGCACTGGAGCCATGTGCAGCGAGCCAAGTGACCCGACCAGCACGGTCGGCATGTGCGCCTCGATCCACCATCCGGGCGTGGACGAGAAGCGCATCACCTTCGTGCCGACGCCGTTGTCGGTGAGCGGAATCTCGCGCGGCATCAACACCCATTGGCACGCAGCGTGGGACACGACGCCGCCGATTCTTCCGAATATCGTCAACCCGCCGTCCAGTCTCCCGCCGAGCGTGACCGAAGGTGGATCCTCGGGCTCACCGCTATACAGCCCGCAGCAGCGTATTGTCGGCGTGCTGAGCGGCGGCAGTTCCTTTTGTGGCGCGACGGGCAGTGATCTTTCCGATGAGTACGGACAGCTCGCCGTTGCCTGGGAAGGTCGCGGCACTCCGGCAACGCGCATGAAGGATCACCTCGATCCACTGAACACCGGTGCCGAGTTCATCGACGGCATGGGCATGACGCCTTTCACGCTTGGATTGGACCCGCTACAACTGGCCGTCTGCACAAGCAATTCGTCAACCGCCAACGTCACCGTGAGCGTGGATGCCGATACCGGTTTCACGTCGCCGGTAACGCTTTCGGCCAGCGATGTTCCGCCCGGCGCCAGCGCGACGTTCGCGCCTGGCCTCGTCACGCCACCGGGAACCTCCAATCTCACGCTGGGCGCACTCGCTTCGGTTCCAGCGGGCGGCTACAACGTCAAGGTGAACGGCGTCAGTGGTGCGGAATCGACGTTTCGCCTGCTTTCACTGAACTTGAGTGACACGCTGCCGGGTACAACCAGTCTCCTCGCGCCTGCTGATGGTGCAATCGATGTTCCGACCAGTTTGGTTCTCAGCTGGTCTGCAGCATCCACCGGCCCGATCGATTACCAGGTCGAGGTTGCCACCGATCCGGCCTTCGCCTCCGTTGTGCTGAGCCGGACAGTCAGCAATGAAACGACGCTGTCGGTAACGCCGCCGTTGACCCCACAGACAACCTTCTATTGGCGCGTGCGTGCCACCAATGGTTGCGGCGATGCGAGCTGGTCACAGGTTCGCAGCTTTACCACCGGAGTGACGTTTCCGGAGCCCTACTGTGCGGTTACCTTCCCGAGCGGGGTGGAACCGATCTCGCGGGTGAAGTTCAGCGGCATCGACAACCGCAGTCCTGCCTCTCCCGCCGGCAGTCAGGCACATGAAGATTTCCTCGCCGTGGCCGGTGGCACAATCGAACCCGGTCAGGCCTACGAGATGCTGGTGGAGGGCAACACTGCCGGAAACTACACCACACGGATCACCGCCTTCTTCGACTGGGACCGGAACGGCAGTTTCGATTCCGGTGAGACATACAGCATCGGCAGCATTGCCAACTCGACGGGCGAAGATGGCAAGAACGCCACCGCCACGATCACGGTGCCGGCGGTACTGACGTCCGGACCGGTTCGGATGCGCGTGATCAAGAAATACAGCAGCGAGGCGGCGGCCTGCAATTCCAGCGGATACGGCCAGGCGGAGGACTATCTGCTTGGCGCGCCTTCCGACCTGATATTTGCCAACGGCTTCGAGAGCATTCCCGACTGACGAGAAACAGCGCGCCGCTCGCCCCTCTGCGGGCAGGCGGTACGCTGCAGATCTTGCAGACGAATCAGTTTGAACGGGCCAGCACTGTCTTGATGAGTTGCCTTGCCGTTGCGTGAGCCGGCAGAAGTCCGCTTGTCTTGTTCCGCGTGTCGCACGACATCTTGCTGGCCTGAAGAAATGTGGTGGAGCAACAAAGTCAATCCTGTTTTTTCTAGTAAGGGCAGGGGTCGTTCAGAGGTTCAAACGCAGCTCGAAAAATGCGCGGCGGCGGATCGTAAACCTGACCATAAATCTGAAAGTCGCCAGCAACACCGTTGCCTTGCCAGGTCACCATGATCTGGCCGCCGGGTGCCACCGCAACGCCGGGGTAGGATTGAGTCCCGGTTACCGTGGTATTCACGCGAATCAAATTCGCATGACCGATACCAAATTCATTGAAGCGACGCATGAAGACACCGCGATCGTCACCCGGGCCGTCGCCGTTGGTCGCGACCACGAAGCCTCCGTCCGGCATCATCGCCACTACAGCATTGACCTGCGGATAGCCGATCCCCGAATTGACTTCGAATTCGTCACCGACCGGCAAGTGATTGCTGTCAAAACGCTGACCATAGACCTTCGCATCACCGTTGTCGGCCCAGCCATGCCAGATCACTACGAAACGCCCATCGCGTGTCATGGCGATTTGCGGAGCGTCCTGGGTTCCCGCTGTGGTCGTATTGACCAGGATCTCGCCGCTCTGGGCGCCTCCAAACGAATTGAACGCACGCATGAAAATTCCGCGGTTGTCACCCGGTCCATTGCCGCCCCACACGACCACGTATCCGATACCCGGGCGTGATGCCACGCCGGGTCGCCCCTGGCCGGCCGTCGTCGTCAGATTGACCCGGGTCTCGTCTCCTTGTGGATCACCGTTGGCCTGGAAATGGCGCTGGAAAACACCGAAATCGTCACCCGTGCCATTGCCCGACCACAACGCGACGAAATTGCCGGAACCGACATCGGCAATGGCTGCATAGCTCTGATTGCCGGCATAGTTGACCGCAGCCGGCTGATAGCCGCCAATCGTGGTGCCGTCCGTGTGGTACCGGCGCGTAACCATGCCGTCATGGGAGTACCAGGTACCATTATCTCCTTGTGTCCAGAAGTACCCCGGCCATAGTGCCTGGAATTCTTCATTGCTTCCCATCAGCAACGCCGGCCGTCCATACATTTTGTAGAAGCGCGAGCCGGACGTTGGCATCAAGTTCAACTCCGCGCTTGTTGCAGCGCCCTGTAGCGAAAAATTGCGACCGTACAATAGCGAATCACCGCGATCATCAGCTCCCCATCCGACGAGGAATCCGCCGGACGGCTTCGCCACGACCGTACTGTTCATGTGGCTGTCGAGCGTCGTGCCGCTGACCTGGAACTCGCTGCCGACGGGCGTTGGTTCCGAGGGCACGCACGCATCCTGTGCGAGTGCCTGGCCGCACAAGCCAGCGCTCAATGTGGCTAGCCAGAGGCAGTTGAAGAAAAGGCCAGAATTAAAATTACGCATGGCGTGGTCTCCGGATGGGGCGGTATGTGTAGGCAGGGAAGCTCATTGGATGGGTCGCAAGACGATCATTGATCGCCATCGCCGTGACGACGAATCGCTATCGCTGATATCCCGAACAATGGTGGTCCGCTCCGTTGCTGAATGGATGGGTGCTGCTCAAGTCTTGCGTAAAGCAGTCGGGAATCGGCTCACGTTCCAAGGGCTCGCAGCGAATGGAGGTCACACCATCGATCCCTCGTCGCCAGGCCGCGACGTAGTCAATCGCTGAATACGCGAAATCGAAGATAGTGGCGGCTTTGGCCGCAAGCGGAGTTTCGCCGAAGAGGATCTTTGGTTGCCCGTATCGGATTCGCCGCTTCGCTTGCCGCCCGATGGTTGGTACGCGGAACAGTGAGCCTGGTGGACTTCGTACCCAAGACAGTTACGGGATCCGGCTGGCCTCAGGGCACCGACATTTCCTCGAAGTCTCCGCGGAAGACAGTGTTCCGGACATAGACATAGGTGCCTTGCTGGCTCGCGTAGGCAGGCTCAAAGCTGACGATCCTGATAACGGCATAGGCACCGTTGTCGGACAGTCCCACTGGCATGGCGGAAAATCCGTCGCTCGAGGCGGTCGGGGTTGGATAGTCGGTGAGCGGCACCAGGCCGCCCTCGCGAGTCCATGCAAGAGCATCACTGCGCGAGGTAGTGACTCCTTGACTAAAACTGTACAACTGACTGGAACGAAACAGGACCACATTCGCGTTGCGCGCAATCAAGGGCAATTCATTGCCGCAGCAACTGTCACTGCTCTTGATCCATTCGCTCGGGTTCATGTTGATGCGGCTTACCGCACCGGTGGCGAGATGATGGAGATAGATGTCGGCAGCCGTCGGATTGGGGTCGCCACCGATCGGGTCTTCAAAGGAATTGAAAGCCACCCAGCGTCCGGTGCCATCCATGTCGAATTGTGCGAATGCACTGGGGCTGGCGATCTGGGCGCCCATCGGGCCGACATTGGCCCGCACGGTGCTCGTGGCACCGGCTTCATCAAACACGCCGTTGGCATTGCTATCGCGATCGTGCACGAAAATATCGGTTTTGAAGTTGCTGTCATTGGCCACAAGGTTTGTGGCTTCAGAAGAGAACGCGACAAAACGACCGTCGCCACTGATGCGGATGGGCGGCGTGAAAAAATTCGGGCTGCGCTTGTCTCCGATGACACCTGCCGAATTGACGCTCATGACCGGTGTGCTGGCTTGCGCGTTGTCACGCAGGTAGACATCGGACTTTCCGTTGTTGTCGACCGGATCAATCGGCGCAGTACTGGCAAACGCAACGTGATTGCCATTGTCGCTGACGCCACCGACAACACTCTCAACCCCGGAAAACAACTCGGTGCCGGCATTGTCCACGCTGATGCGCGTCAGGCTTGTGCCGCCAGCCTCATCGAACACGCCATTGGCGTCGGCATCGCGGTCAAGCAGAAACACATCTGCCCGGAAATTATTGTCGTCCGCCACCAGCTCCCGGTCACCCGACACAAAACTCACGAACCTTCCATCGCGGCTGGCGTGGGGCATATAGCTGCTGCCGGTCGCCTGGCTGCCATCCGGGCGCAGGCTGAGACGACGCGTA
Organism: Dokdonella sp.; assembly: GCF_035703485.1. Taxonomy (GTDB): domain Bacteria; phylum Pseudomonadota; class Gammaproteobacteria; order Xanthomonadales; family Rhodanobacteraceae; genus Dokdonella. Next base: position 51,904 of record NZ_DASSYD010000047.1, on the reverse strand, counting down.
GCATTCGTCTTGCGGTCGCGTACGAACACATCCGTGGTGCTGTTGCTGTCATCGGGCACCAGGTCGGATTGATCGGAAGAAAAAATGACCCAGCGGCCATCATCGCTTATCGACATGGTCGTGTTGGAACCTTCGTCTGCGGACGGCTGACCATCCGGGCGGACATCGATGCGCTCAAGCTGCTGCCATTCCTGGGCCGCGAGAGGGGCCGCGGCAAGGAGCAAAGCCATGGCACTGCCCGCCATCTGCCCTGAGAGTGACCGCTTGCCTGCCACCTCTGCAACACATTGCGCGACAACGTCAGAGCTCGGTGCTGCATGCAACGCAGTTTCGTTCGGTGCACGGGCATGTTGATTCTGAATCCAGTGGTTCATGTTTCACATCCTCTCGCTGATTGGCGCCGAATGCGCATCATTCCCCTCAAGCTATGCGTAAAGCGGCGCGAAACTGGCTCAAGTGATTGGGACAAGACTATCCACTCACCTTCGAGGCTGCCGTGCGTCGAGTGAAAAACGACAACGAATCGAGCGCTCTTGAATCCTCGTATTTCCGGAGTTGAATGGGTGGAGGACCCGACAATTGACATCGCATCAGGCGCTCGCTGGTGAGTTTGTTTTCAGTTGAATTGTCGCCGCCGCTCGCGATCGTATTCACCGCGACTGGGTTGGTGCAGAATTCGCTGATCTCCCCGCCTTGGCCATGCCTGTGCTCCGGAACTCTTTCACGCCGATTGGAGTGCTTTTGTCGGTCGCACTATTGCCGGCAATCGTTGGCTCGCCGCGCGTGGCATCAGCAGCCGAAGCAAGCGGTTGCCCGGATGTTTCCGGTCGCTACAGCGCCAAAGGTACGGGTAGCGCCAACTGGAGAGCGCTGGCCGATGCTCTTGGCGCATTGCAGGCAACAGAGGCCGGCTATCTGGAGAGCGGCATTGAATTGTCCGGTGCGGCTGATGGCACGCTGTCAATCTTGATCAAAAGAGGCCGCCTCGGCGATTGGCCAACCCGGCCCGTGGCCGTGCTTCACGCCGGAACCGATTTTGAATGCCAAGGCGGACGGCTGGTGCTGAGCACTCCGGTGAAGAACGCCGCCCGCAAGACCGACGAGGGAAAGTGGTACGAAGGTGAAGCCACCGCATCGCTGGCGCGGGGCGCCAACGGAGAACTCTCGGTCGGCGTGCGCTTCACCGGTAGCGAGCGCATCTCGCTGTACAGTTATGAATCCGCCAATGTCAGCATCCCGAAACCCGGGACTCGCACTACGCTGTCTGACAGCTTCAGGTGGCCTGTCTATTCGGACACCGACTCGCTGGCGCCCGTTGAGCCCGTCATATCCAAAATTGAACGTGAAACGCGCCAACGGCTGACGCCACAGCTGTACGGCAGTGTGGTCATCAACGGACTGAAACCCAGTGGCGACGGAGCGCTTGTAGTATTGACCGCGTTCAGCAGTGACGATGTCGTGGCGTTCGAGGATCGTCTGCGCGCAGCAGATATCCGCTATGAAACGAAGACGGAACCGTCCTGGTGGAACAATGCGTACCACATGGAGCTTCTGGTCCTGCCCGCCGGTGCCAGAGCGACCTCGCCAGCACGGCCCAGTATGTTCCGGATCGAGAAGGAACTGGAGCGCATCATTCCGAGCATGGCTGTCATCGATAAAATCGTTGCGTCGAAGAATGGCTATGTCGTGACCCTCAACATCCACGATTCAACTCCGATCGCCAATATTGTCCGCCTGGTGCAGTTGAACTCGACCCTGATCACGGAAATGGACCTGATCGAGGAGGCCAGGCCCGCTGGAACGCAGTTACGCGTCGCGCGATTGCAGGTGCGCGTCGACTAGCGGTGAGCTCGCAAAACCCTGGGGCAGGCTGGCACTGAAACTTGGTGGCGGTCAGATTCTCATCCCAAGGTTGATCATGGGCACGGCTGCCTCCATGTCATGGAATTCATTCTGGATCAGGAGATTGCCGTGTCTACCATCCTTGTTACCGGCGCAAACCGTGGTATTGGCCTGGCCCTTGCGAAACAATATTCCGCGCGCGGCGACGATGTAATTGGCGTTTGCCGTGAAGGCAGCGAGGCGCTTAAGGCGACCGGCGCGCGCATCGAGTCCGGTGTCGACGTGACCGACGGTGATGCACTCGCCGCACTGGCGCAGCGCCTCGGCGACACCCGCATTGACGTGCTGGTATGCAACGCCGGCATCCTGTCGAAAGAATCCTTGGGCGACATCGATGAGGATGGCTTTGAACGGATGCGCCGGCAGTTCGAGGTGAACGCGATCGGGCCGCTGCGCACGGTACAGGCTTTGTCCGGTCACCTGGCGGCGGGTGCGAAGGTAGGCATCGTCACCAGTCGCATGGGCTCGGTGTCGGACAACGGTTCCGGCAGCTATTACGGCTACCGCGCGTCAAAGGCGGCGGTCAACGCGATCGGCAAGTCACTGTCAGTGGATCTCAAGGACCGCGGCATCGCGGTGATGCTGTTACACCCGGGATACGTCGCGACCGAAATGGTTGGCGGCAGCGGCGACATCAGCCCGGACGCGGCGGCCGCGCAGTTGGTCGAACGACTAGATGCGTTGACCCTCGCCCAGACTGGCAGCTTCCGCCATGCCAAGGGTGATGAGCTGCCCTGGTAGGGACGACAAACAATTGCGAAGAAATGGCTAAAGTTCAGGTTGTCGAGAGAATTGTTTTCGCTGGCGCCACTCCAGATGTTGGCAATGAGCGGCATGACGAAGTGACGCCTAATCAATGCACCCCGAGCTGGCGGTCATGCCGGCGTGCCAGCAGGAGCTGGGACAGGATTGAGCCGCACAGCGCCAGGAACATGTCCCATTGGGTATCCCAGATATCACCCTGAGTGGCGAGGTAGGCTTCGGCATCGCCGCCCATGATCAAGGCGGCCCACCATTCGATGAATTCGAAGAACGCGCTGAAGCTGAGGCAGGCGGCGCAGACCAGGTAGAACAGCCAGCCGCCCGGCCTTAGCGGTGTCAGGCGCAGCAGGAGTTCACGCGCGAGGATCGCCGGGACGAAACCCTGCGCGAAATGACCCAGGCGGTCGTAATGGTTGCGCGCGAGGTCGAACGCATCGCGCGCCCAGTTGCCGAGCGGTGTTTCGGCGTAGGTGTACTGGCCGCCGTAAATGAGGATCACGGCATGGATCGCGAGCAGCCAGTAGAGCAGGCGGGTCAGGGGGAAGCGGCGGCGCGTGGCGATCAGCAGGGGGATCGCAGCGAGCACCCAGATTATTTCCATCAGCCAGGTCAGCCGGTCATTCGGTGCGATTGCCGACCACAGCAGCACTGCACCGACGAGAATCAGAAGGATTGTCGCCTCACCGCGGCCCACACCGACTGCCGGCACGCGGCCTCGTAACTCTTCCATCGTCTTCTCCCTGGTGTCATGCATGTTCAGGCTCGACATGCATTTTGCTCCATTGCGATTCAAAAAATGAGGCTTTGGCTATTGAGTCTCGTCGCAAACAGCAAAGGGTCAGAATCCGGAGCCGGTTGCACAGGTGTCTGGAAGAACACTTTCACGAGTAGTCACGATTCTCAACGTTTTGATAAAATACTGAGCTATAAATAGGGGAGAAGATTTGATGAAGCTGAGCAATGGACTGATTCTGGTGGCTGCAATGGCTATGGCTGGCTGCGCCACGAGTAGGGGAACGATGTCTCTCAACGTGCCTCCAGCCGGTACGACAACCACATCGGGTACAACGGTTTTTATCGATCAGATCGTCGACAAGCGCGTGTTCGAAGACGAACCGTCCGAGCCGTCGACGCCCTCTTTGAAGGGGCGCAAAGGGAGTTCCGAAAGCGCAGACATCAAGGCGAAGGCCATTGCTCGAAAGCGCAACACCTACGGCAGGGCGCTCGGGGATATTCTGCTTGATGGTGATCAAACCGTTGTTGGGGTAATGCGCGATTTGTTGCGCGAAGGATTTTCTGGCGCTGGCTACCATGTAGTGAATGACCGTAGCCAGCTCGGCGAAGGCGGAATGAATGTAAATGTAGAGGTGGAGAAGTTCTGGGCGTGGTTTACGCCTGGGTTCTTCTCGGTGTCAATGGAGTCTCAGATCGAAACAAGACTCGAGGTGACACAGGATGGCGCAACTCGAGATGTTGGGATCCGCGCATACGGAAAAAACTCCGGCCAGTCGGGCCGGGAAGGCAACTGGCGGGAGGCATATCGTCGAGCTTTCGAAGACTACAAAACCAAGCTTGAACAAGCGTTCCCTCAAAAATGACAGCAATAGGGTAAAGGCGGCGATTCGGTGCCGTGATTCGCTGCACCGAAAAATTCTGCACTCATTGACTGCGCGAGTTCGTGGGTGGTTTGGTGATCGCAAAGTCGACGAGGCGATTCCCTTTTTGCCGCCTGCGGAAGGAGGGCTGAATTGGTATGGTTTACCGGCCTGTCTCAGGCCATCTTCCTTTATCGCCAATGGTGACCAAGCCCGTGACCGAAACCGCAAGTTCCATCGCTGCCGGGCGGCGTTGGCGTGATTGAAAAGACAACCGTCCAAACTTCCCGCCGTTGGCGCTGGGCGTGGTGGTTGTTGGCCTACATCAGCCTGGGCCTTGGCATTATCGGCATCGTGCTGCCGGTGCTGCCGACGGTTCCGTTCATCCTGCTTGCCGCTTACGCTGCGTCGCGCGGATCGCAACGTCTTCACGACTGGCTGGTCACTCACCCGAGAATGGGGCCGATGATCCGCGACTGGCACGAAACGGGTGCGGTTAGCCGAAACGCGAAATGGCTGGCGACGACGATGATGATCGCTACGTCGGTGATCCTGTTCCTGTTCTCGCCACGCTTGTGGCTAGCCATTGGTGTCAGCGTGATGATGGCGCTGGTCGCGACCTGGTTGTGGTTGCGGCCGGAGCCGCCGCCGTAGGTATTCATCGCGCGATTGCCGGCTACGACTTCTGAGTCGACCAGACCCTGCGCACAGCCCGCGCCTGTCGACGAGAACCAGTCGGCGGGTGCATTTGAGTGAAGTTGTGCCAGCAGGGTGGCCGCCGCATACTGATTTGGCTCACTTCAATCAGGCTCAAGTCAATGACGATGCGCGTTCTGTTTTTTTCCGCCATTGCCTTTCTGTCGTCCGCTGTCGCCGCACAAAACGCCACGACAGCAGGGGAAGTGACTGTGCCGTTTCCGACAGCACACGGGATCAGCATCGAGTGGGCGATCAGCGGCGATGCGAACCTCAATGGCGAGGTTGCCGTGCGCTATCGCCAGACCGCTGGCGCGTGGCGCCAGGGCATGCCGCTGCGTCGCGTGCCGGCCGGTAGCAACGGCAGCTTCAGTTGGGCCAATCGACACAGCGGTAGCCTGTTTGATGTGTTGCCGGACACCGAGTACGAGGTCGAGCTGAGTCTGAGCGATCCCGATGGCGGCAGCGCCCAGCGACTGTTGACAGTGCGCAGTCGGGCGATTCCCGGCTTGCCCGGTAATCCGGTATTCAAGGAGGTCACTCCGGCGACCTTGAGCAGCGTGATTGCTGGCGCCAATCCCGGCGACATCCTGCGCTTTGCGGTTGGCAGTTATCCCGGTTTCACCCTGGAGCGCAGCGGATCAGTTCAGGCGCCGATCGTGCTGCGCGGCCAGCCTGGCGTGGTCATCAATGGTGAACTGGCGCTGTTCTTCCGCGCTGATGTGATCATTGAAGATATGCAGGTGAACGGCCGCATCCGCTTCAACGGCTCGAACCGGATCAGCGTGCGCCGCTGCCTGATCAACGCCAGTCCCACCCTGTTCGATGGCCATGGCATCGTCAGCTTTCTGCGCTCCGAGAACGCCTACATCGTCGACAACACGGTGATCGGCACGACAGCCTGGGTCGAATCCGCGATGGACAACAGCGGAGCCAACCGCGGCGAGGGCATTGTTGTCACCGGCCCCGGTCATGTGATCGCGCACAACCGCGTGCGTGGTTTTCACGATGATATTTCTCTGCTCGAAGATGGCGAAGCGGTCGATCAATTCAGTATCGATATTTTCGGCAACGAGCTCAGCGAGGGCGCCGACGATGCGATCGAAGCCGATTTCTGCTTTCACAACTGCCGGGTGCAGCGCAATCGGGTCAGCAACGCGTTCGTCGCCTTTTCATCGCAGCCGAGCCTGGGTGGTCCGACCTATTTCGTGCGCAACGTCGCCTACAACGTCGCGCATGTCGCCTTCAAGCTCTATCGCAGCAGCGTCGGCGATGTGCTGCTGCATAACACGGTGGTCAAAGCTGGCGATGGTTTCAGCAACTACGCCGGCGTGCCCGTCGCGCGTCTGTTTACGCGCAACAATCTGTTTCTCGGCGGACCGGGCGGAGTCGTCAACGGTGTGAGCAACGGCAGCGGCCGCGTGATCGAAGCGGCCGGCGTCGTACTGGCCGGCTCCAGCCTCAATTACAACGCCTATGGCTCCACTGTCGGCACATTCACCGGCCACCTCGGCCCAACCGCATTCAACTCGCTGGCCCAGTTGCGCGCGCTCACCAGTGAAACCCAGTCCGTGCAGATAGACCTCAACAGCTTCGCCTCCGCGCCGGCATTCCCAAGCAATCCTCTGACCCAGTTTGGCCCGCAGGACTTGCGACTTTCTGTCAGCTCCGCAGCGATCGATGCCGGCACGCCGCTGGCCGCCATCAACGATGATTTTCTAGGCGGCGCCCCCGATGCCGGTGCCTACGAAGCTTCGCGGCCACTGCCGATCTACGGACCACGCAGCGACGTACTGTTCGCCGACGGCTTTGATTCGTGACGAGTCCGCGCGTCGGTTGACGACATTGCTGAACTGCTTGCCGCTGCGCCAGGGTTGGCGGCCTCATTGGCGAATCCGCGCGAGCGGATCGCCGCCGAGAAATCCGCGCTGTCGGCGTGTTCCATCGCAAGATCGTTGATCCGGAACGCGGCGCGGAACTGCTCGCGGGGCAGGTCGGTGTCGATCAGGCCAAGATCGTAAGCAAGGTCGTCCGAATAGGCCGGCAGCACGATCTTGTAGCTGAATGGAATCGGCTCGGCGGTGATCAGGTTGACGTGGTCGACGATGTTGCTGGTACAGGTGCTAGTGAGTGTGTTGTAGAACTCGGGCTGCGCCGCCAGCGCGTTGGCGCGTTCCAGCATCGAGACGAACAACGCGCGTGCCGCGCTTCGGGTCACCCGCATCGGGTAGAGGTGCACTTCGTCGTGGCGATGGTTGGCGCGCAGGCCGATCAGGTCGCGTTCGTCGCCGACGATGTAGGTCAGCTCGTACTGGCGCAGCAGACCGTAGAGCGGCGAGAACGACTCGCCTTGTTCCTTGCGGATCTCGACCGAAATGGCAACGTATTCGCCATTGTCGAAGCCGAAGCTCAGAAAGGTGTGAGCCGGTCCGCGCCAGTTGGCAAAGGGTTCGACCACATACCACACCGATTCCAGTTGGCGCAGGTCGTAGCTGCGATCTTCCCAATGCACATCGAAATCGGTCGTCGACCGGTAGAAGGCGTTGCGTACGTTTCGCACGCGCACGCTGTCTGCGGAAAATTCGGCGGTCGAAAGGCGTTGTTGATCGACTGACCAGTCACGATCGTTCGACGGCTGCAGCAACAATACGAGTAGCAGGTAGCCCACGACGGCGGCGGCAGCGAGGGCCAGCAGGCTGCGGCGAATCAAATGGCATCTGGGTACGGAATCGGTCATGTCGTCGCCATGGTAGACGGTATCGGAACAACTGCGGATGGTCTGCGTCGCTGCGGAGGATCAAATGACGACATAGCAGGAGCTCCGGCATTTGCCCCTATTGCCGTCTCTCTTGCTCTCACTCTTTTCTGCGCCGGTCAATCGCCCCGGGAATTCCGGGAAAGTCATTCGGGGACGTAAAATTTTGGGTGTCCGGGTCGTAGTTTTTTTGAGTGACCAATCATCCCCGTTAGATCATTCGAAGCCGCCAGAAAAGGTTGAGGCTGGGGCGGATTTCGGGCTGGCAGAAACGTGATCTCGCACGCAACGCCTATTCGAATCCGTCCGCGAATATCTTGTCGTTGCCGATACGCAGTTGCCAGACGCCCCGACCCAGGGTGCCTGCGATCAGGCTTTCGGTTGCGCCCACGTAGCGCAGGTCGAACACGAGCACGTCGGGTAACCCCTGGCCAAGTAATGACCACGCATTGGTACCACTGAGCGACTCGTACACTCCCGATCGGGTGCCGAGTGCGACGCCGCCTGCGGTAACGTCGGTAGGGAAGAACTCGATGGTTCGAAAATCATCCGAACTGATTGCAGGCAGATTGCCGGTGAGATCCTGCCAGCTGACGCCACCGTCGTCACTGAAAAACACCTGATCGTTGTCAACGGCATACAGGATGTCGGTGCTTTCAGGATTCATCGCGACATCGGTAATCGTTGCTGCACCTGCCGGCAGATTGGCGGTTGCGACGAATGCATTGCCGACGCGCTTGTAGACCGCGTTGTTCTTGCCAACCACGGCCGCTTCGGGCATGCCTAGGACGCCAAAGGCCATCGCGTTGCGATTGGCTCCCGGTGCGCCGAGCGAGTTCAAGGTCGGGTTTGCCGTGTTTGCGTCAGTGGATTCGTAGATATTGCCGGAGCCGCCGACAAGCAGCCGGCTGGTGTCGACGCGGCTCAGTTCGAGTGGCGTCACGAATTGTGGGTCAGCGATTCCAGGCAGACTCCGACTCGCTTGAAAGGTGTTGTTTGCGTCATATTGAAGGCGGCGAAAGCCGCCGAGATTCTGCGAGCTGACATAGCGGTAGCTGCCGGCGAATCCCAGTGAGATATCGTCGATGGCCGCATCGCCTCCATCGCCACCGTTGATGAATAGCCAGCGTGGATCAGTCGCCGTACGTTGTATATGTGTTCCATTGTCCTGGGTGCCGATCATGATGACGCTGCTGATCTCGTCATAGGCCAGGTCATGAACCTCGGTCACATTGAGATTGCCGATCATCGAGCTCCAGATACCCGATCCACTGGCTGGCAGGGTACGCCGATAGATTCCACCGTCGTCGCTTTCCAGCAGTTCGCCATTGGCATCAAACTCCATGTCGCGGCTATCGGCGTGCGGTGACGTGCCGCCAGCGCCAGCATCCATGGCAATGACGAACTGGCTGCCGGCCGGAGCCGAGAAGTCACCTCGAACGATGTTTGCAGTAAACGGGCTGGTGCTGATGCGATCACCGCTGATGTAAACCAGGTCAGGGTCTGTCGGGTCTGCTGCGATCGCCGTATTCGAGCTGCCCTGACCGCCAGGGTGAACAGAAGGGGTGTCCATCGCGATCCAGTTCGCGCCGAGGTCACTCGATCGGTAGACGCCGGCGATATCTCCACTGTTGACCACAGCCAGATAGACAACACCCGCCGCGCCGACCGACAGGCGCATGTTGTTGGTGGTATTGGTGAGGGCGGACAGACCTGCGCTGATGTCTATCCAGTTGGCGCCGCCGTCATCGCTTCGAAGGATGGACGGACTGTTTTTGTCTACGCTGACGTAGAAACGCTGTTGATTGCCGGGATCCGCGGCGAGATCCAGGACGTTGCCACTGGGAAGGCCTGCGCTTCCGGAGACCAGCGTCCAGTTCACCCCGGTATTGATGCTGCGAAAGAGACCGCCATTGGTCGTCGCCGCCATGAGTACATTGCCGCGCGCCGAGACTTCCGAGATCCTTTGGCCAAGCAAGGTGGTTTCGCCAAGCAGCGTCCAGGAACTGCCGCCATTGACGGTTCGGTAAACGCCGATCTCGTCGTCGCCGCGGCGCGCAAAATTCGACCAGCGGCCGGTGCCTGCAACAAGCGTCTGATGGCTTGGATCCGTCGGATCGAATTCAATCGCCGCGATGGATTGCGAAGGAAGACTCTCCGACTGCGGGATCCAGGTTGGTTTGGCCGCAGTGGCGTTGGTGGTCATCCAGATACCGCCATTGACCGCGCCGATGTAGACAATATCGGCATCGACGGGATGTACCGCGATGCTTTGAACTGCGCCCGTTACTTCGTTATCAGGCGGCACTCTGACTTGAGCTGATTCTGTCGGTTTCGGGCCGAGGGATTGCCAGACCGGCGCGTTTGATCGCGAGGCCGGTCGCGGTGGCGGTAGACGTTGAATGCGGAACTCCGCCGGGTCTTCCGGCTCGCGATCCGAAAGCGACTCGGCGGAGATCTCGCCGTTTGCGTCTGACACCGATACCCATTCGGACTGGATCGCAGCCTCGGTCGCTTCCGTACACGTTGCGGTTCCGGATGCAAGCTGATCGGCCGCCGCTGGAATTGCCAGCATGGTCAAAAAGCCGAAGGTCAATGGAAGCATTCTGGATGAAAGATCACATGTTTTCATCGATCAAGTCTTTTGATTTCGAGAGCGTGATCCTAACCCCTCAGCCAATGTACGGAAAGGAAGCTGAAATCGTGGCTGCTGTCAGACGCATGCTGCGCGGCGTCCGGTCGGGATGCTGTTGCGCAAATCATTGGGCATACTTGGCGGGCAGGGGTACGTTCTTGATGGATAACATCATGCACAATCGATCCGCTTTCTCAATTGTCAGTGCACTGTGTTTGTTGCTTGTGTCGCTTTCGGCACATGCGGTCGATTTCAGTCCGAACTCCACCGTTGACCTGCCTGATTTCAATCCGGGTGATGGCAGTTGCCAGACCGCTCCGACCAATCCCGAATGTACCTTGCGTGCAGCGATCATGGAGGCCAACGCGCTGGCTGGCGCGGATCGCATTCTTCTGTCCGGCGGCACCTATACGCTGACCATCGGCGGCACGGATGAAGACGGCGCGGAAACGGGTGATCTCGATATCACCGATGATCTCAGCATCCTCTCGGCTCCGGGCGTACTGACCACGATCAACGCTGGAGCGCTGGACCGTGTGTTCGACGTACAGGGCTCGGCCGACACAACCTTCAGCGGCCTGATAATCAGCGGAGGCGATGCCACGATTTCTGCCAGCGCCGCGTACGGTGGCGGTATTCGGAGTGGCTCAACCGGCACCGTGTTGCTGCAGTTTTGCAAGCTGGAATTCAATCGCGCCGATGCCGGCGGCGGGCTGTGGAAATTCGGTGGTCCTGTTGAGATCCACTACAGCAGCCTGCACGGAAACCAGGCGATTGCCGGCAGCACCAATCCGGAAGGTGCCGCCATTCGCGTCGAAGGTGGCTTGCTGAGAATTGAAAACAGCAGCATCTACAACAACAGTACCGTCGGCAATACCGGCAATATCGGCAGCATTTCAGCCAAGAATGGTGACATCAGGATTTTCAGTACCACCATCAGTGGCGACAATACCTTTGGTATCAATGCCTATCGATCCAGCCTGCTGCTGCAGAACGTGACGGTTACCCGAAATGTCCGTCAAGGGCTGGCATGGACAACGATCAACGGCGAGAGTCGCGGTTTGTTCATCCGCAACAGCATCATTGCGGACAATGATGCCAACAACGGCTTCGAGCCGGATTGCCTGTTGAATTCGAAACCCGGCGATACGGTGGATATCGATGGCCATAATCTCAGCGGCGACAATAGCTGCGGTTTTGCTGCGAGTAGCGGCAATCTGGTCGCAACCGACCCGCTTTTGGAGCCGTTGAACACCAGCCTGCTTTTGCCTGTACATCTGCCGTCAGGCAACAGTCCCGTCATCGATGCCGGCAGTCCGCTGGATCCGACCAGCGGCAACCCGGAAGCCTGCTTTCAGTTCGACCAGTTGGGCCGCGAGCGGGAGACCGGGCGCTGCGATATCGGTGCAGTCGAGCGCTTGTTGTTGTTCCGCGACGGATTTGATCCCTAGCCCTGTCGATTCATGGCCCGGTCCACTCATGAGCAGACCGGGCTAACCCGAACCAGAACTCAGGTCGACGAATCATGAACCCTGGGGTGAGGCGCTGCTTTTGAGTCGGTATTCCGCGTCAGGGAGCGGTTTTCAGAAGAGTTTCAGAGCTCCTTGATGGTTTCGCGGTGCCAACTGGCCACGATGAGGCCAGCCTCCTGCAAGGAAGTGCGCCGATGATGGTTCTGATCGAATTCTCCCGCTACTTCACCCACCCAATCTCCCGCATCAAGAGGCGAATCAGAAGTCCGATGTCGGCGCTGTAACCTGGGCAAACGACAATGCGGGATTGAGCGGTGTGGTCTCGGTCGCCAACTCGCTGGTGGGTTCAAACGCCGAAGATCAGATCGGCAACGATGGCGTGGTCGCTTTGAGCAATGGTCATTACGTGATTGCCAGAGCTTCATGGAGCAATGGCGCACAACAGTGTCCTTGGTGGTGTGGCCGAGGAGGGCGATACACTGGCCTTCGACTACGATGAAGCGCGCCAGCAAGTGCTTGTCGGACATCCTGCCGAGAACATCGTCACTCTGTTCTCATTGCGTCCAAGCCTGATTTTTGCCAATGGTTTTGACTGGGGATGTAAATGTTCCGATTCGGCCTCTCGCTATTTCTGCTGCCAGAAATTGCAACCTCGCGAGTCAGTAGCGTTGCTACTGACCGACAAGGGCGCGTCGGCGCATCCAGCCGGTGAGTGCCAGACGTGGTCGCGTAGCCGGCAATACCTCATGCGGAAACTGTGCGCTGAGAAACGCGACCATCGTGCCGCAGCGGGGCAGCACGCGTTCGGACTCGCGATCGGAATGGTGGATCAGCAGTTCGCCGCCCTGGTGATCCTGCCAACCGGCATTGAGATAGAACACCAGTGAAACAATCCGCAGATCGTGATTGCCAAAACGGTCGAGATGAGTTTTGTAGAACGCGCCTGCCGGATAGCGCGCGTAGTGGCATTCGGTATCCATCGCGCCGATATAGAGCGCCTCGTTGAGGGCGCCTCGAAGCGAGTCGATCATTGCCATCGCGCGCACTTCGGCAGGGTCGAGCGCATCCTGATCGAGCCATGTGATCGAGTCACCGCGCAACTCCGTCGTGGATGAACGCGTCGTGGCACGTCCTACCTGCGCAGCTATGAGACTATGCCGCGCCTGCAGAAACCTGACGCGCCCGCGCAAGGCAATCACCAAGGCCGCATCGATCACTGATGCGCCCACGTAGCAGCCGGTTTTTGCAATCGACTCGACAATCCGATCGTTGAGAAAGCTCATCCGCACGCGCCCGATGTACGTTCTTTGGCAGACGAAGCGTCAAGCGACTCAATGCAAGGCTGATTGCTGACCAAGCGCTACTCCAAGGGTGTCGCACAGTAACAGTTTGCTTGCATGGCCGGCGGCTTTGTTGGATTTGATACGGCTGGCTTGCAAATCCGCCTGAGTGATCTGCAGGGCAGGCAAGCCGTCGAAGATCGGGCCTCACCAAGCTGAAAATCCACCTCAACGGGCAGCATCCGACTGTCTGTCGGAGGCACGCAGTTCGCGAGCAAGGCCTGCGCCCGATGATGACTTCAATCGTCTGCCGACATGGGCCGGTTCTGATCGCAATGACTGACGTCTTACAATGTTCGGTAGCCAACGGGAAGAGATGCGGAGCCGGAATGCGAAGCAGGTGGATTGCCAATGCAACATGAGAATTCGATTGCCGGGCCGATGACCGGTCTGGTATTGACCGGCGGCGGCGCGCGGGCCGGCTATCAAGTGGGCGTGCTCAAGGCGATCGCGCAAATCCGACGCGAAGCGGGCATCTCGGCAGGCAATCCGTTTCCGGTGATTACCGGTACCTCGGCAGGTGCTATCAACGCATCGGCTCTGGCCACGCGGGCGGATGATTTTGATGTTGCTGTCGCCGACCTGGTCGAGGTCTGGGCGAATTTTCGCGTTGGCGACATTTATCGTGCGGATTGGCCAGGGATCCTCGGCACCGGTGCGCGTTGGCTCACGATGCTGATGTTCGGCTGGCTGATTCCTCCGTTGCAGCGCGCACGTCCACAATCCTTGCTCGACAACTCGCCGTTGCGGACATCACTGAAAGATTGGGTCACGCCTGCACGCATTCAGGAGTTGATGCAGCGAGGACAATTGCGTGGCTTGGCCGTTACCACATCGAGTTATGGTTCGGGATTGCATGTCACGTTTTACGAGTCGAGCAAAGACATCCTGCCGTGGACGCGTTCGAAGCGGATTGCTGTACGTGCCCGTATTGGCACCGAGCACCTGCTTGCATCTTCCGCGATTCCGTTCGTGTTTCCCGCCGTGCCGCTGCCGATCAATGGGCACATTGAATATTTCGGTGATGGTTCAATGCGGCAAGCGGCACCGATCTCGTCGGCGATCCATCTCGGCGCGGACCGAATCCTGGTTGTCGGCGGCGGACGCATTCAGGAGCCGCCCGGTCCGCGAGCGGGTTGCGCTGACTATCCGAATCTCGCCCAGATCGCGGGTCATGCGATGTCGAGCATTTTTCTGGATTCCCTGACCGCGGATGCGGAACGTCTGGAGCGCATCAACAGTACCCTGGCATTGCTGCCGGCGGAGGCGCTCGCTCAGACCCCGTTGCGGCCGATCGATTTGTTGATGATTTCGCCGAGTGAGCGGCTCGATGATATGGCTGGAAAGCATATCGGCAGCTTGCCGTTGCCGATTCGTGCCTTGCTGCGCGCGGTCGGCGTTTCCGGTCGAGGTGAATCGGCGCGTGGCGCGGCGCTCGCGAGCTACCTGTTGTTCGAGTCGAGTTACACCCGTGAGCTGATCGATCTTGGGGTCAAGGATACGATGGCCAAACGCGATGACGTGCTGGCTTTCTTTGATTGGACCGAAAAGCCTGGCTGAAAGGAAGGCAGCGGCATCCTTCAAATGCTCTGCATGGGGAAGCGGGGCCGGGTCGACTGGCAGTGCCCTTTCAGAGGGCATGCAGTGAAGAAGGTGAGCATGCCTGCAAGATGCTGATGGAATCGGCTAGGCTTCGGGCTCCTTCCCGATTCTCAGGTTTACCGTGTCAATTACGCTTACCGAATTTGCCCGCACCCGACTTTTCCCGCGCAGCCCACGCAGGAACACCATTCAGGACTGTAGCGCCGAGGAATTCGAGAAGCGCCTGAACGCGGTTGAGCCGGTCAAGGTGCTCGACGGCTATGCACCATTCTGCAAGTTGCACGTTCACCGCAACTGGACCTCGACGCGTTGTATTGCCGTGCCGATCACCGATCAAAACCGACATCTTCTGCGTTCGGCGTACGAAGCGCGCAGTTCCGACGAGCTGGCCGTGCTGGTGCGCTGGTTCGAAGGGGTCGAGCCGGCGGTCGCCAACTATCTGATTCCTATTCTCTACAGTCGGGAGCAACTGGCGAAGGAAGGCACGACAATCGAAGCCGACTGGGGCGTCGTCGGTTGTCTGTACACGATGGAGCCCGAGGAAATCCCGATGGCACCGATCACGATGATGCGCAATGCGCTCGGTGTCGAGGAGGGAGGTTCCGGCGTACATCTGGATCCCGAATCGTATCGACGCAGCGTCGCATTCTGGGAAACACACGCGAACTGGCGCGGTAGTTGAGAATCCGATGTTCGGATGCGGATGCGAGGCCTGAGCGAAATTCGACAGGCTGCTAAAAAATCGTGCCCAGCAGGATAGCGAGCGCAAACAGAAGGCCTGCGCTGATCAGCATCGCGCCAAGCACAAGACCCATGATCAGGATCACCGAAAGGATCGGATGACTTTTGGAAAGAGTCCCCAAGGCCGTGGGGCTGCAGGGCACTTGTGGCGGTGGCAATACCTCGGCGTCGGTGACGATCGAGCGGAGCTTTTCATTGATATCGAGAACGCATTCCGGGGTGAGATCGTCCGCTTGCACGATCGGGCTCGCGTAATAGATTGCGCCCGGTCCGAAATAAACACTTCCAGCGAGTGTCGCGCTGCGCTTGCGGTTGAGCAGATCGCCGACTTCCTGCATCGCCAGTGGTTGCTGGATGAGTCGCTGCGCATACTCGATATCGTTGGTGACAACACAAAAACCGTTCAAGCTGGCCGGAACATGGCGAATCACGTCCTGCTTGCGCAGACGGTAGATCCATTGGGCCAAGCGACTTTGAGCGAAGCCTTCGCGAACGAAAAACAATCCAACGCTCAGCGGCGTAGAAAGCTCGATGCGCAGGCGATAGCCCAGCTGCTCGCGACTGCGAACCGCGCCTGAGTGTCGCGTACGTCCCTGCACCGTGATCTTCACCTCGCAGGAACGGCCATTGACTTCACCGACCCAGCGCAGGTTTGTCATGTCCTGGACTCGGCGAAATCCGCGGGACTCAAGCTGCTGCCCCAGGGGTGCCACGAATGCCGCAGACAGATCCATTTTAATACTCACAAGTTTTCGTTGGAGTGGACCATGCGCCGGGAAACCATGTGGCGCATGCGCGACTGTCTGCGTGTTGCGATTTCTTCAGTCAGCTACGGAGCCGATTCCTTGTTGTCAATTTTTTCCAGCAAGGCATTTGCAGCCTCGATCCAGCTGGGATCCACGCCATCGGCTTTCTTGTAGATGGTTTGTGCGTACAGCGCATGCTTTCGTGCCAGGCCAAGCTGGTTGGTCTTCAGGTAGAGGTCGGCAAGCGCCTGATGCGCTTTGCCGATGCGCGGATGGCCGGGTTTGTAACTGTCTTCGGCGATTTTCAGGGCCTCCAGTCCATTGCGTTCAGCGGCGACGAAATCACCAGCCCGGGTTTGCACATGGGCCAGATTGAACAACGCTGTGGCGGTTTGAGGGTGGTTCTTGCCGAGCGTCTGGCGCCGGATCTTCAAGGATTGCTTGAGGTTCTCGATGGCTTTGTCGAGTTTTCCCGTATCCGCGAATAGATGCGCCTGATTATTCAAAACGATGGCATAGGCGGGATTCATTTCGCCAGTCGCCTTGCGTTGCATTTCCAGGGTTTTTTCAAACGACGTAGCGGCGACATCGAACTTCTTGTTGCCTTCCTGTGCAGTCGCCAGGTTGCCCCAGAGTGTAGCCAGCGTCGCTGCAGGCGCGTCCGGCCAATTCTCGGCTGCGGCAATCGCCTTGCGACTGATGGTTTCGCTGCGCGTGTAGTCGCCGGCATCGATCATCATGCCGGCGAAGTTGGTCAAGGCGTCGACACGCAGCACGGTAGCCCGTGGCGAGACATCGACATCGATCAGATCCAGGGCGTCACGAAAGTGCTTTTCGCCCGCCTGGAAATCGCTCTTCCACCAGTCGATGATGCCGAGTCCCGCGGTGGCCTCTGCGATATCTAGCCTGGACCCGTGCTGCATTCGCAAGGCCAGCGCTTTTTCCATCTGTTCGCGGGCGGGCTCGACTTCGCCAAGATTCTGCAAGGCGTAGCCAATGGCGTAGCGCATGTCGGCTTCGAGCAGCGGCTGACCCTTGAAGCGTGAATCGATACCGGCAATGGATTGCTTGATGGCACCGATCAGGGTGGCCGATTCGGAGTTCTCGTAAGGATCGGCGCGACCGATCATTTCGACCAGAAAATCCTTGGCACTCTTGGCCCGACTGGCTTCCTGCATGGCGAGGTCACGTTGTCGTTGCGCTTCACGTGCCTGCAGGCTGACGGCAACCAATCCGCCAAGCAATGCAATAAAGGCAAAGACAGTCGCGGCGACGACGAATCGATGTCGCGCGACAAATTTGCTCGCCCGGTAAAGACTGGAAGCACCCCTCGCCTTGACCGGCATACCCGAGAGGTAGCGGCCGATGTCGGCGGCGAAAGAAGCGGCGCTTTTGTAGCGCTGCTCCGGTTGCTTGCGCAGAGCCGTCATCACGATTCGGTCGAGATCACCGCGCAACTTGCTGCGTAGCCTTCGGTTGTCGTCGAGTCCCGCCGGTGGCCTGGCTCGCATGGTGGCGACGCGCGAACTTGGATCAGGTGGAATCGTTTCGCAGACACTGCGTTCGATTTCGCCTGGCGACAAACTGACGGTCGTGTATGGCCTGGAGCCAGTCAGTATTTCGTAAAGAAGAATGCCGAGTGAGTAGATGTCGCTGGCAATGCCGATTTCCTGGCCGCGAATCTGTTCGGGGCTGGCGTAGTCGGGTGTCAGCGCAGTCAGGCCGGGAACGGTCGCCGGCAACGCCGCGGCAAATTCGTTCGCGCGCAATACCTTGGCGATGCCGAAATCGACCAGCACCGTGCGGCCTTCCTTGGTGGCAAGCACGTTGGCTGGCTTGATGTCGCGGTGGACGATGCCTTTTTCGTGGGCGACATCGAGAGTCTGGCAAACACTCTGGAAAAGTTTCAGGCGTGCTTGCAAGTCGAGTGACTGGTGATCGCAGAATTTCGTGATCGACTCGCCCTCGATCAGCTCCATCACCACAAATGGTGTCCCATCGGCGGTTGTCCCGCCATCGATCAGGCGAGCGATGCCGGGATCTTCGAGACTGGCAAGGATCTGGCGTTCCGCGTTGAATCGCTGCAATGCGGAATCGCTGACCAGATCCTGCAGGAACAACTTGATGGCAACTTCCTGTTCGAATGCACCATCGGCTCGACGCGCGCGGTAGACCGCACCCATGCCGCCGCGGCCCAGTTCGCTGATCAATTCATAGCGGCCGATGCGTTTGCCGCTGCGGTCAGGAATCATCGTGGCGGTTGGGCTGCTTTCGAGGAAGTCACCGCATGCCGCGGCTGCATCGGTCATATGCAACATCGCCTTCATCAGGCGGGGATTGTCGCCACAGTTTTGTTGCAACCAGGCTGCGCGTTTTTCTTCGGGTTGATCGAGATAGGCTGACAGATGGGCCAGTATCTGCGGATCGAGCGTGTTGGGTTTCTGGTCAGGACTCATGACAGCGATTCAATGGTGCCCGGTTTGCAGTGTCTCATACAGGCTTGTCTTGTCTGATCATCGGACGGCTGAATCGCGCGACGTCGACCGGCGCGCTTGCCCGCTGTTGCTCGTGCTGGTCTGCTCGGCAGGCTTGTCGATTGTCGAACTTCCGGCCAAGATAGCGGGTTCGACCGTGGTTTGCCGCAAATAAAGCGGCCCGATCTGGAGTTCTTTATGACAAGGTTTGCCCTGCTCGTTGCCAGTCTGCTGATTGCAGGCAGTGTCTCAGCCACTGAAATTCCCCTCAAGAATGCCGATTTCGAGCAGCCCATCGCAGGCAAGCGCATTCCCGGATGGGCGCGCATCCAGCACGCCGGCCTGGGTGCCTATGAGGTCACGACAGATACGAAGAATGCCGCACACGGCAAGAGCAGCATCAGCATGCGGCGCACCGCCGAGCAGGTCTACGGCTTGATCATGCAGCGCGTTGAGAGCAAGGACCTGGGTGGCAAGCAGGTTGAAATGACTGCGATGTTGAAGACTGCCAAGGTCGGAAAGGAAGGTTGGGTGATGGTCATGACCTTCAAGAACTACAGCAATATTCTTGACCAGGTTCTTGCCGCACCGATGGTCGGCAATACCGACTGGAAGGAAGTTGTTCTCAAATCGGTTGCGCCTCCGACTACCAACATGGTCGAGGTTGGTTTCATGCTCATGGATGAAGGGACCGGTTGGGCCGATCACGTTCGCTTGCGCTCGATTGATGTGGAAAGCGAAGAGACGGCCGCAAAGGACAAGCCGGAGGCTGCAGGCAAGGCAGAAACCAGCGCAAAGAAAGGCAAGACCGACAAGCCTGAAGCTGATTCGCAGAAGAGCAACGCCAAGGCTGGCGCTGGCACCCGGTAGCGCTCGCCCAGGCTTCGGCCAGCCCGGGTCAGGCTCGGCTGCGCCGGAGCATCGCCTCAACACGGAGATTGCAGGGTCGATCAGCGCTCGCGTCTGATTTCGACGGCCATGCCAATCGGCATTTTGCGCGGCGCGTTGGCGGGCGTAGTCTTGATGGCTTGTCGATTGTCCAACCGGGGAGTTTGACCATGCGCCGAGCCACGCCAACGATTTTTTCCATCCTGATTCCGATGTTGATGACAGTCGGCAGTGGCGTCAGCGCTGCGCGCGCTTCCGCGGATGCCGCTCCGATGCTTGGTTTCAGCGATGCGGCTGCGACAGCGCAACGTGCGCTGGAGCGACGCTTCGATGCTGAGCTCAAGGCCGATGACCAGCGCGAGTGGATGCGCCAGATGGCTTCGCAGCCGAACCACCTTGGCTCGGCGCATGGCAAGGCGAACGCCGAGTTCATGCTGGCCAAGTTCAAGGAGTGGGGTTGGGACGCGAAAATCGAGCGCTTCGACGTGCTCTATCCGACAGCGAAATCGCACTCACTCGAACTCATCGAGCCGACTCGATTTACTGCGGCGCTGAATGAGCCGCCCATTGAAGGTGATTCGACCTCGTTCAAGACCGAAGGCAGCTTGCCGCCGTACAACGTTTACGGCGCCGATGGTGATGTCACCGCGGAACTGGTCTACGTCAATTACGGCATGCCGGATGACTACAAGGAGCTCGCCCGCCACGGCGTCGACGTCAAGGGCAAGATCGTCATTACGCGCTACGGCCACGGTTGGCGCGGACTCAAACCGAAACTCGCCCATGAACATGGTGCGGTCGGTTGTCTGATCTATTCCGATCCGCATGAAGACGGCTATTTCGCCGGTGATGCGTATCCGAAGGGCGGCTATCGTCCGGCCGATGGCGTTCAGCGTGGCTCGGTGCTCGACATGATCCTGTATCCGGGCGATCCGTTGACCCCGGGCGTGGGTTCGACGCCGGATGCCAGGCGCCTGGCGATGGAGGATGCGGTGACGATCCTGAAAATTCCGGTGATGCCGATTTCCTGGGCCGATGCGCAACCGCTGCTGGCCGCGCTGGATGGTCAGGTCGTGCCGAGAAGCTGGCGTGGTGCCCTGCCGTTGACGTACCACATCGGCCCCGGGCCGGCGAAAGTACACATGAAGATCGAGTCGGAATGGACGCGCAAGCCAGCTTACGACGTGATCGCCAGGATTCGTGGTGCAAGCAATCCGGATGAGTGGATCGTGCGCGGTAATCATCATGATGGCTGGGTATTCGGTGCCTGGGATCCACTGGCCGGCAATGTCGCCATGCTGGCCGAAGCGAAAGCTATCGGCGCATTGCTCAAGCAGGGTTGGAAGCCTGCACGAACCCTCGTCTATGCCAGTTGGGATGGCGAGGAGCCGGGTTTGCTCGGATCCACCGAGTGGGTCGAGGCGCATGCCAAGGAGCTCAAGCAAAAGGCCGTGCTGTATCTGAATTCGGATACCAACAGCCGCGGCTTCCTCGGCGCCGAAGGCAGTCATTCGCTGCAACATCTGGTCAACCAGGTTGCCGCCGAAGTGCGTGATCCGCAAACCGGAGTCAGTGTCGACCAGCGCCTGCGTGCGGCAATACAGGTGGATGCGTTTGAAAACCCGAACCCGGAAAGCCAGCGGGTTGCCAAGCTTGCCGCCAATGGCAGCGACTTGCCGATCGGTGGCATGGGCTCGGGTTCCGACTACAGCGCATTCCTGCAACACGTCGGCATCGCCTCACTGAATATCGGTTATGGCGGAGAAGACGAGCAGGGCGGCGTCTACCATTCCGTCTACGACTCGTTTGATCACTACGAGCGCTTTGGTGATCCGGGATTCGTCTACGGTGTTGCGCTGTCGCAGACGGCCGGACGCATTGTGCTGCGAGCAGCCAATGCCGAAGTGTTGCCGATGCGATTCGGCGATTTCGCCGAGACCGTGGCACGCTATGCCGATGAGGTGCACAAGCTCGCCGACAGCGAGCGCGAACGCACAAACGCGCTCGCCAGTCTGCTCGACAGCGGCGCCTTCAAGCTGGCCGCGGATCCGAGCAAAGTCCTGCTGCCTCCTGCGCGCGAAGACAACGTTCCGTATATCGATTTTGCTCCGCTCGACAATGCGCTGGTCCGTCTTGATCGCAGTACCAAGGCCTATGACGGCGCGCTGGAAAAGGCTCAGGCGGCTGGACTGGACTTGTCTGCCAGGCAGCGTTCGGATCTTAACGGTTTGTTGCAGGGCATGGAGCAAACCTTGCTCGACGCGAAGGGTTTGCCCGGACGACCGTGGTTCAAGCATTTCATCTATGCGCCCGGCATGACCACCGGTTATGGCGTGAAGACCTTGCCCAGCGTGCGTGAGTCGATCGAGGATCGGAACTGGGATCTCGCCACTCAGGGTGTGGTGCGCACGGCCGCCGTTCTTGATGCTTACAGCAAGCGCATCGAGCAGGCGACTTTGGCGTTCAAGTCGAAATAGGCAAGGTCTGATCAGCTCAAGTAATCGATTGATTCGGGCAAGTCCCGGATCATTCATTGGGGAGTGACAAATGCAACTCAGCAAATTTGCTTGTCTGTTTATCTTTTTTTCATCGCTGATGGCGACGAACGTTGTTGCAAAGTCGGCGAAGGATGCCGTCAGCCCGCCTCCAACTGACATCAAATCAGCGACGCGCGGAACCGAACACATCGGCGGATTTTTCGATGTCTACCGCGACCGCGCGACAGGTCGTGTCCTGCTTGGCGTGGAGGAATTCGACAAGCCGTTTCTGCTGATCAGTTCGCTGCCCTGGGGCGTCGGATCCAATGACATCGGCCTCGATCGCGGCCAAAGTGGTGGATCGCAGCTGGTCGAGTTTCGCCGGGTCGGGCCGCGTGTCCTGCTGGTCGAGGACAACACGCGTTTTCGCGCGCTGTCAACGAATCCGGATGAGGCCCTGAGTGTGCGCCAGGCATTCGCCGAATCGGTGCTCTGGGCCGGCGACATCATCGGCGAAGGCAAGAGCGGCGTGGTTATCGATGTCAGCTCCTTGTTGATTTCGGATCGTCATGGCGTTGCTCGCCAACTCGGCCGCAGCGGGCAGGGCAAGTACGAAGTCGACGACAAGCGCAGCGCGGTGTCGCTGGCCGATGCGAAAAGCTTTCCGGACAACACCGAACTCGAAGCGCTGCTGACCTTCAAGGGTCCCGGCGAGGCCGAGTACATCCGCGATGTCACGCCGGATCCGGAAAGCGTGACCGTGCGCCAGCACCTCAGTCTGGTGCGCTTGCCCGAACCGGGTTTCAAGCCGCGCGCCTACCATCCGGGGTCCGGCGCCTTCAGCATCGGCTACTACGATTACGCGCAGCCGCTCGCGTCAAGCATCGATGTACGCCTGCAGCCACATTTTCGTCTGGACAAGCTTGATCCGGGCGCGGCACAGAGCGCGGTCAGCAAGCCGATCGTGTTCTACGTCGATCGCGGTGCGCCGGAGCCGGTCCGTTCGGCCCTGCTCGAAGGTGCCAACTGGTGGAAGCCCGCGTTCGAGAAGGCAGGATTCAAGGATGCATTTCGCGTCGAGTTGCTGCCCGAAGGCGTCGATCCGATGGATGTGCGCTACAGCCTGATCACCTGGGCGCATCGCTATACGCGTGGCTGGTCGTATGGCGGTGCGATTGTCGATCCGCGTACCGGTGAGATCATCAAGGGTTCGGTGACACTCGGTTCCCAGCGCGTACGTCAGGACATTCTGATTGCCGAAAGTCTGCTCGCGCCTTACGACAAATCGAATGCGACCGAGTTGAAAAATGAGGCCGAACAAATGGCCCTCGCGCGCCTGCGCCAATTGGCCGCGCATGAAGTCGGTCATTCGCTCGGCTTCGCGCACAATTTTGCCGCCAGCCGACACGGCAACGGTTCGGTCATGGACTACCCGCATCCGCTGTTGAAGCTCGATGCCGATGGGTCGCTGCATCTCGACCATGCCTATGGCGTCGGTGTCGGTCCATGGGACGATTTCATCGTCGCCCACGCCTACCAGCAGTTCGCGCCCGGGACCGAACAGGCTTCTCTGGCCAAGCTGCGTGCCGACATCGCCAAGGCCGGATTTCGCTACATCAGCGATGCCGATGCGCGTGCGCCGGGCGATGCCGAAGTCGATGGCCTGCTCTGGGATTTCGGCGCCGATTCGCTGGCCACATTCGATTCGCTGCTCGCCGTAAGGCGCAAGGCGCTGGACAGTTTTTCGATTGGCGTGTTGCCACCGCAGCGTCGGGCTGGCGAACTCGAAGCCCGGCTGGTGCCGGTCTATCTGCTGCATCGCTATCAGACCGAAGCGGTCGCGCGACTGCTCGGTGGTTCGACGTACGCCTATTCCGAGGCCGCTGACCATCAGGCCGGCCCGCAAGTTGTCGGCGCCGATCGACAGCGCGCGGCACTCGATCGACTGGTCAGGACATTGAGCGCCGAACAGCTGGCCTTGCCAATCCAGGTGCTGAATCTGCTCACGCCACCGGCAACCGAATACGCACGCAGCCGGGAATATTTCACTACGCGCATGACCCCGCTGTTCGATCCGCTCTCGGCGGCCGA
Source organism: Dokdonella sp. (assembly GCF_035703485.1). Classification (GTDB taxonomy): domain Bacteria; phylum Pseudomonadota; class Gammaproteobacteria; order Xanthomonadales; family Rhodanobacteraceae; genus Dokdonella. The sequence goes on along the minus strand of NZ_DASSYD010000047.1, from coordinate 27,728 downwards.
AGCCGCGACCGCGCAGACGACAAGCTTTCTGTTTGCACCCGAGCGCCTCAATCGTCTCGCCTGGCAGCACGCGCGCAATGCCGATGAGCCCGGTGTCGGCGAGGTGCTCGATGCGGTATTCCGCGGCACCTGGCAGCGCAGCGATGTTGGGTCGAGCGTGCCTGCCGGCGAGGCAGTGCAAAGCGCGGCAAACTGGGTCGTCATCGATGCCTTGCTGCATGTGCTCGAAGACGGGAAATTGCATGCCCAGGTCGACGCAGGCGTGCGCGCGCGCTTGCAGGGTTGGCAGCGCTGGCTGGCGAAGAATGCAGGTCGCGGCAGCGAGGCATCGAACCGTGCCGAAGCCGCGAACCTGATTGGCAAGTATCTCGACGATCCGAAATCGGTCAAGTTGCGGGCATTGCCGGTCATTCCGCCCGGTCCGCCGATCTGAACGTCGCCGTGAAATCCTCGATCGCAGAAGAGTTTCTCGCGCGCCGGGGATTAAGCGCGATCGGTTTGATCATCGCCAATGCCGCGGTATTGGTGATCGCCATGATGCTGGATCTCTCACTGATCCAGATTCTGATCGTGTATTGCTGGGAAACGATCTGGATCGGAGTTTTTTGCGCACTTCGCCTGATTGTCGCTTCGATAATCGGCAATCCGTATCGGAATAGCTCGATCAAGATTCCGCGGATTGTTTCGTTGATCGCATCGATCATTATCATCGTCGGGACGAGCTCTGCATTCTTTGCGATCTGTGGTGCGGCCGTCGGTTTTGTCGTCCATGCGGAAAGTTTGCCAAGTCAAAGCGGTGCCGGCACTGAAGTCTTGATGAACTACCCGCTTTTGATTGCCGTTTCGCTGGTATTCGTCGCCAGTCATGGCCTTTCATTCGCGATCAACTTCCTTTTCCTTGGAGGATTTCGAAGCGTTCGCGTTGGCGAACTCGTCGCTTTTCCGTTCAAGCGATCGATTGCCTTGCTGCTGTCCATCCTGCTGGGTCTGGTAGCCATTGGACTGCTGCCGGCACTTGCCAGCACGGGCGTGTTCGTTTTGGTTGTGATTGTCCTGAAGCTGGCGATGGACTTCTATCTCTATCGAGATGAGCGCAGGCTTGAGGAACAATTGGATGCCGAGCCTTGATCGTGCTTGTGATGGCACCCAGATGGAAAGGATGAGCATGAATCAGGAAAGGACTGGCGACGGCTTGGCCGCACGCTGGAATGAGGTCCGCGAGCGCGTCGATGTGGCGTGCCGAGCTGCGGGACGTGATCCGTCGGAAGTTTCCATCCTGCCGGTCAGCAAAACCTTTTCCGTTGATGTCATCCGCGAGGCGGTGGCCCTTGGTCAACATCGCTTCGGCGAGAACAAGGTGCAGGAAATCAAGGCCAAGTTCGAGCCGCTGGCCGATTGTGCGATCAACTGGATCATGATCGGCCATCTGCAAACCAACAAGGCGAAAGAGGTCGCGCGCATGGCCAGCGAGGTGCAGTCGCTGGATCGGCTGGAACTCGCCGAAGCCTTGCACAAGCGCTTGCAGATCGAGGAACGTACGCTCGATGTACTGGTTCAGGTCAAGACCTCGACCGAGGAAACCAAGTACGGCCTGCCACCCGATCAGTTGCCAGCGTTTCTCGATACCTTGCGTGACTTCGACACGCTGCACGTGCGTGGCCTGATGACCCTGGCCGTGCATTCCGATGACGAGAGTGAGGTTCGTGCATGTTTTCGCATGCTGCGCGAACTACGTGACGCGGCGCTGACACAGGGTCACGATGTGCCACGCCTGTCGATGGGCATGAGCGGCGATTTTCCGCTCGCCATTGCCGAAGGCGCGACCGAGGTGCGTATCGGCACGGCGATTTTCGGTACGCGTGCCTATCCGGATTCCTACTACTGGCCCGAGGCGCCAAAGCCCTCCTGAGCGACGCTGCACGCGGCTGCCATCAGCGGTGCATGAGGTCGTCGAAATGCTCGTCAGCGTCGATCATTCTGTCCCGAGCGGACTGATCGGTCCCGAGCAGCTCGGCGCGATTCTTCCACGCCGACCGAATCAGAATACCGACCCTGTTCCTTTGCGGCGAAGAGGGTTTCAAAGTGGCGCTGATGAAATCCAAGCAGGTGTATCAGGTACTCGGCAGTCTCGATATCGAAACCCGACTGGTCATCTACCCCGGCCAGCACCACGGGTTGAAGAAGCCGGGTGACGAAGTCGATCGCCTGCAGTGCTACCGCGACTGATTCGCCAAACGGCTTTAGCAGCCCAGCCGAGTCAAGTCCGACTGGCTGCCAGCAGCCTGTTAGCCGTGATGTGAGCTCGACCAGCTGGCGCCAGCGCGCCTGGCATTGATGCTGCCCTGATACTCCTCTCGGGCAAGATGGCTTCTCTTTGGATGGCCCTCTTGCGCGCAGTCTGTCCCGCGTCTAAGATAGTAATCGATTACTTTCTTTCGACCTGGCAAACCCATGAGTGAGCAACCCAAATACCTCCCGGCTGATGCGCGGCGTGCGGCCACCGTGGAAGCCGTGGTCGATCTGGCCGCGGAGCAGAATCCCAGTGACATCACGACCGCGGCCATCGCGCAGCGTATGGGGTTGACTCAGGGCGCAATTTTTCGCCACTTCCCGAGCAAGGACGCGATTCTGCAGGCGGTCATGTCATGGGTCTCGGAACGCCTGCTGGCGCGGGTCAACAAGGCCGCAGAAGGCGCGGCGTCTCCACTCGCAGCCCTGCAAGCGGTGTTCATGACGCACATCGAATTCGTCTCCGAACACCCCGGTGTACCGAGGATGCTGTTCGGCGAACTGCAGCGCCCGGGAGAGACTATTCCGAAGAAGATGGTGCAGACCCTGACACAGCACTATTCAGCGTTGCTGCGGAAGTTGCTTGAGGCCGGCAAGGTACAAGGTGAGCTGGATGCCGGGCTGGATGTGGAGGCAGCGGCAGTGCTCTTCATCGGCACCATCCAGGGGCTGGTGATGCAGTCGCTGCTGAAAGGTGACGTGGCAGGTATCGGACATGACGCGCCGCGCGTGTTTGCCATCTACCGGCGCGGCATCGGAGCGATGCCATGAGCGCCTGCCACGCACGCGGTCGCGAGGTTCCAACGATCAGTCAGTCCGGTACATCGGTTGAATTCACGGAGACCAGGCAATGAAAATCAGCAGTCTTTCCAGCGCTGGCAAGCGGGTCATCGTCATCGCCGCCGTTGTCATCGTCGCGCTTGGCGCAGGATGGTGGTGGATGCAGCGTGCGGACAAGGATGCCGGCCCGCTGCTGCTATACGGCAACGTCGACATCCGTGAGGTGCAACTGGCCTTCCGCCAACCTGGGCGCGTGGCACAGATGGCGTTCGATGAGGGCGATTCAGTCGAACTGGGTGTGCGTATGGCGGCACTCGATGCCCAGCCTTATCAGGAAGCGCTCGCAGTGGCCGAAGCGTCCGTGGAAGTAGCGCAGGCGGAGTTGGCCAAGCTACGTCGTGGATTGCGCCCGCAGGAGATCACCCAGGCACAGGCGGCTTTGAACCAGGCATTGGCCGTGGCCAGCGACGCCGAGCGCAACTATCGCCGCCAGAGCAGCCTGCTCGCATCGGGCGCAAGCAGCCAGCGAACGGTCGACACGGTTCGCTCCGCACGTGATCAGGCCGCCGCCGGCGTCAAGGCCGCCAGGGCTGCGCTGTCGCAGGCCACCGAAGGCTTTCGCAGCGAAGACATCGCTGCCGGCGAAGCGCAACTGGCCGCTGCGGAGGCGGCACGTGCCCAGGCTGCCACTGCCCTGGCGGATACCGAACTGCTGGCACCGAGCGCCGGCACCGTGATCGCACGGGTGCGTGAGCCGGGCAGCATGGTCGCCAGCCAAAGCACGGTCTACAGCCTGAGCCTGGATGCGCCGGTGTATGTGCGGGCCTACATCAGCGAGCCGGATCTGGGACGCATCGCGCCCGGAACCGTGGTCCGCGTGCACAGTGATTCTTCCGACAAGATCTATCGCGGGCAAATTGGTTTCATCTCGCCGCGCGCCGAGTTCACACCGAAGACGGTGGAAACCACGGAGCTGCGCACCGACCTGGTCTATCGCCTGCGCATCGTGATTGACCAGACCAGTGCCGATGCCGCCTTGCGCCAGGGCATGCCGGTAACCATCGAAGTTGATACCCGGGCAGTCGCGGCAGTCGCCGGCGCGCGCAGACAGGGTTCCTGAAATGCCCGCCCGCAACACCGGGTCCGCCGTATCGACCGATGCAGAGCGCGAGCCTGCCGTCGTCATTGACCAGGTGGACAAGCATTTCGGCGACACGCAGGCATTGCGTGGCCTCAGCGCACGCATCCACTACGGTCAACTGACCGGTCTGGTCGGCCCCGACGGCGCCGGCAAGACCACCCTGATGCGCATCATGACCGGCCTGCTGGTACCGAATGCCGGCCACGTCACCCTGGCCGGTTTCGACGTGGTCGAGGACAACGATGCCATCCACGTGGCCAGCGGCTACATGCCGCAGCGTTTTGGTCTGTACGAAGACCTGTCGGTGATGGAAAACATGCGCCTGTATGCGCAGTTGCGCGGCACGAATGCCGATCAGCACACCGACCTGTTCGCCGAGTTGCTCGACTTCACCCGCCTCGGCCCGTTCACCAGGCGCCTGGCCGGAAAACTGTCCGGCGGCATGAAACAGAAACTGGGCCTGGCCTGCGCGCTGATGGCACGACCGGCGGTGCTTCTGCTCGACGAACCCAGTGTCGGTGTCGACCCGGTCAGCCGTCAGGATCTGTGGCGCATGGTGCAGGCGTTGACCGACGAGGGCATGGCCGTGGTCTGGTCCACCGCCTATCTTGACGAAGCCGAGCGCTGCGACAGCGTGTTGTTGCTCAATGAGGGACAGCTGGCCTACGACGGTCCGCCCGCAGAGCTGACCGGACGTCTCAAGGAGCGCAGTTTTCGGCTTGAGGAAGTGGGCGACCAGCGCCGTGCGGTACTCGCCGAAGCGCTGAATCTGGACAGTATCGGTGATGGCGTGATCCAGGGCGCAGGCGTGCGTGTGGTGTTGCGTGCCGACGCCGACAGGCAACAGATCCAGGCGCTGGCCGACCGCGTCGGTGCACGACTGGCCGCGGTGCCGCCCCGATTCGAGGATGCCTTCATCGATCTTCTGGGTGGCGGCCCTGGCGGCACTTCGGCGCTGGCCGAGCGCCTGCCCGAAGTGCAGCTCGAATCGGACATCGCCGTTTCCTGCCGCAACCTGAGCAAGCGCTTCGGTGATTTCACCGCCACCGACAACGTCAGCTTCGAGGTGCGCAAAGGCGAAATCTTCGGCTTGCTCGGCCCCAACGGCGCAGGCAAATCGACCACTTTCAAGATGCTTTGCGGACTGCTCAAGCCGACCGAGGGCGAGGCGCACGTGGTTGGCCTGGATCTGCGTCGGGCGACCGGCGCGGCCAAGGCCCAGCTTGGCTACATGGCGCAGAAGTTTTCTCTCTACGGCCTGCTCTCGGTGCGCCAGAACCTGGAGTTCTCCGCCGGCGTGTACGGGCTCGAAGGCGAGACGCGGCGCACGCGCATCGAGGAGATGATTGAAACCTTCGGCCTGCAGCCCTGGCTGTCGGCGGCGCCGGACTCGTTGCCGTTGGGCTTCAAGCAGCGCCTGGCGCTGGCTTGCGCGGTCATGCATCGGCCTCCGGTACTGTTTCTGGACGAGCCGACTTCAGGCGTCGATCCGATCACGCGGCGCGAATTCTGGACCCACATCAACGGCCTCGCGCGCAAGGGCGTGACGATCATGGTCACCACCCACTTCATGGACGAGGCCGAGTACTGCGACCGCGTGGCGATGCTGTTTCGTGCGCGGCTGATTGCCCTGGACACGCCTGACGCACTCAAGCGCGGTGCGGTCAGCGCCGAGCGACCCGATCCGACCATGGAAGACGCCTTCATTCATCTGGTCGAGTCCGCCGATCTGGCCGACGAAGCGCAAAGCGAGGCGGCGGCATGAGCGGCGCAATCCGTCCGCGCCACAGCGACCCGCTGTCGGCCGCCGCCATGCGCCGTTTCGATCCGCAACGGCTGATGGCCCTGGTGCGCAAGGAAAGTCTGCAGGCGATACGCGATCCATCGACCTTGCTGATTGCCTTCGTGTTGCCGGTGGTGCTGCTGTTTCTGTTTGCCTTCGCGGTGTCGCTGGACGTGCGCAACGTGCGCATCGGCGTTGTGCTGGAATCTGCGTCCGCTTCTGCCCAGGATCTCGCCGCGGCATTCGCCGGCACCCGCTATCTGGATGTGACCTTTGCGCAGGATCGGCGCGAAGTGGAAGGGCAGGTCGTATCGGGCAAGCTGCGTGGCTTCGTGGTGATCCCGCAGGATTTCGAGCGTCGCCTGAGCGAGCGCGGCGGTCGGCCACTGATACAAGTCATCACCGACGGCTCGCAGCCGAATACCGCCAACTACGTGGCCAACTACAGCCAGGGCGTCGTGCAGACCTGGCGTGCCGGGCTCGGTGCGGAAACACCTTCGGCCGCCGTCGTACTCGAGCCGCGCTACTGGTTCAATGCGGAGCTGGAAAGCCGTCGCTCACTCGTGCCCGGCGCCATCGCCATCATCATGACCATCATCGGCACCATGCTCACCGCGCTGGTGGTGGCGCGCGAATGGGAGCGCGGCACCATGGAAGCGGTGTTGTCGACACCGGCGTCGGTGGTGGAAATCCTGATCGGCAAGCTGCTGCCGTACTTCGTGCTCGGCATGCTCGCCACGCTGGCTGCGGCGGCGCTGGCGGTGTTCGTGTTCGACGTGCCATTGCGTGGATCGCTGGCCGCGTTGCTGCTGCTTTCGGCAGTATTCATGGTGCCCGCACTGGGCCAGGGCCTGCTGATCTCCTCAGTGACGCGCAACCAGTTCCTGGCCGCGCAGATTGCCCTGTTCTCCGGTTTCCTGCCGGCTTTCATGCTGTCGGGATTCCTCTATGAGATCGACGCCATGCCGGCGCCGATCCGGTTCATTACCTTGTTTGTTCCGGCGCGCTATTTCGTCTCTTCCTTGAAAACAATATTTCTGGCGGGCGATGTCTGGGCGGTACTCTTGCCGAATCTGTTGGCCATGGCCGCCATTGGCGTGTTCTTTTTCGTGCTGGCCAAGCGCGCCACGCGCAAGAACCTGGAGTAGGCGCATGGCACACGTATCCAGCATCTTCGACTTCACCCGGCTGCGCGCCCAGTTCATCAAGGAAGTGCTCAGCATCCTGCGTGATCCGCGCAGCCGGATGGTGGTATTCGTGCCACCGCTGGCGCAGTTGCTGATCTTCGCCTTCGCCGCCACGCTGGAAGTGCGCAATGTGGATATTGCCGTGCATGGCCAGGATGCCGGCCGCTGGGCGCACGAACTGGTTTCCCGCCTGGACCGCGCCGAGTTCATCAACCAGATCCATCATGTGACCGACAGCCGGGAACTGCGCGGCTTGATCGACCAGGGCAGGGTGATCGCCGCGCTCGATATCCCGGTGGATTTCTCCCGCACCATCGCCGCGGGCGGCAGTGCTCAGGTGCAGGTGCTGGTCGACGGGCGGCGCAGCAATTCGGGCCAGATCACGGTCAGCTATCTGTCCGCCATCGCCGCCGAGGTGGGTGCCGAGGTCGCAGCCGAGGCTGCGCCTGCGGCGCCGGTGGTGGTACGCAACTGGTTCAATCCCAACCTGACCTACCGCTGGTTCATCGTGCCCGGTCTGTCCGGCATTCTGGCGTTTTTCAGCGCCTTGCTGATTACCTCGCTCTCGATTGCCCGCGAGCGCGAATTGGGCACGTTCGACCAGCTACTGGTTTCACCGACCACGACGCCGGAAATCATCGTTTCCAAATCGCTGCCGGCACTGGCCATCGGCACGATCCTTGGATTGATGATGATCAGCGCAGCGATCGTGCTGTTCCAGATCCCTTTCAGCGGGTCGTTCTGGTTGCTGCTGCTCAGCCTGGTGCTGTTCATTCTTTCCGTGGTCGGTATCGGCCTGATGATTTCCGCGGTCAGTGCCACCCAGCAGCAAGCCATTCTTGGCGCCTTCGCCATCGGCGTGCCGGCGGTGCTGATGTCGGGTTTCGCGACGCCGGTGGAAAACATGCCGCTGTTGCTGCAATGGCTGGCGCAGGCCATTCCGCTTACCCACTTCCTGATCATCGTGCAGGGCAGCTTCCTCAAGGCGCTGCCACTCAGCGACATCCTCGCCAGCCTCTGGCCGCTGGCGATCATTGCTCTGGTATCGCTGACGATGGCCACCGTATTCGTTCGAGGACGACTGCAATGAAACAGCGCAAATATATGAAAACAAACCACTTTGTCGACTCGCTGCAGCGATCGCGCGGGTGCTCGCGAAGTGCCGCGCTGGTGCTGGCCAGCGCGCTGCTGAGCGCCTGTGCGGTCGGCCCCGAATATCGCGCGCCGCCGCCTGTCGATACCGGCGAAGGCTGGACCCGGCCGGTCGCCGCCGCGAGCGCGCCGGTGGACCTTGCGCGCTGGTGGGCAACGCTCGGCGATCCGGTGCTCGAACGCCTGATCGACACGGCCCTGACGCAAAACCTCGATCTGCGCCAAGCCGCAGCACGCATCGACGAGGCGCGCGCGCTGCGTGATCGCGTAGCCGGCAATCAGGCGCCGCTGGTGACGCTCGGAACTAGCGTCAACCGGCGTGGGCAAAGCCAGAACGGCCCGCTGCCGGTTGGCTCCATTCCCGGTCTTGAGGCCGAGCAGACCATTTATGACGCCGGCTTTGATGCAGCCTGGGAGGCCGATCTGTTTGGCGCCAGGCAGCGTGCACTGGAGAGTTCCAGCGCAAGACTGCAAGCGACCGAAGCCGAAGCACAAGGCGTGCGCATGCGCATCGTTGCCGAAGTGGCCCGCGCCCGGTTCAACGCGGTCGGTGCCGGGAACGAGCTGCGCATACAGCGGGCAACGCTGGAGACGCTGCAGCAGTCGCTCGAACTGACCCGCCAGCGTCTGGCTCAGGGAGATGTTGCCGCCGCCGATGTCGACACCGCCTACGCACAGTGGGCGACAGCCAACGCCGCGCTGCCGGGCATCGAGGCGCGCCAGCGCGCCGCCGTGCTCAGCCTCGGTGTGCTGCTGGGCGCGCCGCCGGAGCGTGAACTGGCTCTGCTGGATGCCGCACCAGTGCCACTCGCATTGCTGCCCTTGCCGGTCGGTGAGCGCGCCGATGTGCTGCGTCGCCGACCGGATGTCGTGGCGGCCGAGCGGCGTCTCGCTGCCAGCACGGCCGATATCGGTGTGGCCACGGCCGAGCTGTTTCCGAAACTGTCGATTGGCGCCGGCGGCGGATTCCAGGCCCTCGACAGCGGTGACTGGTTCGACGCATCGAGCACGCGCTTCTCGATCCTGCCGCTGATTTCCTGGCGGTTGTTCGACGGCGGTCGCGTGCGCGCGGAGATCCGTGCCCGTGAGGCCGCCGAACGCCAGGCCGCGCTGGCCTATGAGCAGGCCGTACTGACCGCGTTGGGTGACGCCGAGCGTGCGCTGGGTGACTACCGCGCCGGCCTCGACTCACTGGAACGTCGTCAGCTGGCGCTGCAAGCCTCGCGCCGCAGCCACGATCACGCCAGCGCGCGTTACGCAGCCGGTGACATCGCACGGGTCGAGCTGCTGGCCGCCGAGCGTCTGCTGTTCGAAGCAGAAACAGCGAGCGTACACGCGCACACGGCTGCCGCCATCGAGCTGGTGGCGTTGTACAAGGCGCTCGGCGGCGGCTGGGACGCGCCGGCGCCAGTAGCGACGGTCCAACCTGAGGCCGACTTGTGATGTCCTCGATTGGGAGAGATCGACTGACTGAACAATGACAAAGATACGCGGAGTCTACTTATTCCTCCGCCGTGTCCAGATAGATTGGCAGATCGGTATTGCGCTGAAAGGCGAAGATCAGATTGGTCTGGATGTGGGCGACTTCCTCGCGTTCGGTGAAGATGCTCATGGTCAGCTCGCGCAGATGATCGGCATCGCGGGCAACGAGATGGACGAGGAAATCGTCGGCACCGGCGACATGGTAGTGGGCGAGGATTTCCGGCTGCTTGCTCATGTGGGCGACGAAGCTGTCGATGAGTTCGCGCGAATGGCGGCTCATGCGCACCGCCACCATGACCTGCAGACCGATGCCGATGGCCGCCGGCAGTACCTCGGCGTGATAGCCCTCGAGGACGCCGGATTCGCGCAAACGACGGACGCGTTCGAGTGCCGTGGATTGGGCAATCCCGGTCTTTTCGGCGAGGGTCTTGTTTGGCAGTCGTGCATTCTTCCGCAACAGCCGCAGCAATTCGATGTCTGTTCGGTCGAGCATCACAAGCATCCTCAGTTTCAGAATTAAATTCGGCTCACGCCCAACATGCCGTCAATTGTTTCATCATGGGCGATCATTTGAAACATATTCGCCCTGGAGGATCCAATGCGCCGTATCGAAACCTGCAGCGTGCACGCTGGCCGCGACGACTTTGCCGAGCTCGGAGTCCATGCCTCGCCGATTGATCTGTCGACCACCTATCCGGTCCACGACCTGGCTGCAGGGACGGCCAGTTTCGATGCCCTGGTCGGTGGCGCGGCGCATGCGGAAAACCCGATCTACGCGCGTCTGCACAATCCCACCGTGGCACGCACCGAACAGGCCATTGCCGAACTTGAGGGCACCGAGAGCTGCGTGGCATTCGGATCCGGCATGGCCGCATTGACGGCCTTGTTGCTGAGCCGTCGCGCAGCGGGTTCGCATGTGCTGGTGGTGCGCCCGATCTACGGCAGCGCCGATCATCTGCTCGCCTGTGGCGCACTCGGGCTCGAAGCCGAATTTGTCACCGTCGATCAGATCGCGGCGAAGCGACGTGACGACACCTCCCTGATCATCGTCGAGACGCCGGCCAATCCGACCCTCAAGCTGGTCGACATCCGTGCCGTCGTCGCGGCCGCTGGCGATGTGCCGGTGATGGTCGATTCGACCTTTGCCACACCGATCCTGCAAAACCCGGCGGCACTCGGCGCGCGCTACGTCGTGCACAGTGCAACCAAATTTCTTGGTGGTCACGGTGATGTAATCGCCGGCGTTGTCTGCTGCGCTGACCAGGATGCTCATGCCCTGCGTCAGATGCGTGCCTTGACGGGCGCCTTGCTGCACCCGCTCGGTGCCTATCTGTTGCATCGCGGTCTGGCCACGCTGGCACTTCGCGTCGAGCGGGCGCAAGCCAATGCGGTTGAAATCGCCGAACGACTGAAAAAGCATGCGGCGGTCTCCAGAGTCTATTTTCCCGGCATCGCCGGGAGCGAGCAGGGCGAACTGATCGGCAATGGCGACGCTGCGCAGATGCGCGGGCCCGGTGCATTGATGGCAATGGAACTGCATGGCGGATTTGAGGCGGCGGCTGCAACCATGGCGGCGGTCAAGCTGATCACGCCAGCAGTCAGTCTTGGTTCGGTCGACAGCCTGATCCAGCATCCGGCCGGACTCACTCATCGCGTGGTCGACGAACAAACGCGCGAAAAGCACGGAATCACCGCAGGGCTGCTGCGTCTGTCAGTCGGCATCGAGCATGTCGATGATCTCTGGGCTGATCTCGATCAGGCGCTGACATCCGCAATGGGATCCACAGGCGACCGCTTGCGCGATGCCGCTTGAATGATGGTGTCTCGGGAAGCTGCATCTCCCAAGTTTCCGCATCGGCTCAAACCTGTCGTCCCTTGTGCGGCGCTGAACTCTGTTGCATGGATGCCGGAAGCGAGAGTCGCGTGTGGAACAGACCGTCGGAAAACATTGCATGGAGGTGTGCACAGACAGGTATCGTGACGATTGTGCACCCCGGTCAGCGTTGCCTTATCCTGTCTCGTGTTCCTGCCCTGGCATCCTGCGATGAAAAACTGCGTTGCGGTACTACTCTTTATTTGTTTCGGCCTCGGTACAGCTCGTGCTGCTGTGCCCGACGGTGTCTGGCTTACCCTCGGCGAGCCGGCTTTCCAATTGATGCAGCAGATCAATCCGCAGGTCCAGGTACAGGCCTCGCGTGCAATCGAAAGCCGGCGAATGCCGGTCGCGATTTCCGAACCCGTCCTTGTAGTCCGCGTCAGCCTCGATGAGCGTAATGCCCTGGCCGCTGCCGTACACCGGGAATTGCATCACTGCGGCGGCTTTGTCGCGCATGCTTCGCTGGCCGATGCGCTGGCCTGGCTGGAGCCATCGTCCCCCGCCATCACGCCCACTCGGCCTGGCTATGACATTGATCAGCAAGTCCGCGTGCTGCCCATGCTCGCCGATGTCTCCGACAGCCGTATTGGTGCCGATATCCAGAGCTTGTCTGCCTTCCAGAATCGCTACTACAACGGTAGCCATGGCGCCCAGGCGGCGGACTGGCTGGTAGCGCAGTGGCAGTTGATCGCGGCCGGTCGCAGCGACATTCAAGTGAACAAGGTGTATCGCGGCGCCGATGCCATGCCCAGCGTGGTATTGACTATCGAGGGCACCGATTTGCCCGGGCAGATTCTCGTCCTCGGCGCACACCTCGATTCGGTCAACTGGAGGGACGCGGGTGGGGCCTCGCAAATCAATGCGCGGGCACCGGGTGCGGATGATGATGCCTCGGGTGTGGCCGGACTCAGCGAAGTGTTGCGTGCAATCGTCGCGCATGATTTCCATCCGCAGCGCAGCATTCACCTGATGGCTTATTCCGGCGAGGAAGTCGGATTACTGGGATCGGCCTACCTGGCCACCGACTATGCCAACAACCAGCGTGATGTAGTGGGCGTGCTGCAACTGGACATGACCAACTACAACGGTTCAGATGCCGACATCACCCTCATCGACGACTACACGGATGCGCAGCAGAATGACTTTCTGGTGCAACTTGTCGCGACCTACCTGCCGAGCCTGCTGGTGGCACATAGTGAATGCAACTACGCTTGCTCGGATCATGCGTCATGGACCCAGCACGGCTATGCGGCCTCGTTTCCGTTCGAGGCGGCGTTTGGCGAGGACAACCCCTGGATCCACTCGACGTCCGATACATGGGCGAACAGCGGCAGTCAGGCGTTGCATGCGCGCAAATTCACCCGTCTGGCACTGGCCTGGCTGGGGGAGTTGGCGCAAGAGGATCCTGATCGGATCTTTGTCTCGGGCTTTGAAAATCAGCCAATGCACTCAATGGAGTGAGGGTTGACCAAGGCGATGTAAAATCGCAGCCGATCGGATTGTTCTTGTCAGTCGTCGACCGAGCGCGATGGATCGATGATTTCGAGCGAGCGCAGCAACACGCTGGCTTGCGTGCGATTGCTGACGCCGAGGCGTTCGAACACGGCGCTCATGTGCGCCTTGACCGTGCGCTCCTGGATATCGAGACGGTCGGCGATCTGCTTGTTGAGCAGGCCCTCGGCGACCAGCGACAACACGCGCAATTGCTGCGGGCTCAACGAAGCCAGTCGCGTGGCGAGTTCGCGATCTTGCGCGGCGTCGGTATCGTGACGATCGAGCAAGGGTAGCGGCGCCGGGTTCTCGCAGGCGATGACCGAACGCAGCATCTTCTGGATCTCGGTGATGCCGCTGCGCTTGGGAATGAAGCCGGCCGCTCCGTAAGTGATGGCACGGCGCATGACGACGGGATCGTCATTGGCCGAGATCATGATCACGGCAACCGATGGGAACTCGCTGCGCAGACTGAGCAGACCCATCAGGCCGTGACAGCCGGGCATGTGAAGATCGAGCAGGACGAGATCGATCGAGCGCTCTGCGTTCAGCGCATCGCGTGCCGACTCGAGCCCGTCCGCTTCGACAATTTCGATATCGTCTTCAAGGTTGCTGACCGCCTGCACGAGGGCGAGACGAAACAGTGGATGGTCATCGGCGATGAGGATGCGGGTCATGCACCAAGGTTAACCGTTTCTGCTATTCAATGACCCTGTTGATTGCGGAACCTGCGGCGACGGCAGGCTGCCGTCGCCGTATCGATCATTGCCAGTCAGCGTCATCCCATGCGCCGTCATCCCAGTTCAGATCGGGCGGGCCGGCGACACAGGTCACGTTGATGTCATCGACGGGCGTGCTGCCGATACTGCCGCTGGCGTTGCTCAACGTGCAGATCTGGCCACCGGGTTGGGTGGTGATGGTCACCGTGTAGGCGCTGCCGGTGGATGCGGTTTTGGCAAAGGTGTAAAGCTGCGGTTGGCCACCGTTGGCAGCGAGGTTCTTGTTCTCGCTGACCGCACCCGCGGCCAGATGCAGCACCAGGCCACTACTACTCAAACCACTCACTTCACCGCCCAGGGTGCAGCAAGGTTCGAAGCCGTTGGCGAAGATGCGGTCGCTTGCCGTCGCGTTGGAGCCCAGACCCGCCAGGCCCAGCATGGTGAATATCAGGATCGTGCGCATGGCAGTGCTCCAGGTGGATGGGCAGTGGTCATCACTGACTCTCGAACAAGCTGCCGGCGGCCCAGTTGTAATTAGAGTAAGTGGTGTGTTGGACACCGCCGCTGACCGATGCGAAGAGACCGCCTGCGGTGTTCGCCCGTCCGCCACTAACCGACGAAAGGGCACTCTTGGCACTGTTGTTGGCACCTCCGCTGACCGATGCGTAGACTCCATTGACGATATTGAATCGACCCGCGAGAAACCCGCCATATCTCGAATAGGCATTGACGTTACCCACAACCAGATTGTGCGAGCCGCTACGCTGGTTGGCCGCCCAGGTTCCGCCGCTTGTTGCACAGCTCGAAGCGTCTGAGTGGTTGCCATCGGAGCAGAATTCTGTGGCGCCCGGATCGGTCTCGTTATAGCCCACGATCAGATTACCCACGCCGTTGATAGTGCCCATGCCGCCTGCACCATTGACGACCTGCACGTTGACGGCAGTGAAACGTGCGGTGGGCTGGTTGGTGAAAGGGTCGAGAACAAGGCCAAGCGAGCCGTCCAGTTGCAGTACGGTATTGCTCTCTACCGTGGTCAAGCGGCCTTGCAAGTTGGTGATGGTGGTTTGCTGGTTCGTCACAGCGGTATTGAGCGAGGTGACAGTGTTGTTGAGAGTATCAATCGTGGTCTGCTGCCCAGCCACGGTGGTATTGAGCGAAGTGACGGTCGTATTGAGCGTATCGATTGTGTTCTGTTGCGTGGTCAGTTGACTCTGTTGAGCAACCAGTTGGCCTTGCTGTGTGGCGAGTTGGCTCTGCTGCGTAGTCAATTGACTCTGCAAATTGGCGACTGCGCCTTGCAGTGCCGTGATATCCGTGGCGCTGCCATTGACCGCCGTCGCCACCGCGCCGAAGTTGGCGTTGACTTGTGTAGCCACGGCAGGCGTATGCGCAGTGAAGGTATTGGGAATGCTGACGTTACCGGCTACAGCGGCACCGGTGAACAACAGCAGGAGTGCCGCCGTGCCGACGCAGGCAAAACGATGGATGTGCAACATGGCGATTCTCCCGAACAGCGGTCAACAAGCTTCAATGCGCAACATGCGTTGATTTCCAATCGCAAATGCGCCGGTTTTGATTCCCTCACCGGTGATACACACGGTTTGGCCTCAAGACATGACACGCCAATCGAAAAAGCTTTCTGATTGGCATCAAACCTCCGCCATCAGAACGCCTTCTCCCGCTGGGAGAAGGCTCACTTTCGTAGAACTTCGAAGCGAATCAAGATCGGGAAGATCCGATTTGCTACTGATGATTGATCAGGCGACGACACCCAATTGGCTCAAAATCGAACGTGCCGCTTCGCGACCATCGAGCACCGCGCGCACGACCAGATCGGCGCCACGAACGTTGTCGCCACCGGCAAACACCTTCGGGTGCGCGGTCTGCAGGGGCAGGCGTGGGCTGCCGCCGACCTTGAGACGCCCGTTCTTGCCGACTTCGATTCCGGCACTGGCACACCAGTCTGGCGGGCTGGCGAGAAAGCCGAACGAAAGGATCACGACATCGGCCGGAATGGTGTGTGCCGAGTCGGCGAGAATTTCCGCGCGTGCGCGGCCATCACCATCGGCAATCAGTTCGGTGTCGGCAATCTCGACGCCATCGACCACGCCCTTGCCGACAATCGCCAGCGGTTGGGCAAGAAAGCGGAAGATCACACCTTCGTCGCGCGCGTTTTTCACTTCCTTGCGTGAGCCGGGCATGTTCTCTTCGTCGCGACGGTAGACGCAGGTCACGCGCTCGGCGCCAAGGCGAACCGAGGTGCGCACGCAATCCATCGCCGTATCACCGCCACCAAGCACGACCACACGCTTGCCCTTGAGGTCGGGCAGCACATCGTCGCTGGTCGCGGTTCCGAGTTGATGGCGGATATTGGCGATCAGGAAGGGCAGGGCCACGATTACGCCGGACAGATCCTGACCCGGCAAGTCGGCATCGACGGCGGTGTAGGCGCCGGTTGCCATGAACACGGCATCGTAGTCTTCAACGAGCTTTTCGAAAGCGATGTCGCGACCGATCTCGATGCCGAGATGAAACCTCACGCCCTGATCTTCGAGGACACGACGACGCGTGAGCACAATATCCTTCTCCAGCTTGAAGGAGGGAATGCCGAAGGTCAGCAGGCCACCGATTTCCTCGTAGCGATCAAACACATCGGCGCTGACGCCGGCGCGGGCAAGTCGATCCGCGGCGGCGAGTCCGGCCGGGCCGGCGCCGACAATGGCCACGCGCTTGTCGGTCTTTGAAGTCGCTTCCGGTGGTCGCCAGCCACGCTTGATCGCCTCATCAGTCACCGAGCGCTCGATCGCACCGATGGTCACTGCGCCGAAACCTTCCTCAAGTGTGCAGATGCCTTCACAGAGGCGATCGTGCGGGCACACGCGGCCGCAGATCTCGGGCAGCGGATTGGTCTCGTGCATGAGTGTGGCGGCATCTTCAATGCGGCCATCCTTGACCAGCTTCAGCCATTGCGGAATGCGATTGCCGAGCGGGCAGCCCCACGAGCAATACGGATTGCCGCAATCGATACAGCGTGAGGCCTGATCAACTGATTCGCCGCCGACGAAATCCGCATGGATCTCGTTGAAGTTGAGCACCCGAATCGGGATCTTGACCTCGCTCGGCAGGGCGCGCGGAAACTTGAGGAATGGAAACGGACGATCGCTCATGCTGCTTCCCTCAGTTCGTTCGACAGCGCCGCAAGGCTGGCTGCCTTGGGCTTGACCAGCCAGACCTTGTGCAGGACATCGCGGAAGTCGCCGAACAACTGGCGCGCCCAGGCGCTGCCGGTGGCGTCGATATGCGCCTGCATCAGCGAACGCAGATGTTGCAGATGATTCTCCATGCCTTCCAGCGAAATGCGGTTGATGTCGACCAGCTCGTGGTTGTAACGGTCGAAGAAGTCACGCTCCAGATCGAGCACGTAGGCGAAGCCGCCGGTCATGCCCGCACCGAAGTTGAGTCCACTGCGACCGAGTACGACGACGGTGCCACCGGTCATGTATTCGCAGCCGTGGTCACCCAGGCCTTCGACTACCGCTATCGCACCGGAATTGCGCACCGCGAAGCGTTCACCGGCGCGGCCGGCAGCGAACAACTCGCCGCCGGTGGCGCCGTACAGGCAGGTATTGCCGATGATGCTGGCTTCGTGGGTGACAAACTTCACTCCATCGGCCGGACGCACGACGATGCGGCCACCAGTCATGCCCTTGCCGACGCCGTCGTTGGCCTCGCCGGCCAGAATCAGATTGAGACCAGCAACATTCCATGCGCCGAAGCTCTGTCCGGCGGAGCCATCGAATTCGAGGGTGATCGGCGCAGCGGCCATGCCTTGATCGCCGTGCTTGCGAGCAATCTCGCCGGACAATCGTGCACCGATGGCCCGATCGACATTGCTGATCGGATAACGGAAATGTGCGCCGGCGAGTGCATCGACGGCATCACGTGTGTCGCGCACAGTTGCCAGGGCGAGCTCGGTTGCGCCCGGTGCCAGCGGGCCGGCGGCACCGGAATCGGCGACGCTGGAATTCACGGCAGGCTTGACCAGCAATCGAGACAGGTCGAGCTTGCCTTGCTTGGCGGTGATGCCGGGCAGGATGCGCAGCAATTCGGTACGACCAACCAGCTCATGCAGCGAGCGAACGCCGAGTTGTGCCAGCAGCTCGCGCACGTCATCGGCAATGAACTGGAAGAAGTTCTGAACCATCTCCGGCGCACCGGTGAAATGATCGCGGCGCAGAATGCTGTTTTGCGTGGCAATTCCGGTCGCGCAGGAATTGAGATGGCAGATGCGCAGGTACTTGCAGCCGAGTGCAACCATCGGGCCGGTACCGAAGCCGAACGAGTCCGCGCCGAGGATTGCTGCCTTGATCACATCGAGCCCGGTTTTAAGACCACCATCGGTCTGCACGATGACGCGATTGCGCAGGCCATTCATGACCAGGGTCTGATGCGTTTCCGACAGACCCATTTCCCACGGCGTTCCAGCATAGCGAATCGAAGTGATCGGGCTCGCTCCGGTACCGCCGTCGTGGCCGGAAATCGTGATCAGGTCTGCACCGGCCTTGACCACGCCAGCGGCGATCGTGCCAACACCGGCATGAGAAACCAGCTTGACTGAAATCAGCGCGCGCGGATTGACCTCGCGCAAGTCGTGGATCAGTTCGGTCAGATCCTCGATCGAATAGATGTCGTGGTGTGGCGGTGGCGAGATCAGGCCGATACCGGGTTTCGCATAGCGCAGTCGCGCAATCAGTGCGTTGACCTTGTCGCCGGGCAACTGGCCACCTTCGCCGGGTTTTGCGCCCTGGGCAATCTTGATTTGCAGCACTTCGGCGCTGGCCAAGTAGGCAGCGGTAACGCCAAAGCGGCCTGAGGCGACCTGCTTGATTTTCGACGCGCGCTCGGTGCCGTAGCGCGCCGGGTCTTCGCCGCCCTCGCCCGAATTCGAGCGTGCACCGAGACGGTTCATGGCCGTCGCCAGCGCTTCGTGCGCTTCGGGCGACAAGGCACCCAGCGACATGCCGGCCGAGTCGAAACGCTTGAGCACGGTTTCGCGCTTCTCGACCTGATCAAGCGCAATGCCTGAAGTGTCATCGCGCAGGGCAAGCAAGTCACGCAAGGTCGACGGTGGTCGCGAATTCACCGCTTCGGCGTATTGGCGGTAATGACGCATGTCGCCGCTGCGCACGGCCCGCTGCAGGTGGCCGACCACGCCTGGGTTATACATGTGGTATTCGCCGTCCGGAATGGCCTTGAGCAGGCCGCCAGCGGGCAGGGTGTAGTTTGGATTGCGCGACTGGGCGAGCTGGGTTCGATACTCGATTTCGATGTCGGCAAAGCCTGCACCCTCGATGCGTGAAGGGGTGCCCGGGAAGCACATGTCGACGACTTCGCGATCGAGTCCGATGATCTCGAACAACTGCGCGCCGCGATAGCCGGCGATCATCGAGATACCCATCTTGGAGAGGATCTTGAGCAGACCCTTGCGAATGCCGTGACGATAGGTGCGGCCGATTTCATGCACAGTTTCATTCTCGCCGCCCTTGATCTCGCCGCGCTGGTTCATCGCGAACAGCGTCTGGTAGGAGAGGAACGGATACACCGCAGTCGCGCCGAAGCCGATCAGGCAGGCGAAATGATGCGCGTCGCGAGCGGTGCCGGTTTCGACCAGTAGATTGCAGTCGCAGCGCAGTTGCTGGCGGGTCAGATGCGCGTGGATCGCCCCGGTCGCAAGCAGGGCATGGATCTGGGTCATGCCGGGTTGCGGAAAGCGATCGGAAAGCAGGACCAGCGCCGCGCCGTTGCGCACGGCGTCTTCGGCCAGCTTGCAGATCGCTTGCAGCGCCGATTTGAGGCTGATGCTTTCGTCGTAGTAGAGGTCGATGCGAATCTGGCGCTCGGCGTACAGCGGCAAGGCGAGCAACTGGCGCAGCTTGCGCTGGGACAGCACCGGCGAACTGAGCAGCACTTGGCGCGCGCTGTCGGCCGAGAGATCGAACAGGTTGCCTTCGAGGCCGATCTGCGAAACCAGTGACATCACCAGACGTTCGCGCAGCGGATCGATGGGCGGATTGGTGACCTGGGCGAAGGCCTGGCGGAAATAGTCGTAGAGCGATCGCGACTCCTGCGAGATCACCGCGATCGGGATGTCGTCACCCATCGAGCCGGTTGATTCGGCACCGGTCTCGGCGAGGGTCTTGAGGACGATGTCGCGCTCTTCGCAGGTCAGGGCAAACTGTTTCTGGAAGCGCGTGAGCATGTCGGGCGGCATCGGTTCGGCAGCCAGTGCCGGGTCGATCAGATGCGATTCGAGATAGATCACGCCCTCGCGCAGCCATTCGCGATACGGCGCCCGATCGGCATTGATGCGATCAATCGCGGCACTGTCGAGCAGGCGATGTTCGACAAGGTCGACGGCCAGCATCTGGCCCGGCCCAAGTCGACCCTTGGCGACGATGTTCTGTTCCGGCACATCCCAGAGGCCGGCTTCGGAGGCAACAATCAGGTGCCCGTCATCACTCTGCGACCAGCGTGCCGGGCGCAGGCCGTTGCGATCGAGTGCACACACCGCATGCCGCGCATCACACATGACCAGGCCGGCCGGACCATCCCAGGGTTCGGTATGCAAGGCGTAGTACTGATAGAAGGCTTCGAGATCCTGATCGATGTTCTCGTCGGCACTCCATGCCGGTGGCACGAGGATGCGCGTCGTCGCGAGCAGATCGATGCCACCCTCGACGAGCAGCTCGAACATGTTGTCGAGGCCTTGCGAATCCGAACCGGTGCGACTGACGTGATCGCCGATGTCGGAAATATCGAGCAGCGGCGAATGCAGTTTCGGTTGGCGGGCCAGTGCCCAGTTTCGATTCGCCCGGATCGTGTTGATCTCGCCGTTGTGGGCGAGCATGCGAAACGGTTGAGCGAGTTTCCAGTTCGGCGAGGTGTTGGTCGAGAAGCGCTGATGAAAGGTGACGGCAGAACTTTCCAGCTCCGCTCGCTGCAGATCCGGAAACACGTCGCGCAAGCGCCCTGGTGCGGCCATTGCCTTGTAGCCGATGGTCGCTGCGGCGAGACTGACCACGTAGAACGCCGGGTCGTCAGCCAACGCCAGTTCGCAGCGCCGTCGGGCACGGAACAGGGCGCGATCAAACACGGCCTCCTCCATACCCTCGGTGGCGTTGACGAAAAGCTGACGGATACGCGGACGGCTGTTGCGCCCCAGGGGACCGCAGGGTTCGTCGTTGACCGGTACATCACGCCAGCCCGCTGCAGTCACGCCCTCATCGCGAAGACAGGCCTCAAGCTTGTGCATTGCAACGTCGGCCTTGCCCGCATCGGGATCCAGAAAAACCAGTCCCGCCGCAAAGCGTGAAACGAGCGCAATCGAGGCTTCACTGGCCAGTATGCGCAGCCAGTTGTCGGCGCGATGGATCAGAACACCGCAGCCATCCCCGGTGATCCCGTCCGCATTGACGCCGCCACGATGCGACATCCTCGCAAGCGCGGCGAAGGCCTGATCGACAAGCCATTTGCTGGCGTTACCGTCGATATTTGCAATCAATCCGAATCCGCAACTGTCGTGTTCGAAGGCGGGGTCGTACAGGCCGGTCGTCTGCAGCGGTGTCATTGGGGCTTCCTGCGCGAAAGTCGGGCGCACCAATCCATGGCGGTTTGCCCGCAAAGGTCAACACGGCGGTGTTCCTGTCGCTGTGCCATCAATCGTCGATCGACGTGACTCCAATCAATCACAATTGCTGCGATGCGTCAAACTAAATGGACGTCCAAATGGTTCCAATGGAAACCAACCGCTGCAGATTGGCCGCCATCGCCTCTTGATTCCAAACTACCTCAGCCGTTCGACCCCGGATTGGGGTCTTGGCCGAATCGCACTGACTCAACGCCAATCCCCGCCTCTCGTCGTCCCTGCGGAGGCAGGGACCCAGTGCCTTTGATTTCATGCTTTGGAGAGAAGGGTCAAGAGAAGTGGCGCTGGACCCTCGCGTTCGCAGGGACGACGGCAGCTTGGAGAGGTTTGGCGGCAGTCAAATTGCCGGATGACCAACCATTCACCAGTCAAGAGTCGCCGGGAACAATCAGGCTTGTGTCGGTGCCGTTCGGCTCAGCGTTGCCCTAAGGGTGAGCTCAGCTTGAGGCGAACTTCCGCCCGTACTTCGACAGGCTCAGCACGAACGGAAGTTCATCAAGCTTTCCGTAATCGAGAAAGGCTGTTAACCGAGCGTATCAAGGATTGCCGCGACCGCGCGCTTGAAACGCGTGTCGAGATCCGAATCGGCGGACCCCAAGTCGATCCAGGTGCCAAGCAGTTGTTCGAGGGCTGCAGCTGGTGCGGGAGCCTGGACGCCACGCATGCGCGCTGAAAGCTTATCGACCTGCAAATCCATACGTCGCTGGCGATCTTTTTCCGGGGGTTCGATTCCGGCCAGCTGTTCGGCCTCGAGGACCTGGTCGCGCAAGAGGTCTGAATTTTCCGGGGAGGCGGTTTGCCCACTGCCTGCCTCACGAATGCGGGCTTCGAATGCATCGGCTGAAATGGCGAGGACAGGCAGGCTAGCGCGTGCATCACGGGTCGCTTCGACATCAAGTTCACCGATTTCGAACTTTCTCAGCACTTCATAGTGCGAAAGCCAGACGTCGAACTGGGCGCGGCGTTTGTTCCTTTCCCGCTCGGCCTTGAGTTTTTCCAGTGAATCCCGCGCATTCTGGAAACGTTGGCGCAAGCCCGCATCGCGGATTCCAATCGCATGCCAGGCTGAATCGATGCGATGCAGTTCCGCACGATCCGGTTCGCTGGTGTTGGCAGCAATGGCTTCCAGTTCGCCGCACAGGGCTGTCGCGTCTTCGACGGCCTGGCGATCCTGTGCACTGCGTTGCGCACGCTCGTCGTCGGCACGACCGAATACGGCATCAATGGCGGCGCGGAATATCTTCCATTGCGCCTGATCCCGTGAACGCTTGCCGTTGCCGGTTGCCTGCCAGAGTTTCTGCAGATCACGCGCCTGCGTGATGGCGCTGCGTGTGTCGGTTTGCTCGCTCAACGCTTGCGCACGGGAGATGAGCGCGGCCTTGGTGGATTCGATTCCGGCGTGATGCGCGGCAATGCGTTCGTCGATGATGCCGAGAACCTGCTTGAGTTCAGCGGCGAGGTTCTTGCGTTCACGCGGATCGACCCGATCAAGTGAGCGCAGGCCCTCGACGGCGCGTTTGCGCATGCCGGCGAGTTCAGGCCAATCCGGATCTTCGCCTGCCACGGTGACCCTGACTTCGGCAATCAACTGGCTGGTTTCTTCGGTGCCCTGCTTGCGTAGTTCGTCGCGTTTTTCGAAGTAGGGTTTGGTCGGTTCGATGGCCTTGTGGCAAAGCGCGCGGAAGCGGCGGTCGATTCCATCATTGGCGCGTGCAGGACGAGCTTCCAGCCGATCAAGGCTTGTCCATTCGATCTGGATCTCGCGCACGCGGGTGGCGATGGCATCAGGGTGCAGACCAGTCTCGGGTAGCACTTCGAGTTCTTCACACAACTGCTGGCGGCGCTTGCCATCACCCCAGCGTTGCCATTGCTGGATTTTCGCGTAGTCACTTTCGACATCGGCAAGTGCATCACGCAATGCAGGTGGGACAGCGCCGAGTTCACGACGCAATGACTGAATGCGCGCGTGGGCCAGATGCGCTTCGGCGCTCTTGCCTTGCGCAATCACCCTGGCAGCTTCCTGGATGGCTTCATCGAGTTTGCTGATCAGCGTTCTCTGCTTGTTGTCACGTTCTGCGCGTGCAGCATCTCGTCGCGCCTGGCGTTCGGCTTCTGCGCCGCGGTCTTGCGCGTCAGGCTTGGCATTTTCCGAACTTTCCGGTTTGTGGATCTCGGCTGCAGGCGCCGACTTGAGCGTCGCCAGTTGTGCGCCGAGTCTGGCAAAACGGACAGAAAGCATCGCGGCAAACTCATCGCTGTCGTCGGCGAATTCGGCATGCAGTTCGGCGAGAGCATTGAAACGCTCCTGCAGTTCGGCGGCGGAGTGCGCAGATGCAGGGAGCAGCGCCTGTTCGATGGCCAGCAGTTCGGATTCGAGCTTGGCCCGATCAATTGCGCGTTGACGCATACGCTGGATCTTGTCGGGATCACGGCTAAGTTCAAAAAGCTCGTGCGCATTGCGGTAGCGTGTGGCCAGTTGCGTGGGTACTTTTTCTGCGATCGCTTGCCATTGGTTGGCGATGGTCTCGGCTTGTCCCGGGTTGCCACCTTCACGCAGCAAACGTTCCAGTTGCTCGCAAAGGCTGGTCGCCTGCGTGGAGATCGCGGCAGAATCGCCGCGTTCGATGCGCAATGCATGTACACGCTCTGTGGCTAGGCGGCTGATGGCCTTGTCGGACTTCCGTGCGCGCTCGCTGATGCGGACAAGCTGGGCTTCATCGTTGATGCGCTCGAGCGCGGCGAGTCGTACGGCTGCATCGGCATCGGCGGTGACGCGCTCAAGGATCAAGGCATGGCGCTCGACACGCTGCAGTGCGGCGAGGCGAAGCTCTGCTTCCGGCGCCGTAACCGCAATCTGTTCGATCAGGTGGACTTCGTCCTGAGCGCGCAACAAACGGATGCGATCGCTCAGCGGTGGTGACGAGGGGTGTGTTCCGGCCAGCAGTTCGGCGAACAGGTTGCGCGCAACGCTGCGCACGCCTTCGTCGCGATCATCCTGGGCAAGCGCCTGGGCAAGGCCTGGTTCGGCAAGGCGTTTCAGCGCAGCGATACGCACACCCGCGTCGCTGTCCTCACGGGCGAATTGCGCGAGTTGCGCAACCAGTTCCGCGGCGTTTTCACTGGCAACTGAATCACGGCGGATCGCTGCATCCTTGGATAGCCAGCGTGGTTTGGAGAAGAAGCGGGCAAGACTCATCGGGAATTTCGCAGGTTGGTGTCAGAGCAGCGATTTGATGATGCGGAAACCGGCCACCCAGGTGCCGAACATCATGCCGAGATTGGAAAAGACAAAGACCAGCAAGGTGCGCGAGATGCGATTCCTCCACCAGCCCGTCCAGTGAATGACATCGTCACGCAGGCTGTCGAAATCGGCTACGCGTGGCCGATGGATCCAGACTTCAACACCGGCGCTGGCCGCTCCGACCGGAATGCCGGGGCGGAAAGGTTTCAATGGTGCGACGATAAAGGCTGCCAGGGCGCTGAGTGGATGGCCACCTGCAGCGGCCGCGCCGATGGCCGCGCCAATGCCGGTGCACAACACCCAGGTCCAGAGGGCGTCAGCTCCGGAGTCGGCACCTCGGTAGAACAACACGGCGATGGCGACCGCGATGGCAGCGAAAACCGCGAAGCCGATGCGTTTGGGCCATGGCGAACCGGGTGGCAGGGCCGACAGTTCCTCCTGCATCGGAGCAGGTGCATCGGTCTGAGACTCGATGGCTTGCTCGATACCCGCCAGATGGCCCGCGCCGATCACCACGAGCACGCGTTTGACCGGCGTGTCGGTATTCGCGGCGTCGCTGGTTTCTTCGCGCAGACGCGCGGTCATGTAGCGATCACGCTCGGAAATCAGGGCCTCGAACAACGGCGGTGATTCCCTCGCGAATTCGTTGAACATGCTGCCAAGCATGTCGCCTTCCTTGAGCTTTTCGATTTCGCTTTCCTCGACATCCTCGCGCGAGATCAGGCTGCCGGCGAGGCCCGCCATGATGCCGATGCGATCAAGAAATCCGACGCTGCGGATCGCCCGCTTCAAGGTGATGCCGACTTCGCGATCGATCAGCCAGATTGGAAGATCCCTGGCCTCGGCACCGTCGATGGCGGCTTTCATTTCGGCACCGGGCTCGATGCCAAACTGTTCGGCGATGCGACGCTGGAACGAGGACAGGGCGAGATTCGCGGCGACCAGTCCGGCCTTGCCCTGTCGGATTACCTGGAACAGATCCAGATTTCGGAACGATTCCGGATCGCGCATCGACTTGTAGCGCGGCTCGCACAGTTCGATGGCGACTGCATCGAAGGTTTCACGATCGAGGATTTCGCGCACGGCCTCGACGCTGGCACGCGAAACATGGGCGGTGCCGAGCAGGACATATTCGACGCCGTCCCGGGTCACGTGGGCGATCGGTTGCGCAGCGAGCGATTCGCTGCCCTGAGGTGGCGAATCGGGGTTTTCGTTGAGGACTTGCATGGATTCCAGATTCAGTCGCGATAGCGCTTGAGCAGGTCGGCGTACGCGTCGATGCGACGGTCACGCAAGAACGGCCAGATCCGACGCACCGATTCACTGCGAGCGAGATCGACGTCGGCGATAAGCAATTGCCGTTGGTCAACAGATGCCTGAGCCAGGTATTCGCCCTGCGGACCGACAACGAAACTCGATCCCCAGAACTGAATGCCGCGACCGCCATCCGGTGCCGGCTCGAAACCGGTGCGATTGACCGCGAGCAAGGGCAGGCCGTTGGCCACGGCATGACCGCGCTGTACCGTGATCCAGGCATCGCGCTGGCGAACCTTTTCGTCCTGATCGTCGGCAGGATCCCAACCGATCGCGGTCGGGTAGAGCAACAATTCGGCGCCGGCCAGGGCCATCAGGCGGGCACCTTCCGGATACCACTGATCCCAGCACACGAGCAGGCCAAGCTTGCCGACCGAGGTCTGAATCGGCTCAAAGCCGAGATCGCCGGGGGTGAAGTAGAACTTCTCGTAGAACCCCGGATCGTCAGGGATATGCATCTTGCGGTAGACGCCGGCAATCTTGCGTGAGCGATCGAAGACGACGGCGGTGTTGTGGTAAAGCCCGGCGGCGCGGCGTTCGAACAGCGAGCAGACGATGACCAGCTTGAGTTCCTCTGCCAGCGCGCCCAGACGCTCGGTGGATGGCCCCGGAATCGATTCGGCGCGATCAAACTCGTCGACATCTTCGTGCTGGCAGAAATACGGCCCATTGTGCAGTTCCTGCAGCATTACCAGTTCGACACCGGCCGCCGCCGCTTCGCGAAGCCCGGTTTCGATGGCGTCGAGATTCGCTTGGGTACTGCCGTGATCGGTTTCCTGAAGCAGGGCGACTTTGAGGGTATTGCGGCTCATGGCATTCGTGAACAGGCAAAGCCGCAATGGTAACGCGGATTGGGTTGTTAGCGGTGAGCGCTCAGCCGAGAGCGGTTAGCGGGAAGAGCGGACGCAATTTTGCCGGAAATCCGTAGATGCACCCTTCGACAGGCTCATGTCTGGTCTTCAGGCGTCCCGAAAAAGGGACTTCCGTTGGTCGCGAGAAATATCGCCACATGACCATGGCGCTCGTCCATGAACGCCGGTCCTGAGCCTGCCGATGAGGACACCTGCAGAATACGGTCCGATCCGACGATCAGGAATCGTCGGAAGGCGTGTGCAGTCTCTGCGGGCTCTCCGTGCTTGCTGACTTGCTTGTCTCGGCATCACGCGCGAGCGATTTCGCGACCTCGGCAGCCACTTCTGGGGGCATGGCGAGAATCGGCGAAGGCTTGGTGACCGGCAATTCCGACTTCCTCGCCGCCGGACTGACCGGCACGGAGAACAGGTCTTGCACGGGCGGGCTTGCCTTTGCACGTTCCGTTGCCGGTTCCGTGGCGGGCGCGGGGCTCGCCGGTCTGGCTGGCGTTGGCTTTGGAGTCGAGACTGGAGCCGGAGTCGAGGTCTGAGTCGGAGTCGACGTCTGGGCCGGAGTCGACGTCTGGGCCGGAGTCGACGTCTGGGCCGGAGTCGACGTCTGGGCCGGAGTCGACGTCTGGGCCGGAGTCGACGTCTGGGCCGGAGCCGAAGTCTGCACCGGAGCCGAAGTCTGCGCCGGAGCCGACGTCTGGGCCG
>NZ_DASSYD010000018.1:0-5702 GCF_035703485.1 Dokdonella sp. | reverse complement strand
CCAGGCCTCAATCCGTTCCGCCCACATTACGCGCTTGCTCGACATTGCCACTCTCCATTCATTCACAGGAGTGCGGATCGCAGCAGCTATCGGTTCAGGTGAGTAGGTGAGGTGGGCGGACGCTTACGTTATACACCCTATTCCAGCTGATCGTACTTCTTGACGGTACCCTTCGACTTTGCTACCGGATAGCGCACGGCGTTTAATTGCAGCTTTTCGGATACTGCCATTTCGAGATCGATACTCAGGTCGTGGGACAAGTAGCTCAGTAGGATTGCGATGTCTGCAATTTCATGAGCAATTTCGGCTCGCCGACTTCGCGCAATCTCCGCAATTTCTGAGTCGCTTGCCCATTGTGTGAATTCGGCGAGTTCCGCCGTCTCCAGCACAATAGACGTTGATAGCGTTCGTAAATTGTGAAACTGCTCCCAATCGCGTTCGGCGCGGAAATCCAGCAATCGCTGCACCAGATTTGGACTGATCATCACCTACTCCACAAAACTGTTTTCGTTGTGCCAACGCAGGTACTCGGGGTTAGGTTGATCGATTGCATCAACTGGCGGTGCAGCCAGAATTTGCCCGTGAAGACGGTAGTACGCCTTGCCGTTGAAATACCTGTCGCGAATTCTGCCGCTGACCCGAACTCTGAGATCTGGCTCCACCGTCAACAAACCTGCATCGAACAGTTTATGGAAGTCCGATCGCAGAAGAAGTCCATTGCAAACGTGATGCGGCCCATGCTCCGCAAACGGGAGAATGTGTGCGGCCTCCAGCACTGGCAAGGTGTGCTCGCCGGTTATCGCACATTTCCGTGCATAGGCGTCTATCACCAGCGTGCGAAATGACCCTTGACCGAGACGAGCTCGCTGCAGGAATGGGCGACCCAACCTCTCATCGCGTAGGCCGGTTTCGGCAATGCTGCGACCTTCAGTCACACGATCAAGGTCTGCGAGGAGGCTTGCACCAACAGGGTCCGTATCCTCGTAGGTCTTGCCGACCACTATATTTGTGCGAAACCGTTCGCCAACATCAATCCAGCGATCACGAGGAAGATAGAAGACATCGGTGAGAACAGTGCAGCCGATTTCCGTGTCGAGCGTCGTCGCATCACGCCGATGGGTCGCGATCAACCTCTTTAATTCACCCAGGCTGGACGTCCCGTTTTGCTGCTCGAACACAGCCCAGGCCGATAGCAGCGGCAATCGGGTATATCGGACAAATCGACCACCCCCTACAATGTGATTGTTGGGCGCTTTCAGCTTAAAGAGAAAAAGCGTTCCCTCGGGCAACGTCGTAAACGGTGCCCGGGCAGACGGCTGCCAAAAGTTGACTTCCGGGCTAGCGGATGCAGAAACGTGTTGAAACCATCGATTATCCGTGACTCCCAGCCAGAACCGCACGATATTCTCCTTTGCGTTACGGCAAGTGGGACGCGAGCGAATCGGGCCCGGCGCCACCGAGCGGAATCCAAATCTTGAGCGCTGTATTGATTGTACTTGACCCTAATGCTTGATCTGAAGGTGTTCGGGGTCAGGCATTGAAACTTGAGCTAGTCCACGCTGATCGCGCACGGGTAGCAGAGTTGTCCGTGCCGGGCACTCGTCAGTGCCCTTTGTTGTTGTTGCGAAACGTACCAGTGCACTGGGGTCTTGTATTGACGGATCACGCCTCTACGGTCCGATCCACCAAGGCATCAGACATCTCAAAGCGCTCGCAGATCCGACGCAAGAAAAACTATCGCCCGAATTCCTGATCGCAAATTCGACATGTGGTAATACAAGACCTGCCCCGCTCCCTCTCATGTCCCAGCGTCATGCGGCCTAGAACGAATTGAACACCTCGCCAGCGTGCGGATGTACCGAGTCCTTTTCGACTATCCCGGCCTCGATCATTTCAGCAAACACCTTGCTGGCTTTTTCAGAGGCTGCGTCAAACGCGGCTTGATCGGGATATTTCGCGATGACGACACCTTTGCCGTTGCCGTAAGAGACCAGGTCAATGAAGTCGGCGCCGATGCCTTCCAATGCCTTGCGCATGTTCTCGGTGAATTCTCCTACCTTGCCCATATCCGCTGCAGCAAAACGCGTAATTCCATAAACGGTCATGTGATTCTCCCTGTTCAGTTGTGTTTATGCGGGCATTCCGCTTGACCGATCAGGGTATACGAAGACGTGACACGCGTGGGCAATTGGCAACCGGGTCAGAGCGCCGTTTGCTTGAGCTTGGCTGGCATGCAGACGGGCCGTCGTTGAATCGCGAATCTCGCCTGGTGCCTGCACGCACAAGTCCGTGACAACTGCCACGGGTTGTGCTGCAGGGAAATCAGATGCGAAAGGTCCAAACAGCGAAACAGCGATTCTCCGATTGAATCTGGCCTGGCAAGTCCGGCTTCAAGGATGCGCTGACCTTTAGCCAAGACTATCGCCGTCATTTCTTTCGGGATCTTTCCGCCAGCGAGTAGCCTGGCAGATGCTGGATCGCGCTGACGAGTGCGTCGAAGACCACGCGCACGCGGCCGGCGACCGGGCCACGTTGCGGTCGGTACACGTAGATGCCCCACGGGGCTGGTGCGTGTTTCTGCAGCAGCGGTTGCAGGCGGCCTTCGTCGATGGCCGGGATTGCCATGTAGTCGGCGAGCTGGCCGAAGCCGATTCCGGCAAGCACCGCGCCCATCTCTGCATCACTGTCATCAATGCGCATGGCCGGGCTTGATGGCGTCCACTGCCTGCCGTTGCTGAAATGCCATGGCCACGGTCGCCCGGCATTCACATCGAGTGCGGCGACAACCGGTGCCGCATCCAGATCTTCAATCTTCTGCGGCTTGCCCACGCGTTCGATCAGTTCCGGCGCACCGGCGACTATCAGGCGCAATTCACCGGCGCGTCGGGCGATGAAGCGACTATCGCGCATGAAGCCGACGCGAATGCCGACATCGATGCCCTCGTCGACGGCATCGGCGATGCGGTCGGACAGACGTACCTCGGGCCTGATATGCGGATGTTGTGCCAACACCGATTGCAGCGCCGGCATCACCGCCCGATGGCCCAGGCTGTGTGGTGCGGTAATCCGAACCTGTCCGCTGAAACCGCTTTCGCCTGACTCGGCGACGGGATGCCACAACCCATCCAGTTGATCCAGGGCCGGTTGCAAGCGTGCGGCCAGATCCTCGCCGAATGCGGTGATGCGCATCTGCCGGGTGTTGCGGTGGAACAGCAATTCGCCGAAATGTGTTTCCAGGCGCTTGATTGCGCGGGTCACACCCTGCGGCGACAAGCCGAGTCGAACGGCGGCCTCGCGAAAACTCGTCGACTCGGCCGCTGCACTGAATATTCGCAGCAAGCCCACTTCGTTTTGCATCGGAGTCTCCAATCAGCGCCTGATAGCTCTGTCGAAGCGTATTCCAGTGAATGGAATTCTGAAAGCGCTTTCATTCCATTTACGGACGTGATCAAACTTCCGATAATCATCGACCTCGCCCTCCGGCCTTGAGCCGATGGCGCCCCATCATCGACATTCCTGACTGGAGATCTGCATGAACACCCACGACCTGATTCAAGCCTATTACGCGGCATTCAACAGTGGCGATCGCGAGGCCACGCTCGCCCTGCTGACTGACGATGTCGCCCACGACCTCAACCAGGGGCCGCGCGAGTCGGGGCGAGAGGCTTTCCGCACGTTCTTCAAGCGCATGGACCACAGCTACTCCGAAGAACTGCGTGACATCGCAATCATGGTCAGCGCCGACCAGACCCGCGCCGCCGCCGAATATGTCGTGCACGGCACCTACAAGGCCGACGATGAAGGCCTGCCATCGGCCAACGGCCAGCGCTATGTTCTTCCCGGTGGTGCTTTTTTCAGCATCCGCGACGGCAAGATCGCGCGGGTCAGCAACTACTACAACCTGGCCGACTGGATCTCGCAGGTAACCCGCAGCGCATGAATGCTGAGCAGACAACGCCACGCGTGCTGAGCGTCCACGGCGCGTCGATCACCGACTGGCTGGCGGATGTCGCGCGACTGCGCATCCGCGTGTTCCGCGATTTTCCGTATCTGTATGACGGCGATGAGGACTACGAATCCAGCTATCTGGCCACCTACGCGCGCACGCCGGACAGCATCCTCGTGCTCGCGCTGGACGGCGATCGGGTCGTTGGCGCATCGACCGGCCTGCCATTGGCGGACGAGGAGCCGGAGTTCCAGGCACCGTTCCATGCGAAAGGAATCAATGTCGACGAGGTTTACTACTGTGGCGAATCGGTGTTGCTGGCCGAGTACCGCGGGCTTGGACTCGGCCATCGCTTCTTCGACGAACGCGAATCCCGCGCGCGTGCGCTGGGGCGCTTCCGCTTCACCGCGTTTGCTTCGGTAGACCGCGCCAGCGATGACCCGCGCCGCCCGAGCGGACACCGCGACAACGACACGTTCTGGCACGGCCGAGGCTACCAGCGCCAGGCGGACATGACGATGAGCCTGGCCTGGAAGGAAATCGGCGAGACCGCCGAATCGGAAAAGCAGCTGACGTTCTGGTTACGTCCAATGGAGGATGCGCAATGAAAGTAGCGGTTGCCAAATACCCGGTCGAAGCGCCGCGCGATTTCGCCGCGTTTGCGGCCAAGCAGCGTGTGCTTCTGGCCCAGGCACAGCGCGGGGGAGCGGAACTGGCCGTGTTGCCTGAATACCTCTCGCTGGAACTGGCGGCCGGTTTGTCGCCCGAAATCCGCAGCGATCTGACGGCCTCGATGGCAGCGCTGCAGCCGCTGCAGTCAGCCTGGAATGCGCTTTACCAGGGTCTCGCGCGCGAGTTGGGCATGTTCATCCAGGCCGGCACCTTCCTGACCGAGCTCGGCCAGGGCCGCTATCGCAACCGCGCCTGGTGGTTTGCCCCCGATGGACGCAACGGCTTCCAGGACAAGCTGCAACTGACCGGCTTCGAGAGAGCCACCGGCATCATCGAGAGCGGCGACTCGCTGGAAGTGTTCGAGGCAGGCGCGGTGCGCACCGGAATCGCAGTCTGCTACGACGTCCAGTTTCCGCTACCGGTCCGATCACAATGGGAGCACGGCGCACGCTTGCTGCTGGTGCCCAGTTGCACCGATACCGAGGCCGGCGCGACTCGCGTGCGCGTCGGTTGCATGGCGCGGGCGCTGGAGAACCGGTTATTCGTCGCGCAGGCGGTCACGGCCGGCATCGCCGAGTGGAGCCCGGCCCTCGATATCAACACCGGGGAAGCATCCGTCTACTCGCCGATGGACCATGGCCTGCCAGCGGACGGCCTGCTTGCCAGCACCCGCGGCGACGAGGTCTGGGCCATCGCGCAACTGGATTTCGCCGGTCTGGAAGCCAGTCGCGCTACCGCGCAGGTCGCGAACGACCGCGACTGGATCCTGCAACGTTCAAGGCCGCACGACGCAAACACGACCAGGGGCGAGGCTTTTCCTGCTGCGTGACGGTACATCTCGCGCCTGAAGGCCTGTCCTGAGCCGGCCGAAGAGCGCTCCGACGGGTTTCGGCAACTCGCTTGAACGAACTTCACCCGCCTGCAAAGATTCACAAGAAAAGTCGCGCCACTCGCTTTTCATGATTTTTCCGCCCTTTTGGCGGCAACTTTGACGAAGTTAGCCGAACATAACATCTCGTTCACATCACTTTCCGTATAATGCTCGGCTCTTCCGCATGCGACAGGCACAGCGGTCCGGAACCTT
>NZ_DASSYD010000201.1:0-42453 GCF_035703485.1 Dokdonella sp. | reverse complement strand
TGGAACGGCACCGGGCCATCGGCCTCGCCACCGAAGAATTGCCGCGTCCACGGGGAATCGCGTTCGGCGAGCTCATCCGGGTGTCCTTGCGCGGCGACCTTGCCGCCGGCAATCAGATAGACGTGATCCGCTGCGCGCCTGACTGCAGCAAATTCATGCGCGACCAGAATGCTGGTGATGCCTAACGTGTCGTTCAGCGTGCGAATCAGTTTGAGCACCTGATTCAAGGCGATCGGATCGAGACCGACAAACGGCTCGTCATAAATCATCAAGCCGGGGTCACGAATGATCGCGCGGGCCAGTGCCACACGCCGGGCCATACCGCCGGAAAGTTCGGCCGGCATCAGCTCCGCCGCGCCGCGCAGGCCGACGGCTTGCAGGCGCGTCAACACGATATTGCGCACGAGCTCCTCGGGCAGGTGCAGGTGCTGGCGAAGCGGGAACGCGACATTCTCGAATACGCTGAAATCGGTCAGCAGCGCAGAATTCTGGAACAAGTATCCGATCTTCTCGCGCAGGTCGAACAACTGATTGCGCGACAGGTCGGGAACGTTGTGCCCGTCGACACGGATTTCCCCGGCATCGGCGTCGAGCTGTCCGGTGATATGCCGCAACAGGGTCGTCTTGCCGGTTCCGCTTGGCCCCATGATTGCGGTGATCTTGCCGCGCGGTATGTCGAGGTCGATGCCATCAAAGATGGCGTTGCCGCCGAGCACGGTACGCAGACCACGGATCTGCACGTAGGCATCGGTGTCCGCTTTGCCGGAATCCGCATGAATGGAACGGTTTTCTTTGTTCACGTGAGGTGGGCCACCCGTTCAAGAATCACCGAGCTCAAGGTTTGCGCCCGGCTTTGCAATCGACAACCTTGGCCCATGCCAGCGGAATCGCGCAAGTCGGAGATGCCTGGAGACGGAAAGATTTGCAATGGCTCAGACCGACTTCAGCAGATTGTCCAGCAAACTTGCATGGCGGACCAACTGGGCATCACGACGCAATCTGCGCGCTGCGAAAATGGCGCGCAAATCGTCGATCGCCGTGGCGAAATCATCGTTGATGACGATGTAGTCAAATTCAGCCGCACGAGCAATTTCGACCCGTGAATCAACCAGACGCCGGGCGATCTGCTCGGCACTGTCCGAGGCACGGTGGCGCAGGCGGCGTTCCAGCTCGGCCCGTGAGGGCGGCAAGATGAAGATGCTCAGCGAATCCGGCCATTGCTGGCGAACCTGTTGCGCGCCTTGCCAATCGATCTCCAGCAGAATGTCGCGACCGGATTCAAGCAAGGGTTCAACCGCTTCGCGAGCCGTTCCCTTGTAGTCGCCATGGACGTTGGCGTACTCGAAAAATGCGCCGGCCTTGGCCATGTGCTCGAAAACTTCGCGTGAAACGAAATGATAGTGCTGGCCATCAACTTCGTTGCTGCGTGGCATTCGCGACGTATATGAAACCGACAGTGAAATCTCCGGCTCGCGCTCAAGCAGGGCGCGAACCAGGCTGGTTTTCCCCGCCCCGGAAGGTGCTGCGATGATATAGAGAGTGCCCGACACAACTACTCCAGATTCTGCACTTGCTCGCGCATCTGCTCGATCAAGACCTTGAGCTCGACGGCGGCCTTGGTCGTGCGCGGATCAGCCGCTTTCGACCCCAGCGTATTGGCTTCGCGATTGAACTCCTGCATGAGGAAATCAAGACGACGACCAATGGCCTCATTGGTGCCAAGAATGCGCCGCGCCTCGGCAATATGCGAGGCCAGGCGATCAAGTTCCTCATCCACGTCCATGCGTTGCAATTGCAGGACGATCTCTTGCTCGATACGGCCCGGATCGGCCGGTTGCTTGATCTCGGCCAGACGCTGATCGAGACGCGCACGAGCCGCCGTGCGGACTTCAGGCAGGTGTTCGCGCACGCTGGCGACGATCGCCTCGATGCCATCCAGACGATCGCGCAAGAAGACTGCGAGCCGCTCGCCTTCACGCTCGCGTGTGGCGATGAACTCGATCAACGCCTGATCGAGCAGATTCGTGGCAGCCGCCTGCAAACCTTCAGTGTCGGCCGATTGCTCGCAAAGCACGCCCGGCCAGTTGAGTAGATTGGTGAAATCAACGTTCAGGGCGGGAAAGCGACTGGACAGATCCTGAGCCTTGGCTGCCAGGCGATTGAGCAAGTCATCATCGATATCAAGCGCGGTCGAGCGCGTCGCCGCGGCCTTGAGGCGCATGGTGACATCGACCTTGCCACGCGAAAGGCGCGCGGTCAGCGTCTCGCGCAACGGCGTCTCGAAGCTGCGCAAGTCGTCGGGCAGGCGCGGGCTGAGTTCGAGGTAGCGATGATTGACCGAGCGCAACTCGATACTCAGGTTGCCGTGCGCGGTCTCGCTTTCTGCGCTGGCGAAGGCCGTCATGCTGCGGATCATGCTGTCGGTCCATCGGAGACAAGGCCGGCAATGGTAAACTGCGCGGCCAGATTGCCAAAGCAGTTTCCCATGTCCCTGCAGCGCCCCAGTGGCCGCGCGCCCGATCAATTGCGCCCCATTTCGATTCAACGAGGCTTCACCAAACACGCCGAAGGCTCGGTCTTGATTTCCTTCGGCGACACCCGCGTGCTGTGCACGGCCAGTGTCGAGGAAAAGGTACCCGGCTTCCTGCGCGGCAAGGGCGAAGGCTGGCTGACGGCCGAATACGGCATGCTGCCGCGCTCGACCCACGATCGCATGCAGCGCGAGGCCGCACGCGGCGGCCAGGGCGGCCGCACCATGGAAATCCAGCGTCTGATCGGCCGCAGCCTGCGCGCCTGCGTCGATCGCGCCGCCCTCGGCGAACGCACGATCACCCTCGATTGCGATGTCTTGCAAGCCGATGGCGGCACGCGCACGGCGGCGATCACCGGGGCCTACGTCGCCATGGTCGATGCCATCAACGGTCTCAGGAAGCGCGGCGCGATCAAGCGCGATCCGGTTGTTGGCGCCATCGCGGCGATCTCGGTCGGCATCTTCAACGGGGTGCCGGTGCTTGACCTCGACTACGCCGAAGACTCCAACTGCGACACCGACATGAACGTGGTCATGAACGACGGTGGCGGCTTCATCGAGATCCAGGGCACCGCCGAAGGTCACGCCTTCCGCCGCGAAGAACTCGATGCCCTGCTCGTCCTTGCCAACAAGGGTGTCGCCGAACTCTGCGAACTGCAGCGCCAAGCCCTGTCCGCATGAAGCTGGTCCTCGCCAGCGGCAACGCCGGCAAGCTCGTCGAAATCCGCGAGGTACTGGCCGACCTGTCGATCGAGCTGGTCGCGCAAGGCGAACTCGGCGTCAGCGATGCCGAGGAAACCGGCGCGACCTTTGTCGAAAACGCGATTCTCAAGGCGCGCCACGCCGCTCGCATGAGCGGTCTGCCCGCGCTTGGCGATGACTCCGGCATCTGCGTTGATGCGCTCGACGGCGCCCCCGGCCTGTTGTCCGCACGCTATGCCGGCGAGCACGGCAACAGCGCGGCGAATATCGCCCGGCTGCTTGAAGCCTTGAACGATGTCCCCGACGCCCGCCGCAGCGCGCATTTCTTCTGCGTCATCGTGCTGCTGCGTCATGCTGATGATCCGGCACCGCTGATCGCCGAAGGTCGCTGGCCAGGACGCATCCTCGATGCCCCGCGCGGCAGCGGCGGCTTCGGTTACGACCCGATCTTCTTTGACCCGACCCACGAATGCAGCGCCGCCGAACTCGATGCCAGCGTGAAAAACCGCATCAGCCATCGCGGCCAGGCCTTGAGCCGATTGCGCGAATTGCTTGCGAAAGGAATCTGAACTCCGCTTTCAGTCGATTTCATCAACGCCCTCGGCAAACGCGGTCAAACATTCCAGCATCGTGTTGTCGTGGATATCGAGCACCTTGCGCAGATTGGTCTGGTAGCCGCCGGCCAGATTCCAAGCGACGGGCAAGCCCAACTTCTTGCAGCTCGCAAATACCAGGCGGTCGCGCTCACGCAGTTGTGCCGTGGTCAACCAGCCGCCCAGCGGATCATTGACATGCGGATCGGCGCCAGCCTGGTAGAGGAGCAGGTCGCAACGTTCAAATTGCATCATGATCTTCGGGATTTCGCCAAGGAATTCCTCTGCTTGTGATGGCCGGTCCCAGTCCGCCGCCGCCGAGTAGTGCTCGATCCAGTACAGGCCGAGTTCGCGGATGATGTCGGTGGTGCCATTGCCGTAGTGCTGATCGAAATCGAGGATACCGACGCGGCGGACCCGACCCTCGCCTCGCAGAACCCGGGCGGTCACGATCAAGCCGTTGAACGTGCAGAATCCACCGCCCTGCTCGTAGCCGGCATGATGGAAGCCCGACACCGGCGCGACTGCGCAGCCCTCATTCAAGGCCAGCCTGGCCGCACCGAGCATGGCGCCGCTGGTCCATGGCAGGCTTTGCGCGACCTCGGCCAGATGATTGCCGAAGCCATTGGCCAGTCTCAACGAGAGCACGCCGCGCACATAATCCGGATCGTGAGCGAGACAGAGCTCGTCGACGCTCGCTGGTTGCGGCTCGACCATGTCCAGCAGCGGAAACCGGCGACGCCACGACGCCATCACTTCACGTGGCTTGCGCGCACTCGGCGAAAACGATTGCGCGTCGACGACCATCTGCTCGCAATAGACAACCTTCAAGGTGCATCTCCGTCAGCATTCGTGTCATTGACCTGAAGCCATGCATACATCGGATCTTCCCGATCATCATTCTGAACAGGATGGCAACCGCGCTCCCAAATCAAGGCCTGGAAACGCAGCACGAAATCTCCCTCGCGACCGAGTCGGTACTTGACCTCGGCAACTTTGTCCAAAAGGGCAGACAAGTGATTGCGCACGCGCCCGGAATCAAGATATTCGGCGAAGGCGCGCTGATCTGCTGGCGGCCAGTCAGCGATCGCCGCGCCAATCGTCGCCAACGAATAGCCGCTTTCATACGGCTCGATTCCAGCCGGAACGGACTGACCTCCCGGGGCGATCTCTGGAAGTGCCGCATCAGCGGCTTCGCGGAAAAACATGACCTCGATATACGGGAAGAGATCAACCTCCCGTTCGATCCGCAACAGGCGCGTGATGACCGTATCGGGCATGCATGACGCATCAATCAATTCAAACAGCGCCGTCGCCTGAATGGCGATGTGTCGTCCGGAAGGCAATTGAGCCATCACAATCCCCCAAGCGGGCGACCTGCCCAGCCAGGCAAAACAGATGCAGGAGTGCCTTCAGCCGCGACGATTTCCGATGCGAATCCTGAAGGCGGAAAGCGCGCACAAGCTACCTGCAACCGATCTCATGTCCTGCGACTCGAAAGTCCTTTCAAAAAGGGGACGGAGGCATTTTCCGTTTGAATCCCATTGATTGTCTGTGCACCATTTTACGTTCCTCTGAAGGTGCCTCCGTCCCGATTTTTGAGCACCAAAGCACCCAAATTCGATTGCAATGTCGGGTGTTGACCGACAGGCGACTACAATGCGCGGATGCTGATTGCCCCTCCCCTGTCGCTGTACATCCATATCCCGTGGTGCGTGAAGAAGTGTCCGTACTGCGATTTCAACTCGCATGCGCAGGTTGGCGGCATTCCGCAGGATGCCTATGTCGCTGCCTTGCTGGCGGATCTGGATCGGGATCTGGGCGATTTTGGTGATGCCGTTGGCGGACGAGATCTACACAGCATCTTTTTCGGCGGCGGTACACCGAGCCTTTTTTCGCCAGCGTCGATCGGGCGGATTCTGGATGGCGTTGGCGAACGCGTGTCATTCGATCGCAATATCGAGATCACCCTCGAAACCAATCCGGGCACGGTCGAGCACGGTCGTTTCGATGGCTATCTCGCCGCCGGGGTCAATCGCATCAGCTTTGGCGTGCAGAGTTTCGATGACGACAAGCTGCGCCGGCTCGGGCGCATCCACTCGGCCAGCGATGCGGCAAGAGTGGTCGGCGAGGCGCGTGATGCCGGCTTCGACAACTTCAATATCGACTTGATGTATGCATTGCCGGGACAGGATCTGGCCGCTGCCGCGAGCGACATCGAACAGGCGATTGCACTGGCGCCGACGCATATTTCCCACTATCAGCTCACCATCGAGCCGAACACGGTGTTTGCTTCGCGCCCGCCCGTGCTTCCAGACAGTAATGCTGCCTGGGACATGCAGGAGCATTGCCAGCAGATGCTGGCTGACGCCGGTTACGCACAGTATGAAATTTCGGCTTATGCACAAGCCGGACGACGCTCGCAACACAACCTCAACTACTGGCAGTTTGGCGACTACCTTGGCATCGGCGCCGGTGCGCACGGCAAGCTCAGCGATGCGGCGAGCGGGATCATCAAACGTCGCGCCAAGCAGCGCACGCCACGCGCCTATCTCGAACACGCAGGGCAGCCACGCGGGATCGCCAGCGATGTGGCGCTGGCGTCGATCGACCTGCCGTTCGAGTACATGATGAATGCGCTGCGCCTCGTCGACGGCACACCCATGAAGGAGTTTTCAGAGCGCACCGGGCTTGGAATCGAGGCGATTGCCCCGATTCTGGATGCAGCGCGCGGCAAGGGCTGGATCGACGAGGATAGCGAAATCCTGCTCACGACCGAAACCGGCCAGCGCTTCCTCAACGATGTCATCGCCCTGTTTCTCGACGAGCCCGAACAACGCCATGCTTGATGCGATCACGCTTCACTGCCCGTATTGCGGCGAAAGCTTCGAGACGTCGGCGGATACTTCGGCAGGCTCGCAAGCCTACGTCGAGGATTGTGCGATCTGCTGTCGACCGATTGAAGTGCGGATTCGCGTGGATGACGCGGGCGAGTTGACTGATGTGCATACCAGCACGGATCGGGAATAGAAATTCGAGATTCGAGATTCGAAAACGATTCTCTATCCTCCCCCAATTTTGGCAAATGGATACCTGATTCATGAATTTTTCCGGCACCGACCGTTACGTCGCCACCGATGACCTCAAGCTCGCCGTGAATGCGGCAATCACGCTTGAGCGGCCCCTGCTGATCAAGGGCGAACCCGGCACCGGCAAGACCCTGCTCGCCGAGGAGGTTGCGCGTGCGATCGAGGCGCCGTTGTTCACCTGGCACGTGAAGTCGACGACCAAGGCCCAGCAAGGGCTCTACGAATACGATGCGGTCAGTCGCCTGCGCGATTCGCAGCTCGGCGATCCGCGCGTGCAGGATGTCGGCAACTACATCAAGCGCGGCAAGATGTGGGAGGCTTTCGATTCCGGGCAGCGTGCGGTGCTGCTGATCGACGAAATCGACAAGGCCGACATCGAGTTTCCGAATGATCTGCTGCTCGAACTCGACCGCATGGAATTCCATGTCTATGAGACCGGCGAGACCGTGCGCGCGCGCCAGCGCCCGATCATCGTCATCACCTCGAACAACGAGAAGGAACTGCCCGACGCGTTTCTGCGCCGCTGCTTCTTCCACTACATCGCGTTCCCGGATCGGGCCACGCTGGAAAGCATCGTCGCCGTGCATTTCCCGAACATCGCCGAGGATCTGGTTTCGCGCGCGCTGGAAATGTTCTTCGAACTGCGCGAGGTGCCGGGCCTGAAGAAGAAGCCGTCGACTTCCGAACTGATCGACTGGCTCAAATTGCTGCTGGCCGATCAGATCCCGCTTTCCGCGCTGCGCGAGAGGGACCCGGCCAAGGCCATACCGCCGCTGTATGGCGCACTGATCAAGAATGAGCAGGACGTGCAGCTGCTCGAGCGCCTGGCCTTCATGCACCGGCGCCAGAGTCGCGGCTGATGCTGATCGGGTTGTTCGAAGCGCTGCGCTCGGCCCGTGTGCCGGTAAGCCTGCGCGAGTGGCTCGATTTCATGGCCGCGCTGGAGGCTGACTTCGCCTTCGCCGATGCCGAGGCCCTGCATGCCCTGGCGCGCACGATCCTGGTCAAGGACGAACGCCACTTCGATCGCTTCGATCGCGTCTTTGGCCAGTATCTGGCTGGCATTGAATCGATCGGGCCTGAACAACTCACGGCGATTCCGGACGACTGGCTGCGCCAGAGCATGCAACGTCTGCTCAGCGACGAGGAAAAGGCCAAGATCGAATCACTCGGTGGCCTCGACAAACTCATGGAAGAATTCCGCAAGCGCCTCGAAGAACAGAAAGAACGCCATTCCGGCGGCAATCGCTGGATCGGCACCGGCGGCACCAGTCCGTTCGGCGCGGGAGGTTTTCATCCCGGCGGCATCCGCGTCGGCTCGCAGGGCGGCGGGCGCATGGCGGCCAAGGTCTGGGACCAGCGCATCTACCGCAATCTCGATGCCGATGCCGAACTCGGGCCGCGCAATCTGAAGATCGCCCTGCGTCGCCTGCGTCGGTTCGCCCGCGAAGGGGCGGCCGAGGAACTGGATCTCGATGGCACCATCGCGGCCACTGCGCGCGAAGGCGGCATGCTCGATATCCGCCTGCGCCCGGAACGCCACAATGCGGTCAAGGTGCTGCTGTTCCTCGATGTCGGCGGCTCGATGGACGAGCACGTCTATGCGTGTGAATCGCTGTTTGGCGCGGCCAAATCCGAGTTCAAGCGGTTTGAGCACTTCTACTTCCACAATTTCATCTACGACCACGTCTGGCGCGACAACCTGCGCCGCAGCAGCGAAGCGACCTCGACCAGCGAGCTGCTGCGCCGCTACAACCCCGATCACAAGGTCATTTTCGTCGGCGATGCGGCAATGGGCCCGTACGAGATCACCCACGCTGGCGGCAGCGTCGAGTACTGGAATGAAGAGCCCGGCTCGGTCTGGTTCCAGCGCCTCAAGGAACGCTTTCGCAAGGTCGCTTGGATCAATCCGACGCCTATGAATCGCTGGCACTACACGGCATCAACCGATTTCGTCCGCGAACTGGTCGAAGACAAGATGTATCCGCTGACCCCGCATGGACTGGCCGATGCAATGCGTTATCTGGCGCGATAGAAGCTGGGAGTGGGAAATGGGGAGTGGGGAGTGGGAAAGGCAAGCGGTGTTGTTGGCTTGATCATCCGACCGGCTGGTACCTTCTCCTGCGGGGAGAAGGAAGCCTCAGAATCACCCCCCACTCCCCACTCCCCGCTTTCAGGTACACTGCGCGCCGCCAAAGGTGCCTGATCGTTTCGCTCAGGTGAAACGGGAAGCCGGTGCGTTGTTCTTGTGATCGTTTCTGATCGCACTCGTCAACAATTCCGGCGCTGCCCCCGCAACGGTAAACAAGCCAAACCTGATCGATTGACCACTGTGCTTTGCACGGGAAGGTGATCAGGCTGATGCCTCGCATCGCTTGCAAGCCCGGAGACCGGCCAT
The DNA here is from genome assembly GCF_035703485.1 of Dokdonella sp. Classification (GTDB taxonomy): domain Bacteria; phylum Pseudomonadota; class Gammaproteobacteria; order Xanthomonadales; family Rhodanobacteraceae; genus Dokdonella. The sequence goes on along the minus strand of NZ_DASSYD010000201.1, from coordinate 33,141 downwards.
TGGCTGACGTCATCGACGTCAATCGTTCCAGGCGTTGCGGCGGGCAACGGACGGGCATTCGTGGCTCTCGTCCACGCGCGCTTGTTGATCCGTCGCTGCACCTGGTTTTCGCGGGTGAGCGTTCGGAGGTTTCCATCATGTGTCGTTATTCCCTTTTGTCTTTCAGCATACTTGCCGCATTCAGCGGCTTCGCATTCGCCGACGAGGCGAAACTGCAGCCTGAGATCGTGGTCACTGCCACGCGTGTTGCGCAGACCGTCGACGAGACCCTGGCTGACGTCAGCATCATCACCCGCCAGGACATCGAAGCCAGCGCCACGCGTGACATCAGCGACCTGCTGCGGCTTGAGGCCGGTGTCGATATCACCCGCACCGGGGGTCCCGGCGGACAGACATCGGTCTTTCTGCGTGGCACCAACAACAACCATGTACTTGTATTGATCGATGGCGTGCGCGTCTCGGCACTCGGCACCGGCGCGTTCACCTGGGAAACCCTGCCCCTGGCGACCATCGAACGCATCGAAATTGTTCGTGGCCCACGTGCAAGCTACTGGGGTTCGGACGCGATCGGCGGTGTCATCCAGATCTTCACGCGCAAGCTCGACGGCGCGAGAGTTGCGCTGGGCTACGGCAGCTACGGCGATGCCAATGCCGATATCGGCATCGGCCATCGCAGCGATAGTGGTGGCTACAGCGTGCAGATTGGCGCTCGTGATGAAGACGGCTTTCCAAGCCAGAACGAAAATGGATTTGGCTACGAGGACAAGGATCACGGTTTGCGTAATCGGCATCTTTCCGCGCGCGCCGACCAGCGCTGGGGCGATCAAACGCTGCAAGGCATCCTCGTGCGCAGCCAGGGGACGGCCGAATTTGCCGGCGGATCGTCGAATTTCACCCAGCAAATGATCAGCGTCACACTGGACGGAGCGGTCACGCCGGCATGGCAACACCGCCTCAACGTCGGCCACAGCAGTGAGGACTATGCAACACCGGCATTCTTCAGTGCCTACAAATCGCGCCGCTCAACCCTGGGTTGGCAAAACGAGATCTCCCTCTCTGAACAACAACTGCTCGTCCTCGGCATTGATGCGATCGATGAGCGCGGCGACAATCGCGAGACTTTCGGCAACACAAGCGTGTATCGCGAAAGCCGAAGAAACACCGGCGTCTATGCAGGCTGGCAGGTCAACATCCGTTCGTTCAACAGCGCCGTGTCAGTGCGCAACGACGACAATAGCAACTTTGGCAACGAGACCACCGGATCGGTCGCCGCCGGCTGGCGATTCAATGATTCGCTGCGCGCCTATGCAAGTTACGGCGAAGGCTTTCGCGGCCCTACCCTCAACGAGCAATACTCACCTGGGTTTGGTGGACTTTACGCGGGCAACCCCGATCTCAAGCCGGAAGAATCGAGCAGCAGCGAAATCGGAATCGAACTTGCACCTGATTCCAGTCAACGCTTCAAGGCCAGTCTCTACTCGACTCGAATTCACAATCTGATCAGTTTCACCGGCACGGATTTCCAGGCCGAGAATATCGCGCGTGCACGGATCAAAGGTGCCGAGCTGGGCTATGAAAAATCACTCGGCGTGTGGCAGGTCTCGGCGTCCTATACCTGGCTCAGGCCACGCAACGAAGACACCGGATCCGATCTGCTTCGGCGTCCGAGACAGAAGTTTACAGCTACCGTTGAGCGTTCTTTCGGAGAGTCGCTGCGCATTGGTGCCGAGCTGATTGATTCTGGCAGCCGCAACGATGTCGGCGGGATCAAACTGCCTGGCTATACCCTTGTCAATCTGCGCGCCGGCTGGACTCTGACCCCGCAGTGGGCGCTGCGAGCCCGGATTGAAAATCTGACCGACAGGGATTACGAGCTTGCCCGCGGCTACAACACGCCGGGTCGCTCGGGTTTTCTGGAAGTGATCTGGACGACCAGGTAGTAACCCGCGAGCCACTCATCAGCATTCGCCCGCCCCATCTGTTGCCGCCATCGCCAACGTGCAAGAATGCAGATGGATTGCGGGCAGGGTGATGCAGTGGACCAACAAGAGAATCAAACGGGTGACAAAACCGAGAACAAGAATCGCCTGACTCGTCTGGCAGAGCGGACTCTGCCGCGACGCGTGCGTTTCCTGCTTGAAGGCTTGCAGGAACGCACGGCGTATTTCGAGGCGGCGCTTGGCCAACTTTTTGAGGAAGTTGAAAAGCGCCTGTTCAAACAGGCCGACAGCGCTCGCAACAATGTGCAACAGGCGCGTCTGATGGAAGCCATCAGGGAACTCAAGCGCTGCAAGGCCGATATCGTTCCTCGATTCCTGGTTCATCTGGAGTCGAGCCTTGCTCTGGTCGACGAGACCTCTGAAAAGAACGAGTCCACGCAGCGGCGCGACCGCAGTCCGATGAAGCTTGAGCTGGTCGACTCAAGGGATCTGGAAATATCCCTGGCCACCCAGGATATCGGCAACAAGGCCGAAATCCGCCACTCGACGGCCTTGTACCTGCTCGGTCATCGTCTCGGCGTCATCGCCGGCCGCTCAGCGTTCGAGCCCGAGGATTTGCCCCTCGGCCCACATGCCCTGGCAAGGGCGCTGCAATACGCGTTGAGCGAAATCGACCTCGATCAAGAGGATCGGATCAGCGTATTCCATGATTTTGACAGTATCGTCATCGCTCAGATCGGCCCCTACTACGACACCCTGAATCGCTATCTTGCCGAGCAAGGCGTTTTGCCAACCCTGCAAGTCCACCAGCATCAAAGCAGCTCGCACAAGCCGGTTGCGGAAAGGAAGGCAGATGCCAGCCCGACCAAAGACACTCCGGCGAAGGAAGAACCTGAACAAGTCGAGCCCGCCAACCAGGGCGGCGCGCCCGCTGCGAACGTTGGTGGATTGGCAGCAGGTTCATACGGTGGTGCGCAAGCGGCACCTGGCCGCGCTGGCAATGGGGCGTTGCCCGGTTCGACCCCACCACGCATGCCGTCTCCAGCTCAGCCCGGTGCGCGCTCAAGCGGGTATCAAGGTTCAGGCGCAATTTCCAACCAGGCTCCCGCAGGCTCTCGCAGCAGCAGTCATTCAGGCGTGGGAACAGGGGGTGGAAGTAGCGACGGAAAAGGATCCGTCGGCGAGGGAGGTGGTGACTCCCAGCTGTTCACCTCGCTGCGCGGCCTGCTCGCCGAACGCCGACGCAGCCTCGGTACGCCACTGGCATCGACGCCGCCAGGCGGGGCAGCCAGCCGAGACGATCTGCAGGATGCGCTAGGTGCGCTGCAGTCAGTGCCAAATCAGGGCATGCAGCAGGACGGCAAGACTGTTCCGCGCAATATCGGCCACATCAAGCAGGATTTGCTCAACGAGCTCAAGGCCAAGAGTCCAGATGGCAAAGCGCCGGTCCTGGCCGAGGAAGATTCCGACACGATCGATCTGATCGGCATGCTGTTTGATTACATCGGCGCAAATCTCGGTTCACATCGAGGTAGTCGCGACCTGATTGCAAAACTGCAGGTTCCAGTGCTGCGCAGCGCCATCAGCGACAAGCATTTTTTCACTCAACGCAATCATCCGGCACGGCAGTTGCTCAACAACGTCGCCGAAGCCAGTGCGAAGTGGATGAGCGACGAGGAAACCGACAGCGGCATGGTCGACACGATGAACTCGATGGTCGACCGCGTGACCAACGAATTCAACGGTGACATCGGCTTGATGGAATCGCTACTGGATGACTTCGGACGCTACATGTCCCAGGTTACCCGGCGCGCTGAAATTACCGAGCGACGGCACATCGATGCAGCCAAGGGCCGTGAGCGGCTCGACCTTTCCCGCGAACAGGCAAACACCGCGATTGCGCGATTGCTGAAGCGCGGCAAACCTGCACCGATGGTGCGCGCCGTGCTCGAACAGGCGTGGACTGACGTGCTCGCCCTGACCTTGTTGCGCCAAGGCGAGGACAGTCAGGCCTACCGACGCTGCCTGGCGGTTGCCGATCAGCTGATGCAGATCGGGTCCGGTGCGGACATTGCCAGGGTCGACGACAAGATCCGCGAAGAGGTCCGCAACGGCCTTCAGCAGGTCGGACTTCACAACGATGAAATCGACGGCGTCCTCGGCAAGCTGTTTGATCCCGCTTCGCTTGAGAAAAAGACCAGTCATACCGAAATTACGCACGCGTTGAAGAGCAAGACACGTCTCGGCGGCGATGCGCTATCGGCAAAACAGGTAGCCGACGAGAAAGCGAGCGCGCCGAAGGCGAAAGCCCTGACCGCTGCCGAGAAGGAAATGGTGCAACGAATTCGCACGTTCCCGTTTGGCACCTGGTTCGATTTCGTCACCAATCAGCAAGGCAGTACCGTTCGACGCAAGCTTGCATGGTTCTCAACCGTCACCGGTCGCTGCCTGTTCGTCAACCAACGCGGTGCTCGCTCTGATGAACGGTCGATCGAGCAGTTGGCGCGGGATCTTGTTTCCGGCCAGGTTCGATTGCACAAGGACGAAACTGAAAGCTTCGTTGATCGGGCGTGGAACGCGATCAAGGACAAGCTGAAACATTTTTCCGGGCAGAGCCCCTTACCGGCATCGGCCTGAGGGTTACCTTCATGAACGAATATCGACGCTCACTGCGCAAAACCCCTTTCACCAACACGCCGGTCAACAACATGATGACCGGCGAGGTTCTGGGTCGGATCGGAAATCTCTCTTCCGATGGCATGCTCATGGTCTGCGAATCAGAAATCGCGAGCGACGCCTTGTTTCAACTTGGCTTCGAGTTGGACGATGATCACAACAAGGCGCATGCGATCAACGTCGGCGTTCAGCAGATGTGGTCGGAGCCGGCCAATGTGCCCGGACAGTTCTGGGCTGGCTTCCACTTTATCGACATATCCGATGCTGACCTCAGTGCCATCGAATCCTGGATCGGCAACAACGAGGACTGAGTCCTGGCAGGCTGTTGAACTTCGCTCTGGCGAGTGCGAGACAAAGCGAAACGGGCCGAAAAAGCCGGGCTTATATACGGTAAACAGACATTTTTAACGCCGACTCGCGCAGAAATTCAACAGCCTGCCAGACGCAATCAGCGTGGCGCAGCGTTGCCCGGCGCGTAAGCACGCATGAACATGTCGACACTGGCCTGCAGGTGCTGTTCGATCTCGTCCTGCGACGCCGTGGCCTCGACACAGCCACACAATTGGCGTGCATGCAGCTCTCCTTTCAGCAGACAGAAGAACTGCGAAGACGCGCGCTTGATGTCGTTGACTTCGAGCTGACCTGCATCGACTTCACGTTGCAGAAAGCCGGCAAACTCGTTCTGCAAGGTTTGCGGCCCGGCCTCCCAGAATCTCTGCGCGAGCTTTGTCGACTCGCCCGCACGCGCCGTCAGCAATCGGTGCAAGGCAATCGATTCTTCGCTGGTCGCAAGCGCAAAGAACGCCTTGGCAATGGCCAGCAACTGATCACGCAATGAGCCACGCGTATCAACGTCGAACAAGGTGTTCGGCATCTGCTCGCTGCATTTTTCCCGCACGGCCTCAGTAAAAAGCGTCTCCTTGTCAGTGAAATGACTATAGACGGTGAGCTTGGAGACACCTGCCTGTGCGGCAATGGCATCCATGCTGGTGCCATCAAAACCGTGTTCGGGGAACAGGCACTTGGCCGCCTCCAGGATCGCCGCACGCTTGCCGAGATCTTTCGGTCGACCGGGTCCACAGGGTTTTACTATCGCTGCATTCATGGAGAAATTACTGGACTCGTGAGTTCTGATTCATTACTATACCACGCAGTACACCAACTGTCTCCCACCTTGTGACTCTATCGATGCTCCCACTCCCCGTCTGTCGGCCGATTCTCGGCGCAACCCTGATTGCCTTGCTGGCGAGTTGCGGGGCAAAGCCGGAAGTAGCCGAGGCGCCGCGCGTGGCCCGGGTTGCCCAGGTCGAAACAGCCAACGACAAGGGCGTCTCGGTCTACCCGGGTGAAGTGCGCGCACGCTATGAAAGTGCTCTGGGCTTTCGGGTCGGCGGCAAGATCAAGGCGCGTCTTGTGGATGTCGGAAATCACGTCGACAAGGGTCAAGTGCTGGCCGAGCTGGATCCTCGCGATCTCGAATTGGCCAGTTCGAGTGCCCGCGCGACACTGGCGTCGGCGCAAGCCGCGTTTCGCCTGGCGGAGTCCGAGCACCAGCGCTACCAGACGCTACACGCACAAAATTTCGTCAGCCAGATCAATCTGGAAGCCAAGGCCAATGCTCTGGAAGCGGCGCGCGCACATGTCACTGAAGCGCAGGCGGCTCTGAATGCGGCAACAAATCAGACCGGCTACGCGGATTTGCGTGCCGATGCCGATGGCGTGATCACGACGGTCCTGGCTGAAGCGGGACAGGTGGTCGGCACCGGTCAAACGGTGCTCAATCTGGCTCATGATGGCGCCAGCGAAGTCGAAATCAACGTTCCCGAGCAAGCCATATCCGGAATGCGCATTGGCTCGGAGGCTCAGGTCGAACTGTGGACTGACAGCGGCAACAGGAGTTCGGGCCGGGTCCGTGAAATTGCACCGGCTGCGGATGCAACCACACGGACCTTCCGAGTTCGGGTCGCGTTCGACGATGAATCGTCGAAACCGCGACTGGGACAGAGCGCACGCGTCTATTTTTTTGCATCGAACAATGCACAAGGGCGATTCATCGTTCCACTCAGTGCGGTCTACGAGAAGGAAGGAAAGGCGGCGCTGTGGCAATTCGATACGGCAACCCGAAAGGTCCATTTGACACCGGTCGTGGTCGACAAGTTTGACGAAACTGTTGCATTCATCAGTGAGGGACTTGTCGTCCAGACCTGGATCGTCACCGCCGGCGTGCATCGTTTGCGCGAAGGCGAAGTCGTCAGTCCGATCGATGCACAGAACCGCCGCGTTTCGTTTTGATGTTCAAACCCTCTTCCTGTGCTGCCGGAGATTCTCCCCCCTCCCCGCCGGCGGCACAGTGAGGAGGACCTTCACACGGTCTGACGGCACAGGGATAACTCGCCTCAGCCAGTCCAGACCAGGGGTTTTCTGATCGATGGCTTCATTCAATCTCTCCTCGTGGGCGCTGCGCAACCAGTCTCTGGTCCTGTACTCGATCATCCTGTTCGGGATCATCGGCATCTGGTCATACCGCGGGCTAGGTCAGGCCGAGGACCCGCCGTTCACCTTCAAGGCCATGGTTGTGCAGACCCAGTGGCCGGGCGCTACAGCGTTGGAAATTTCCGAGAAGGTTACCGAGACGATCGAGAAGAAACTTCAGGAAATTCCCGATCTCGATTATCTGCGCAGTTACTCGCGGCCCGGTGAATCGCAGATATTTTTCGTGGTCAAGGATTCCATCGATCCCGCCCGCGTCCCCGATGTCTGGTATCAGGTGCGCAAGAAGGTGGCTGATATCCGCTACGCCCTGCCCACCGATATTCGCGGCCCGTTTTTCAACGACGAGTTTGGCGACACCTTCGGCAACATTTATGCACTGACCGGCGACGGATTCGATGATGGCGACCTGCGCGACTATGCCGAACGCATCAAGCTTGAGCTGTTGCGCGTCCCTGACGTCGCCAAGATCGAGCTGATCGGTCGCCAGGACCCGAAGATCTACGTTGAAGCCTCGAATGCCAAGCTGGCCACCCTCGGCGTCAGCTTTGCCGAGCTGCAACATACCTTGGCGACGCAGAACGCCATTGCACCCGCCGGCAGTTTCGAGACGGCCACGGACCGAATTTACCTGCGCACAACCGGCGCTCTGGATTCGGTCGAGGCGATTCGCGAGCTCAGTATCCGCGGCAGCAATGGCCGCTTGTTTCGGCTCGGCGACATCGCCACGGTCAAGCGTGGCTTCGTCGACCCGCCGCAACCGCGCATGCGCTTTGAAGGCAAACCGGCCATCGGCATCGCGCTTTCGATGCGCAGTGGCGGTGACATCATCGCCCTCGGCCACGATCTGGAAGCGGCGACCGCACAGATCGGCAAGACCTTGCCGGTCGGTCTCGATTTGCACAAAGTTGCCGACCAGCCCGCCGCAGTGCGTCGTTCAGTCGGCGAATTTGTGCGCACCCTGGCCGAAGCGGTCCTGATCGTCCTGCTGGTCAGCTTCTTTTCACTGGGATTACGCAGCGGATTCGTTGTCGCGATCTCGATTCCGCTGGTGCTGGCCATGACCTTTGGCGCGATGCATTTCTTCGGTATCGGTCTGCACAAGATTTCGCTCGGCGCACTGGTTCTCGGTCTGGGCCTGCTCGTCGATGACGCCATCATTGCCGTGGAAATGATGGCGATCAAGATGGAGCAAGGCATGGATCGCATGAGTGCGGCGGCCTTTGCCTATACCTCGACCGCGTTTCCGATGCTGACCGGCACGCTGGTGACGGCGGCCGGCTTCCTGCCCATTGCGACAGCCAGATCCGGCACCGGCGAATACACGCGGGCGATTTTTGAAGTGGTCACGATCGCTCTGGTTCTGTCCTGGATCGCAGCGGTCGTTTTCATTCCCTATCTCGGCTACAAGTTCTTGCCAGACCCGAAATCCCCGGCCGATACGCGGGCTCGCGGGGCATTGGCATCGCGTCTGCAGCGTCTGCGTCAGCCCTTGCCAAGCTGGTTCGGCGGCATCTCCGACAGGCCGGACCAGGCCAGTCACGATCCGTATGGCACACCGTTCTACCAACGTTTCCGGCGCTTCGTCGAAAGCTGCGTCGAGCATCGTTTCATCGTCATCGGTGGTACGGTTGTCCTCTTTATTCTGGCTATTTTCGGTTTTGGTTTCGTCCAGCAGCAATTCTTCCCCGAGTCGACTCGACCGGAGTTGCTGGTTGATTTCAAACTCGGCGAAGGCTCATCGCTGACCGCAACCGAGACCCAGGTAAAGAAGCTCGAAGCCTGGCTGGCCAAACGGCCCGAGTTGGAAAACTATGTCAGCTATGTCGGCTCAGGCACGCCGCGTTTCTATCTGCCGCTGGACCAACAGTTGCCACAAGCGAGTTTCGCGCAGTTTGTCTTGCTTACCCATGGCAATGACGAGCGCGAATCACTGCGCAAGGAGTTGCTGACGCTGTTCGAGAATGGCTTCCCGGAGCTGCGCGCACGCGTCATCCGCCTCGAAAACGGCCCGCCAGTCGGCTATCCACTGCAATATCGCGTTTCCGGCGCCGAAATCGACACCGTGCGCGAGTTGGCGCGCAAAGTCGCTGCGGTAGTTCGAGAGAACCCGAATGCGCGCAACGTGAATCTGGACTGGGAAGAGCCGAGCAAGGTGATCCGTCTGGCCATTGATCAGGATCGCGCGCGCGCGCTTGGCGTCAGCTCCGAAGATGTCGCAAATTTCCTGCAAAGCTCGTTGAATGGCGCGCCGATCGCAACTTATCGCGAACGCGACCAGTTGATCGGCGTGCTACTCCGCGGCACTGCCGATGAGCGTGCGCAAATGAGCTTGCTCAAAAGCCTCTCCGTTCCGACTGCTTCCGGAAAAAGCATCCCGCTGGGTCATATAGCCACATTCGAATATGGTTTCGAGGAAGGCATCATCTGGCGTCGCGACCGCTTGCCGACGGTAACCGTGCGCGCCGATATTGAAGGTGCTCTGCAGCCGGCAACCATCGATGCGCAAATTCAGCCGCAGCTTGGAAAGATTCGCTCCGAGCTGGCGCAAGGCTATCATCTGGTCACCGGTGGCTCCGTCGAGGAATCGGCCAAGGGGCAGGGTTCAGTGAATGCCGGCATCCCGCTGTTCGTGCTGGTTGTGCTCAGTGTGCTGATGTTGCAGTTGCGCAGTTTTCAGCGCGTGCTTCTGGTTGTCCTGACGGCTCCACTCGGCCTCATTGGCGTGGTTCTTTTTCTGCTCGTCTTGCAGGTCCCTTTCGGATTCGTCGCCATGCTCGGCACGATTGCGATGTTCGGCATGATCATGCGCAATTCAGTGATTCTGGTCGACCAGATCGAGCACGATATTGGCGAGGGCCATCGCCCCTGGGATGCGATTGTCGATGCGACCGTGCGTCGCTCACGGCCCATCGTACTGACTGCCTCGGCCGCCATTCTCGCCATGATTCCGCTGTCGCGCAGCGCCTTCTTCGGCCCCATGGCGGTTGCCATCATGGGCGGCTTGACCGTGGCCACCGCGTTTACCCTGATGTTCCTGCCAGCCTTGTATGCGGCATGGTTCCGTATCCATCGCGAAACCGAACCGCGCGCGGAAACTTCATGAATTGACCAGGAGTCTGTTTCTCCCTTGAATCTGCACAGTCAATCCAATGTTCTGCGCGATCATCGCAACTTCATGAGAACTCCGGACCGAACGGTTGGTATCGGAATTGCAAAGATCACAAACCTGAAATCCGACATGCTCGGCGCCGGTCATCTTGACCGATTCCGTACCGACGAACTGGTGAGAGGCGAAAATGGCTGATTCAGCAATCAAATTGAATGACCCAAGTGCACTCGATATGTGGCGACTGCGCTTGGCACAGCAGGCATTCTCCGCCTTGCTTGAAGAGGCGGGTCGATGCGGCCGGATTTCCGCCACCGCTTTGCGCAGCAATGCACGGGGCTGCCTGTCCAGGTTGTCCGTGGACGACCGCGGACGTCTGGATCATTGGCTCGCTCTGCAGTTGGCAACCATTTCCGCGGTATCCGCATCCAATGGTCTGGGTGCCTTGGCGACGGTCGATCCCGGGCTGGCTTCGAGTGTGCGTTCGAGGGCCGCCCAGATCCAATCTGCGCTGGCAACTCTCCATCACTGGGGTACGGTTGCTGCCTGATTGACACGGGCCGCCTTCGCCGATTCGACGCAACCTGTTTACAATGATTTGCTGCCCGCCGACAGACCTTCTATGCTTTCGCCCCTTTTTTCCTGTTTTTGGAACTTCCGATGTCAATGAATCTTGAGGTGGCCCGCAGCAACATGGTCGAGAACCAGATTCGCACCTGGGAGGTGCTCGATCCGCGCGTGCTCGATGTGCTTTCCCGCCTGCATCGCGAAGATTTCGTGCCGCCACGCTATCGCGACATGGCCTTCGTCGACGTGCAACTGCCGCTTGGCCATGGCGAGGTGATGCTGAAACCTGTTGTCGAAGGCCGCATCTTGCAGGCGATCATGATCGAAAACGGACAACGGGTGCTCGAAATCGGAACCGGTTCCGGCTTTCTCGCCGCCTGCATGGCCGAGCTCGGAGGCGATGTCACCAGCATCGAGCAGCATGCCGACCTGGCCTCGAATGCCCGCGCGAACCTTGATCAAGCCGGCCTTTCCCGGGTCCGGATCGAGGTCGCTGAAGCCTTGATGGAGTACCAGCCATCGTCGACTTTTGACTGCGTCGTGCTGACTGGCGCGGTTTTTGCGTTGCCTGAGCGCGTCAAGAGCTGGGTAAAGCCTGGTGGGTGCCTGTTCGCAATCTGCGGCGAGTCACCCGCGATGCAGGCCTTATTGCACACGCGCGTTGATGACAACCACTGGCAGACTGAAAGTCTGTTTGAAACCGATATCCCGTACCTGACCCACGCCTCGCCACCCGCGCACTTCACGCTGTGATGAAAGCCTGGATCGGGCACTGCAAACTCCCGAGGATGAACCGATGAATGCTCCCCGTTCCCTGTCGATCGCGCTGGCTTTGGTGCTCGGCGCAAGCGCCAGCATGGCGCACGCTGACGACCTGATGCAGATCTACAGCGAAGCGCGATCTTCCGATCCACAACTCGCCGGTGCCGAGGCCAACAGCCAAGCCATCAGCGAGAACGTCGATCAGGCACGCTCCGCCTTGCTGCCACAAATCGGTGCGTCGCTGAGCTATTCGAAGAGCCACGGCACCAGTGGTGGTCCGCAGTTCGTCACCAATCCCGATGGCAGCCAGAGCCTGGTCAACGTCTCGACATCGTCGGATAACTACAGTCGCACGCTGAGTGGTCAACTCGACCAGAGCATTCTCGATTTGAGCAAATGGACCGCGCTGAAGTCGGCGCGGGCTTCAGCCAAGGCCGGTGATGCCACTTACGAAGCCGCCCAGCAGGATCTGCTGATCCGTGTCGCTACCTTCTATTTCGACGTACTGACGGCAGAGGATGCGCTCAAATTCGCCCAGGCCAACGAACAGGCCCTGGGTCGCCAGATGGAACAGGCCCAACAGCGCTTCGACGTCGGCCTTTCCGCAATTACCGACGTCAACGATGCCAAGGCCCAGCACGACACTTCGGTGGCCAATGTCATCACCGCGCGAAACACGCTCGATGACAACAAGGAAGCCCTGCGTCAGCTCACCAACAAGGAGCCTGGCGAACTCAAGAAGCTGCGCGACGATCTGCCGCTGAACAAGCCGAATCCCGAAAGCCCGGACGATTGGGTCAACGTCGCCGTCGCCCAGAGTCCCGTTTTGAGCTCCTATGCGTACGATCTTGATGCCGCCAAAGCCAACATCCAGACCGCACGTTCAGGCCATCTGCCGACAATCAATGGTCGGATAATCTACTCAAAGAATCCGCGTTGGTCCGATAACAGCGCATCAAGCTTCAACGACGCCTTTCACACCAACAGTGAAAGTTGGTCGACCACGGTCGGGCTGACCCTCAACGTGCCGATTTTCTCCGGCGGCTTCACCCAATCGCGGGTCCGCCAGTCGATCTACACACGCGATGCCGCCCAGGATCAGTACGAGCTGCAGAAGCGCCTGATCGAGCGCAGCACGCGCAACAGTTACCGTGCCGTGATTGCCGGTGTCAGCCAGGTCGAAGCCACCCGCCAGGCCGTCGTCTCGGCTCAGAGTTCACTCGACGCAACCCAGGCCGGTTATGAAGTCGGTACGCGCACCATCGTCGACGTGCTGATCAGCCAGCAGCAATTGCTGTCGGCACAAAGTAGCTACTCGCAAGCACGCCACGCCTTCGTCCTCAACGGTCTGCGCCTCAAGCAGGCCGCCGGCATCATCGAAATTCAGGATCTCGAAGCGGTCAATGCCTTGCTTGAGTGAAGCGGGAGTAGGGAGTAGGGAATGGGGAGTGGGGACAGCGATTTAGCGCAAGATTTTCCACTTGCCTTAAGGCCTGTTTCGATATCCGACCAGAATTGAAACTCCCTGCCAAGGGCCTCGCGCCCAGTGTTTCACCGACTCCCACCTTTTATCGATCGACAAGATATTTGTGGGAGTCTCCCCTCGAAAGACTCAAGGCAAGCGTTTGAAGCAAAGCTGAGCAAACGCGGTTGCCTTCATGGTCGGCAATATTCATCGCGCCTGTAGGCGCTGCTACTGGTTTGCGGCGAAACGCATTTTGCTTGCCCTACTCCCCACTCCCCCCTCCCGCTTCACCAAGCACCTGCTCGAGGATTCTGACCGTGCGCTCAACGGCGCCGCGTTCGCGCTCGATGACCGCTTGTGCCGCCTGGCCCATGGCCTGCCGCTCTCCCGCATGAGTGAACAAACGGATCAGGTCGGCGCCAAGCTCGGTTTCATCGGCAACCCGCAAGACCGCCTTCGCGGCGATCAGGCTATCGGCGATTTCTTCGGTATTGAAAGTATGCGGACCGACGATCACCGGCTTGCCGAGAGCGGCAGGTTCGAGCAGATTGTGCCCGCCGATCGGCTCAAGACTGCCGCCGACAAAGGCGACGTCGGCGCAGGCATAGAACTGCAGCAATTCACCCATGCTGTCGATGACGAAGCACTGGCAGCTCTCATCTGCAAGTACATCTTCACTGCGCACCCGCGTACTGAAGCCGAGCGAACGGCAGACACCGACAATCGGCTTGAAGCGCTCGGGATGACGCGGTGCAATCAGCAGCAGCGCATCCGGATAGCGCTGCAGCACGGCACTGTGGGCCTTGAGCACCGGCAACTCCTCACCTTCGTGAGTACTCGCGGCGATCCACACGGGTCGCTTTACTCCCCACGACTCGCGCATCTTCCTGGTACTGTCGGCCAGATCGGGCGGTATTGTCATGTCGAACTTGAGATTGCCGATCACTGCCAATCGCGTCACTGCAGCGCCAAGCAGGCGCAAACGCTCGGCATCCACAGGCGACTGGGCGGCGACGAAATTCGCGCAGCGAATGGCGCGTCGAGCCAGCGGTCGCACCGGGCCGTAACCTTTCAGGCTGCGCTTTGACAGGCGAGCGTTGGTGACCACGATAGGAATCGACCGTTCACGGCAGGTCACAAACAGGTTCGGCCAGATTTCGGTTTCCATGATCACCGCGAACCTCGGCTTGATGCGATCCAGAAAGCGCTTGACCGAAGCCGGCAGGTCATAAGGCAGGTAGACATGAAAGATCCGCTCGCCGAACAGTTGCTGCACGCGCTCGGAACCGGTCGGTGTGACCGTTGTCACCACCATTGGCGAATCCGGAAAGCGGCGAATCAAGGCCTCGATCAGCGGCACCGCCGCATTGACCTCGCCCACTGAAACCGCATGCACCCAGCTGCTGTTGGTGAAGCGCGGCGACGGGAAAAAGCCGAAACGTTCCTTCCAGCGCGAAAGATAGCGCCGATAACGCAGACCGCGCGCGGCCAGCCGATACAGAATCACCGGCGTCAACAAGTACATGGTCAGGGTGTAAAGCAGGCGCAGCAAGACGGAATTCGCAGTCGGGCAAGGCCGCGAAGTATAAGGGAAGCACCGATCAAGCTCTGCGCAGGGCTACGTGGTGACATAGGCAGAATCAGGCGCGACCGCCATAATCGGGGAATGTCATCAGGTCCGCCAACGTTTCGCCCCGGCTTGCTCAGCCCCCGCCATTGGCCGGCCTGGATCGGGCTCGGCCTGCTCTGGTTGCTGTCGTGCCTGCCCTATCGCGCACTGATGCGGGTAGGGCGTGGAATCGGCTGGTTGATCGCGCGCATTCCAGGTTCGCGGCGGCGCATTGCCGCGCGCAATATCGAGCTGTGCTTTGCCGAGCTGGATGCGGCAACGCGCGCGCGCCTGCTTGAGGACAGTCTGCGCGATGTCGGCCTCATGCTGGTCGAGTTTGCGCTCGCCTGGATGGGCTCCCGCCGTGCCATTGCCAGTGTCCCGGTGACCATTGAGGGCATCGAACACATCGAGGCGGCGAGAGCACGCGGCCAGGGCGTTCTGCTGACCGGTGCACACTTCTCGCATCTCGAGCTGGCCGGGCGTCTGCTGGTCGAACGCGGCGGCATCGAACTGGCCGGCATGTACCGCGAACACGGCGATGCCGCTTTCGAATGGGCGATCCGCCGCGCGCGCCAGCACTATGCCGCAACCATGTTCACCAAGAACGAGGTGCGCGCCTGTGTGCGCTACATGAAATCCGGCGGACGCATCTGGTACGCACCGGATCAGGACATGCGCGGCAAGGACACGGTGTTTGTTCCCTTCTTCGGCATCAGCGCCTCGACCCTGACTGCCACTCACCATCTGGCTCGCCTTTCCGGCGCCTGCGTGATTCCGTTCTTTCATCGTCGCCTGCCTGAAGGCGGCTACGCGCTGCGCCTGGAAGCGCCGCTGGCCGGGTTTCCGGGCGACGACGTAGGTGTCGATACGGCGCGAATCAATGGCATGATCGAACGCATGACGCGCGAAGCACCCAACCAGTACCTTTGGATCCATCGGCGCTTCAAGACTCGTCCAAAGGGCGAAGCGCCGGTATACGATTGAGCGGCAACACAGAAGCAGGGAGTGAGACGCATGGGATTGGCCTGGATCATCGGCGGCGCACTACTTGGCCTCCTGTTCGGCTCGACGGTTTCATACCGATCCATGGCCTGGTTTGGTCTTTTTTGCGGCGCGGGATTCGGTTTTCTGCTTTGGCGACTCGGCCAGATGGCCAAACGCTTGCACGATGGCGAAGCGCGTCTCGCTGCCCTGGAACAGAAGGAGCTGCGTGCCGGCATCGCCAGGAGTCCGTCACGACCTGTTGCTGAGGCGACGCTCGACCTGCGTGACAGCGCACCCGCTCCCGCTCCGGCACCGGCTACGCCAGGACCGGCTGCCGCGCAGCGATTCCCATCCGCTGCTGATGAAACGCCTGTGGTCAAACAGGATGCAGCGATGCCGCCGGTACCAGCACCAGTGCCCACGCCGGTCTGGTCACAAGCGGTGCAACCGGCCTCTGCCGCGGAGCCTGCTGATTGGCACGAAGAACCTTCTGCGGATATATTCGACCGAATCAAGAGCTGGTTTACCGAAGGCAATGTGCCAGTCAAGGTCGGCATGCTTGTGCTGTTCGCCGGCGTCGCTGCACTGCTGAAATACGCGGCTGACGAAGGCTGGTTCACCTTTCCGATTGAGTTCCGTCTGGCCGGCATCGCCCTGGCCTCGATCGCGGCGCTGGCCTTTGCCTGGCGCCAGCGCGACACGAAGCGTGCGTTTTCTCTGAGTCTGCAAGGTGGCGCAATTGGCATGCTACTGCTGACCGTATTCGCCGCCTTTCGCCTGTATCACCTGCTGCCGGCGACGCCGGCATTTGCCTTGATGCTGATTCTCGTCGCCGGCGTCTGTGTGCTGGCCGTGCTGCAGGATGCACTGGCTCTGGCCGTGCTTGGCATTCTTGCCGGCTTTGCTGCACCAATTCTGATTTCGACCGGCAGCGGCAACCATGTCGCCTTGTTCTCCTACTACGCCTTGCTCAATATCGCGGTTTTCGCGATCGCCTGGAAACGCTCCTGGCGGATACTGAACCTGATTGGCTTCTTCTTTACTTACGCGATTGGCACGCTGTGGGGTGTGTTGTCCTATCGCGGCAATCTGTTTAACAGCACCGAACCCTTCCTGCTGCTGTTCTTTGCGATCTATCTCGCCGTTCCGATCCTGTATGCGCTGAAACGCTCGCCGGAAAAGCGCGATGCCATCGACGGTACCTTGCTGTTTGGCAATCCACTGGCCGCATTCGCCCTGCAAGGCGCACTGCTTGAGTGGGAGCGCACACCGCTGGCGATCTCGGCACTGGCTCTCGGCATCATCTATCTGCTGCTCGCGGCCAGTCTGATTCGTCGCCTGCGTATTCTCGGTGAATCATTTGCCGTGCTCGCCTTGGGCTTCTCGACGCTTTCGGTTCCACTGGCCCTGTCGGCACGCACGACTGGTTGTATCTTCGCCCTTGAAGGTGCCGCTCTGGTCTGGCTTGGCCTGCGCCAGGATCGACGCTTGCCGCGCTGGATCGGTTTGCTCCTGCAAGGGCTCGCCGGCGGTGCATTCGTGATCGCGTTCGAATGGGGGCGCTTCGAATTTGGTTTGCCAATCGCCAACGGCCATTTCGCCGGCGCAATACTGATCTGTCTCGGTGGCCTGACTTGTGCCTGGCTCTACCAGCGCGCCAGGGCATCGAATGCCTTGAGTGGAGCGCTCTATCTGTGGGGTCTTGGCTGGTGGTTCTGCGCATGGCTGATCGAAATCGATCGCTTTGTACCGAGCCAGCACAAGCTCGCCGGCGTACTTGCCTTGCTCGCGGTCAGTGCCTGGCTGGCAGCCGAGGCCACGCGCCACTGGCAGCGCCTGGCCCTGACGCTGACCACCACGATCCTGGTTTGGCTGGTCCTTCCATTGAGTTTGTTGATTGCAATGGAAGGTCGGGTATTCGAAACCTGGAACCTGCTCGGTTACGCCATTTTTGCCGTGCTTGGCTGGCGTGCACTGGCTTGTTTGGGTCAGAGCACCTCGGCCGAACAAACCGCCGCACACCTTGGCTGGTTCTGGGTCTGGACCGTGGTGTTTGCGCTGCGCCTGATTGAAATCGCCGACGATGCCACGCTCGGCAACGGCTGGATGATGGCGATGATCGCGCTGCCACTGATGGTTTTGTTCGTGCTGGCCCTGCGTCGCCCGCACTGGATTGCCATGCCACTTTCTGAAGCCTTTGTCCGCTACCGTGGCATCGTCCTCGGTTCGCAGGCGATCGTACTCGGCGGCATGCTTGGATTCAGCCTGATCCTCGATGGCGCCAGCGACCCGCTGATCTGGCTGCCAATTCTCAATCCACTTGAATTGTTCCAGATTGCGGCATTGATATTGCTTGCGCTGTGGATTCGCGATGCTGACGCGCCGGAACTGTTCCGCGACCATCGCCCCGCCCTGCTCTCGATCGCCGGCTTCCTGCTGATCACCGCGGCCACGCTGAGGGCTGCGCATCATCTCGGCGGCATACCCTGGGACGACGACCTGCTCCGCGCGAGCCTCTCGCAAACCAGCCTTGCAGTCGTCTGGAGCGTACTCGGCGTGGCCGGCTGGGTAATCGGTTCACGTCGCGGCAACCGCCCGTTGTGGCTGGCCAGCGCACTGTTGATGGCCGTGGTGCTGGTCAAGTTGTTGCTGGTTGATCGCCAGCACCTCGGCAACCTGTTCGGCATCGCCTCGTTCATCGCCTATGGCCTGCTCTGCACCCTGGTCGGCTATCTGGCCCCGGCACCGCCGCGTCAGCTCGCGGAGGAGAAATCGGCATGAAACTCCTCGCCTTGATCGCCGTACTCGGCATGCAAACCGCAGCTGCCGCGAGCCCGGACAACTATGCAATGGTGTTGCCGATCGAAACTGACGGCAGCAGCGCTGCCTGGCAGATCGAGCTCAATACCGAGGCCTATCACTGGTCACAAGAGCCGAACCTTCGCGACATCGCCATATTCAACGCGGCCGGGCAGCCGGTACCGATGGCACGCTGGCGCGTCGAGCCCAGACAATCCGTTGAACAACGCACCGCGGAACTGCCGATCTTCGCGTTACCGACAGAACCATCGACACGCCCGGACACAAACCTCCAGCTGATCGTCAATCGCGATGCAAGTGGCCGCGTCCAGCGCATCGAAACCAACGAGACTGGCGCTGCACAAGCAGATTCGAGAGCCAGTGAGTGGCTGCTCGACAGCAGTGATTTCGACGAGGGCATCGACGCAATCACGTTGCATTGGAGCAGCCCTGAGACCAGCGTCGTCGCCCGCTACGATGTCGGCGGCAGCGATGACTTGCAAACGTGGAAGCGAATCCGCAGCGACGCAACCATCGCTCTGTTTGAGCGCGATGGGTTGCGTATCGAGCGCCGCGAGATTGAATTGAATGGCCAGCCATTTCGCTATTTGCGTTTGCGTCGGCTGGACAATGGCCCGGTTCTGGCAAACCTGCATGTCGAGGCGCAAAGACGACAGCATCGCTCTGAATTCAGGCAGCGAATTCAATGGTTCGATGCGACGCTGGTGCAAGCTCTGGGCAGCATGCAACACAGCGACCGACGGCATCTCTACAGCTTGCCTGCATCAGTGCCCGTGAGCCGCTTGCGTATCGATCTTGCCAGCGACAATAGTCTGGCCCAGCTCGATGTTTCAACCAGCAGTTCGATCACAAGCGGGCAGCACTGGATGCACCGCGCGGGTTTCGTTGCTTATCGACTTCGCCAGGCGGGCACTGAAATCGACAGTGGTGAAATCGGCGTCTCCGGCACACAGCGCATTGACGAATTGCGCATCGATTCGGCCACGCCGCTCAGTCAGTCTCCGCGCGTACGCGTGGGTTACAGTGCTGATCGCCTGGTTTTTCTCGCCGAGGGTGAGGGTCCTTTCCTGCTCGCTGTTGGCAGCAGTCAGGAACGCCGACCGGACTATCCGGTTGAAGCCGCTATCTCGAGCCTGCGCAAGCGATTCGGTGCGGACTGGCAACCGCCGCTGGCCGCGCTCGACAGTGCGCGCCCTAGCGCTGGCGCAAACGCCTTGCTCGAGCCGCACGAACCTCTGGCCTGGAAGCGCTGGCTGCTATGGACGGTGCTTGTCGGAGCCGCCGGACTGGTCGGCGGGATTGCCCTCAGCCTGCTTCGCACCAGCGGTCAGGGCGGCACAAAAGATCGCCAGCAGCCACCAGAAGAATAGGCCCCACCACGCCGAGTAGAAGGCGAAGTGGGTATTCAGTGGAAAACACATCACGGCCAGAGCCAGCCCTGGCGCAAACGCCCGCACTTGTTGATCCGTTGTTGCGCGACGCCAGGTGCGGATCGCGTACACACCGCCAGCGATCCAGAAAATCAGCCCGATCAGGCCCGTCTCAGTCAGCACCTCAAGCACGATCTGGTGTGCATGCGAGGCGCCTGTTCCAGTAGCCGCATCGACAAAATCGTCACCGGCGGACGCGTGCTCGGCGTAGTCGTAGCGGAAGCCACGGGCACCGACTCCGCTCAATGGATGCGCCTTGATCATGTCAATTGCCGCGCTCCAGATGCGCAGGCGCCCGGCCGAGGCTTCATCAATGGCCTGCTCGGTGCCCTGGAATACAAGCAGGCTTCGTTCTATGCGTGAATCGAAGCGCTCCGAATCACGCAGGATCAGGCCGGCGCAAAGGGCAACGCCGAGCAAGGCACCGAGAAGCAGCGGAAAGAAACGGCGAAAACTGCGCGTTTCGCGCCAGCCAAACGCCAGGGTAACCAGTGCAAATGACAGCCAGGCCGCACGCGATCCGGACATCAGGATTGGCACCAGCACAAAGATGAACGCGAGCAACAGACCCCAGCGCCCCGCCTTTTCGCGCGCAGCAAGCAGCAGGAATGGCGACAACACGGCAAGCACCGGGCCGAGCTTGAGATTTCCCGCACCGAAGATTCCGGAAATCCGATTGAGTTCCGGCGCCCCAGCAAGACTGTAGCCGCCTACGATCTGCACCCAGGCATCGATAATCCAGAGTGCCGATACGGCCGCGACGGCGCCCAGAAACGGTTGCCAGAATTCGCCTTTGCGCAAGGCCCAGGCAACAAACAGGGCGAATGGAAGAAAACGCAGAATTTCGAGCGCAGTCATCCAGGATTTCTGCGCCATTACCGCGCTGAAGGCCGACAGGAACACGGGTATCCAGTAGCACGCGAACAGGACAAGCGTCAGACGCAATCCGGGACCAGCGAGAGGTTCGATGCGATGACGCAGCAGCAATCCGATACCGATCAGGCCACCGATCAGAATCGGCAATTCCGAGGTTCTGCCGACGGGCAGAAGAATCAGCACCGCAAGCACAATCAGCAGCGCGCCGAGCTCACCGCGGCGCATCGACTCAAGCGTGTTCATCGATCACTTTGACGACGCCGGGGTTCAGCGACCAGTTCGGCATAAAGGGCCAGGGTTGCCTCCTGCATATCGCTGAGCCGATAGCGGGTCAGCGACGGGATCGCCGGTGCATTGCGCATCAGGCTGGCTGCGCATTCGGCCAGTCGCGCGCGATCACCCGGCGGCACGCGACCCTGCGGATACAACTCGGTGAGCAGTTCGCCAACACCGCCATGTGCGTAGCCCAGCACCGGACGGCACAGTGAAAGCGCCTCGATCACGGTTCGACCAAACGACTCGCGCTGAGTGCTGAGCTGCAGGATCAGGGTTGATACCGCCATGACTTCACGCACATCAGCACGTTGCGCGCTGATGACCAGGTGATTGGCAACATCAAGCTTTTCCGCCAGTGCCTCGAGTTCAGCGATATAGGCCTCGCGACCGGGTTCACGCGCACCCAGAAGAAGCAGCCGCGCCTCGACGCCACGATCCTTCAAATCAGCGAGCAGTTCGATGCCATCGGCATGCCCCTTCAATCGCGTGCCGCGCGCGGGCAAGGTCAGTAGCGGCGCACCCTGCAATTGCGGGTATTCGGCGAAGAATCTTGTCCGCCATTCATCATCGGGCTGATAGCCGAATGGAAACTCGTTGGCATCCACGCCGCGAGGGATCAGCACCAATCGCTGCGGATTCGTGCCGCGATAGTGACGCAGGACATGATCGCGAACCAGATTCGAAACGCAGATGACGCGTTCGCCACGAGCCATGATGCCGCTGTACCAACCCGGTGTATTGAGGCCGTGAACCGTGGTCACGAAGTGCGGCCTTGGGGCCGGAAGTCCGCGAATGGCATGCCAGCCGAGCCAGGCCGGCAAGCGCGATCGGGCGTGCACGATATCGGGCTTCAATTCAGCCAGCAGCGAACGCAGCCGCGGCATCAGGATCAGGGTGCGCAAGGACTTGTGCCCGATCGGCAAACTGATGTGACGACTGCCCTGCGCTTCCAGTTGTTCGACCAGGCGCCCGCCGCCCGAGATCACAATCGATTCGTGGCCGGCCTCAACCAGGCCGCGACCGATCTCGAGCGCAGATCGCTCGGCGCCACCCGAAGCCAGCGCCGGCAGCAACTGGACAACGCAAAGTCGCGGACTTGTCAGATTGGAACCGTGTTCGGACAAATCGACCTCGGCATGGCGGTTGAAATTCAAGCAGTACAGCCGTTCAGCTTTCGAGCACGTAGTCGGCGCCGCAATAGGGGCATTTCGCCTTGCCGCCCTGATCCTCGATCGGCAGATAGACCTTCGGATGCGAGTTCCACAACGACATTGCCGGCATTGGGCAACTCAAGGGAAGATCGCCAAGGGTGACTCGATAGCGGTTTTCCGCATTCGCCGGAATACGCGTTTCCGCTGCTGGATTACGCGATGACATGTGCCACGACTCCTGAAAAGATGACAGCCATCTAGTTTAGCAGCACGGATTGTGCCAAGTTCGTCACACTTGCCTCGTCGAACAGGTCGCAGTCGACCTAACGATTTGGCCACACCCTTGCATCGCGGCTGGCCTAGAATGTCCAGTCGTTCGATCGCACTCGCAGCGTTTCATTCAAACCTTTAGGGGAGACACCATGGATTTCTCGAAACTCATTGCCCGCGTCCAGGCCATTCTGCTGACACCGAAGACTGAATGGCCGGTCATTGCAGCGGAACAGGAAACCGTTGCCAACCTGTACAAGAACTACATTCTGATTCTGGCTGCGATTCCAGCCGTGTTCGGTTTCATCAAGAGCAGCCTGATCGGCTATAGCGTCATGGGCTTCACTGCGCGTACACCAATCGTCAGCGGCATCGTCGGAATGATTGTCCAGTACGCCCTGATTCTTGCTCTGGTCTATCTTGTCGGCCTCCTGATCAGCGCTCTTGCGCCGAGTTTTGATGGCGAAAAGAATGTGCTGCAAGGGCTGAAAACCGCAGCCTATGCCTATACCGCGGGCTGGATTGCCAGCATCGCCATGATCGTGCCGTGGATTGGCTGGCTGGTTGCTCTGGCGGGTTCAATCTACGGTATCTACCTGCTCTATCTCGGCTTGCCGCACACGATGCGTTGCCCGCCGGAGAAGTCGGTCATCTATACCGTGGTCATCATCATCATCGGATTCATCCTGAGTCTGATCATTGGTGTGATCGTCAGCGGAATCACCGCAGTTGGCACCGCCGGCAATGCCATCAACTTCGGCAACAGTTCAAGCAGCAGCGTGACCATCGATTCAGACAGCCCGTTCGGCAAGCTCGCCGCACTGGGCCAGAAGATGGAGCAACAAGGCAAGAAAATGGAAGCGGCGCAGCGCAGCGGCGATGCCAATGCCCAGGCCGAAGCAGCCAGCGCCATGATGGGCAGCCTCCTTGGCGGCGGCTCACAAGTCGAAGCACTGGCCCCGAACGAGATCAAGGCTTATTTGCCGGAGAAGCTCGCCGGCTTCAAGCGCGAGTCGATCTCGGTCGAGCGCAACGGCGTCATGGGCGTGCAGGTCAGCACGGGCAAAGCGCGATATCGCGATGCCAACGACAACCGTCTTGACCTGGAAATCACCGACATGGGCGGGGCCAAAGGCGTGATGGCCCTGGCCGGCTTCGCCGGTGTTGAATCCGAGAAGCAGACCGAATCCGGCTATGAGCGTACCTACAAGCAGGATGGTCGCCTGGTCAACGAAAGCTGGGACAGCAACAGCCATCGTGGCGAGTTCGGCATCGTTCTCGGCCAGCGCTTTTCGGTCAAGTTGCAGGGCCAGGGCGAGGGCCTCGACATGAATGCGATCAAGTCGGCAGTGTCTTCCCTGAATCTGGCCGGCCTTGAAGCGATGAAGAATCAAGGCGTCAAGAAGGGCTGAGGACGACCCGCCCGGCGGCAGATCAAGTCAGCACACCGGGGGAGAACGCGGGATCCCGATTGAACCCCGCGCAGTCGTTATTCCGCTTTCGGTTTGGCGACGCTGGCCTCAGTGGTGATGTGGATTCGAATCTCATCGCTGACATTCGGCACATAGGCCCCGATGCCGAAATCACTGCGTTTGATGGTCACGCTGCCGTCGAATCCAATCGTCGGCTTTTTCGACATGGGATGCGCTTCGGCACGATTGAGCGTGGCGTCGAGGGTCACCGGCCTGGTCACGCCGTGGATGGTCAGATCGCCGCTGACCTTGAATTCGTTCTTGGTCGCGCCTTTGACGATCCGGGTACTCTTGAAGGTCGCCGTCGGGTACTTCGCCGCGTCGAAGAAATCGGCTTTCTTCAGGTGCTCGTCGAGCTTCTCGACCTGCGTGTTCAAACTGTCAATCGCAATCGACACATCGACTGAAGACCGGGTCGGATCCTCGGCATCAAAATTGATCGTGCCCGAGATGTCGTTGAAGCCGCCACTTGGGTTGGAGTAGCCGAAGTGGGTCCAGGTGAAATTGGCCTGGGTGTGGTTGCCATCGATCGTATAGGCTTCCGTTGCAGCAAATACGGAGCCCGAGACCAGCGCCAGAGCACTGGCGAGCAAGGTTTGTTTCAGCATGTTCAATTTCCTCATGTGGGGGTGTCAAGCAATGCGACACGCTTCGTCAAATTCGAAGCGTTCTTCGCGTGGGCGTACTGTGGCAGGGTCACCGTAGCCGATATTGATCAGAAAATTGGATCTTGTCTCGGTTCCGGCGAAAAACTCCGCATCGACCGAAGCATTGTGGAAACCGGACATCGGCCCGCAATCGAGACCGAGCGCACGCAGGGCGATGATCAGATAGGCGCCTTGCAGGCTGGAATTGCGAAATGCCGTTGCGTCGATGGCCTCGGCCTTGCCTTCGAACCAGGGCAACGCATCCTCTTCCTTGTACAGTCGCGGCAGATGCTTGTAGAACGCGTGATCGGCAGCGACGATTGCCGTGGCCGGTGCAGCCATGGTCTGGGCGACATTGCTTTCCGATAATGCCGGTCGCAGCCTTTCCTTGGCCTCGGCACTGCGTACAAAGACAACACGCAAAGGCTGGCAGTTGGCACTGGTCGGACCCAGCTTGGCCAGATCGTAGGCCTGCTGCAGCAAGGCATCATCGACCGGTTTGTCCAGCCAGGCAGCCGCCGAACGCCGATAGGTGCGCGCCTTGCGGAAGATCTGGTCGAGGGCGGAATCGTTCAGTGGGGTCGTCATCAAAACTCCTGGCTGCAAAAATCCGGATAAGCCTACAGTCATGGGGGCGTGCGTGCAGTGTTCAACACCTTCAAGACGGCCGACTGATGGACAATGGCATACACGATCACTGCAGAAGCCAGAATTCGGCCCGCCATGAAGACAGCGAAAGCCAACCAATTGGCCTCAGTCACGACCGATGCGCCTTGTTGGGTCATCAGTGACGGCGCGGCCGGCAACGAGGCCCAGGCACTTGCCCTGGCGCGTGCGCTCGGCCTCGTTCCACGCGTAATCTCGCTGCAAGTGAGCCATCCTTGGGATTGGCTTGCGCCGAGACTGCGGCTTGCTGCCCGGCGTGGCATGCACGACCGTCATGGCGGAGTGATCGCTTCGCCATGGCCAACCATCGCCATTGGTTGCGGGCGTCGTGCGGCATTGTTGACCCGTTGCCTGCGAGACTGGAGTGACCAGCAATGCTTTACCGTGCAGATTCTCGATCCGCGCATCGCGCCCGCACATTTCAATGTCGTCATTGCCCCACAGCATGACCATCTGCCGGGTGACAACGTGATCGAGACACTCGGCGGCTTGAATGCGGTTGATGAGGCCTGGCTTGCCGACGGTCGATCTGAATTCCCATCGTTTTCGAAACTGGCGGGTCCCCGACGAGCGGTATTGATCGGCGCATCGAATGCATCGATTGCGCTGGATGATGCCTATTTCGAAGCGCTGTTCGCCGCTCTTGAAAGGCTGCATGCACGGCACGGCGGCTGCTTCCTGGTCAGTACATCACGACGCACATCACGCAAACAGGTCGAACGGTTGCGCAAGGAATTTTCGCGCTGGCCGGGAATCTTCTGGGGTGGATCCGGCGATGGCGAAAATCCCTACCGAGGCATTCTCGGCTGGGCAGAGCAATTCATTGTCAGCGGCGATTCGGTCAACATGATTTCCGAAGCTTGCGCGACGGCCAGGCCCGTTCACGTCTTTGCACCGATTCCGGCCACCGGCAAGATCGGCAGCTTCCATCAAACTCTGCTCGACCAGGGCTATCTCACTTCCGTAGATGGACTCGCAGACGCCGCCTCGATCAAGCCGTTGCGCGAAACAGCGCGTGTCGCCGCTCAAGTGCGGCAGCAGTGGCTGCATGCCACGAAGCGCTGATTCAACGCTGCGGCAACAACGATTGCTGATCCCGTCGAACAATTCAGGCCCAGGTCCCGCGCAATTCCCTGACCTGCTGTTCAAGCAAGGCGGCACTCGCATTCACCGGCGCAACGGCCTCACCAACCGCAAGCACGATACGTGACCGGAATCGACGCGGAAGTCGCATGCGTCCAGGCTTGCTGTCACGGCGGCTGAAGATACTGCCCCAAAGTCCGCGAAGCGCCATCGGCACGACCGGCACGGCACGCCGCGCGAGAATGCGCTCGACGCCATTTCGAAATGGCCCGATCTCACCATCCGAGGTCAACCCGCCTTCAGGAAAAATACACACGATCTCGCCGTCGGCGAGGGCTCGATCGATCTCGTCAAAGGCCTTTTCAAGCAAGGCCGGATCTTCCTTGGCCGCAGCGATCGGAATCGCCTTGGCAGTGCGGAAGATGAAGCTGAGAACAGGAATATTGAAAATCTTGTAATACATGACGAAGCGCGCCGGTCGACGCACACTGCCGGCAACAATCAACGCATCCATGAAGCTGACATGGTTGCAGACCAGCAAGGCAGGCCCTTCTTCAGGAACATGGTCGAGACCCTCGTTGCGGATCCGGTACAGCGTGTTGATCAGGATCCACGACAGGAAGCGCATGAGGAACTCGGGCACCAGCGTGTAGATGTAGATCGCAACGAGCGCATTGAGCACGGCCACGCAGAGGAAAATCTGCGGAATGCTCAGGCCAAGCGCGGTCAGACCAAGACCAAGACCAGCCGAGGCCACCATGAACAGCGCATTGAGGATGTTGTTGCCGGCAATCACGCGAGACAGTTCGCTGCGATCGGTCCGGCTCTGCACGAGAGCGAACAACGGCACGATGAAAAGACCGGCGAACAGGCCGATCAGGATCAGGTCGACGAGGATGTGGATGCTGCCTGCGGCAACCAGGAAGTCACCTGCGCTCAAACCATGCACGGTCGCCAGATGCGGACGCGAGAAATACAGATCAATGGCGAAAACGGTCATGCCGATCGAGCCAAACGGAACCAGACCGATTTCGACCTTGTGCCCGGACAAGCGCTCACACAGCAGCGAGCCAATGCCGACGCCGACCGAGAACATGGCCAGAGTCAGATTGAGTACGCCTTCACCACCGCCGAGATAAGTCTGCGTATAGGCCGGCAATTGCGCCGTGAACACGGTACCGAAAAACCAGAACCAGGAGATGCCGAGGATCGCATTGAAAATCGTGCGGTCCTTGACCACGTAGCGCATTACACGCAGCGTTTCACTGGCCGGATTCCAGTTGAACTTGAGGTTCGGTGCCGTCGCCGGCGCCAGCGGAATCGAGCGACTGACCAGATAGCCAATGACGGCAATGCTGACGACCAGGATCGATGCTGCAGTGGCACCGAAATCGCCCATCGCCATCAACGAGCCACCGGCCATCATGCCGATCAGCACCGACATCGACGTACCCATCTCGACCAGACCGTTGCCGCCGACGAGTTCTTCGGTTTTCAGAGCTTGCGGCAGAATCGCGTACTTGATCGGCCCGAACACGGTCGAATGCAGGCCCATCAGGAACAGCACGACAAACAACAGCCAGACCTGATGCGCGTGGAACGCATACACCGCAACCAGCATCGCACCGATCTCGAACAACTTGACGTAGCGGATCAGACGCGATTTCTCGAACATCTCGGCAATCTGTCCGGCGCTGGCCGAAAACAGGAAGAACGGCAGGATGAAAATCGCGGGAGCAATCATCGCGTAGAAGCTGACGGCCTCGATGCTCAGGCCAAGATGAAATCCGATCAGGACAATCATGCCCTGGCGGAACGCATTGTCATTGAACGCGCCGAGCGCCTGAGTGGTAAAGAACGGCGCGAACCTGCGTTTGCCGAGCAGGGTGAACTGGCTTTGTTCGGACATGATCCCGATCTTGCTGAATTGACTGCGGCAATCTAGCAGAGGCGAGGCAATCCGGCGATGCGCGCACCCACATCAGGAGCGGGATTTGCCTGATCGGGCGACTTCGTCCACGATGAGGCTGAGAGCAGCCTGCAAGGGGAGCGGGTATGGCAAAACGCGGCAATCAGCGGGTCAAACTGAATCGCCCGGTGCGCCGATGGCGCTATCGCGTGAAGACAGAACGTGCCGCCATCGGTCGTTTCGCCGATCGCATGGACGAAGATCTGGATACCGCGGGCATCGATGAAAGCGTGCGTCAATCCCTGGCCACGGTTCTCGATGAATTGCTCGCCAACGTCGTCATGCATGCCCAGGCGGTTCGCGGCCCGGTGCATGTCCGGTTACGCTGCAGCAATGATGAGCTGATTGCACGTCTGCGCTATTGTGCTGTCGCTTTCGACCCCACGGTGATCGCCGCGACCCATCTGCCAACGACAGTCGCCTCAGCCAACATCGGTGGCGTCGGCATTGCCATGGTGCGCGCGATGACCCGTGAGTTCAGCCACCAATACCGCCGCGGCGAAAATCATCTGCGCGTTCGTTTGCCGCTGAAGACAAGCTGATTGGCCTCGAATCTGAGCCGTCAAGAATCACTCGATCGTCGCTGTTTCTTGATCAGAACTTTCGTCATCGATTCGTGGTTTCGTAAGAGTTTGTATCAGACTTCTCGATACAGCAGTAGCGAGCTCGTTGAGCCGACGTTGCGACAAACGCAGAACAAGCTCTGCGGTGCCTAGGTAAGCTCGCAACTCTCTGATTCATGTTGATCTTTACGCCGCTTCGCGGCGCGGCATCCATGCCTTTTTTCACTCGCCTCAGGCGAGCGAGTCACTTTTCTTTGCGTGCTCAAAGAAAGAGTAACCAAAAGAAAGAGCACCCCATTACAGCGGTCTCCGGGCATCCTGCCCTCCGACTGCGCAACGCGACTCCGGGGGTTCGACGCCAGTCCACGGATGGACTGTCGGCGAACCCCGGAGCAACCTCGCGGACCTGGAGCACAGGGACTGTGCGCAAGGCGCGATTGTGGGGTGGCCTTTCTCTTGGTGCCTTCTCTTTGGCCACGCAAAGAGAAGACACTCGCTCGCCTGAGGCGAGTGAAAAACGGCAGGGATGCCGCGCGACGAAGGAGCGTGCTTTATAGAAACAAAGTCACTGGATCCCTGCATACGCAAGGGCGACAAGCGCGAAAAGCACGAGATGAAACCACGTGATTTTGTATGTCGCCAAAGTCTCATCCTTGGGAATCGATTCGATCGAGAGACAACGAAGGGAGAGTTTTTGACAACTGAGACTCGAGTCTAAACTGGAAACTAAATATTTTCCTATTTGTAGGTCACACGTCACGCTGCAAGGCGCGGTGACCGATGTCGCGACGCTGAAAACCTCCGTCAAACCGGATCATCGAAACGGCTGAATAGACGTGTTCGCGTGCCGCCGCAAGATCCTCGCCGAGCGCGCAAACCGAAAGCACACGCCCTCCCGCTGTGACCACCTCGCCATCGCGCTCACGCGTGCCGGCGTGGAAAATCTTGCAGTCCTTGCCCGTGTCGACGTCGAGCCCGCGGATCACGTCACCACTGCGCACCTTGCCCGGATAGCCGTGAGCCGCCATGACCACGGCAATGGCCGGGCGAGGGTCCCAACTCACGCTAAAGTCCTGCAGTCTTCCGGCCAGCGCCGCCTCGATTATTTCGACCAGATCCGTCTGCAAGCGCAACATGATCGGCTGCGTCTCCGGATCGCCGAGGCGCACGTTGAACTCGATGACCTTCGGCGCACCACTCTTGTCGATCATCAATCCGGCATAGAGAAAGCCGATGAAGGGAGCGCCCTCCGCTGCCATGCCGGCCAGTGTCGGCTTGATCACCTCTTCCATGATCCGGCGATCAACCTCGGGCGTGACGACCGGTGCCGGTGAATATGCACCCATGCCGCCGGTGTTCGGACCGGTATCGGCTTCGCCGACACGCTTGTGATCCTGGCTGGTCGCCATTGGCAGCGCGTGCTGACCATCCGAGATGACGATATAGCTCGCTTCCTCGCCTTCGAGAAACTCCTCGATGACCACACTGGTCGAAGCGTCACCAAACGAGTGCGCGCCGAGCATGTCGTGCAGCGCTTGCTCGGCATCGCCGAGAGTCAGTGCGACAACCACGCCCTTGCCGGCCGCAAGACCATCCGCCTTGATCACGATCGGCGCACCCTGGGCACGAACATGGGCCAGTGCGGCATTGAGATCGGTGAATACGGCATGCCGCGCCGTGGGAATGTTGCGGCGCTGGAGAAAGGCCTTGGCAAAGGCTTTCGAACCTTCCAGTTGCGCAGCAATACGGCGGGGACCAAAACAGGCCAGACCCGCCGCACGAAATTTGTCGACCACACCCAGCACCAACGGAACTTCGGGGCCGACCACGGTCAAGGCGACGCCTTCATCCCTGGCCAGTTGCAACAAGCCATCAACATTGTCCGCGGCCACGTCGGCGTTGCGCATATGCGGCTCACGCGCAGTCCCCGCGTTGCCCGGCGCAACGATCACATTGCTGACGCGCTTTGACTGTGCGAGCTTCCATGCCAGAGCATGTTCGCGGCCACCGCCGCCGATGACGAGAATTTTCATGGCTTGAGAGCTTGGGATTTGGGGTTCGGCATTTGGGATTCGACTGCGTGGATTGCAACTTTAGGTTTGGAAGTGGAATACCCGCTGGCGCGAGTTTTCATCTGAGTGCTATTGGCTGAGAGATTCGGAGAGTTGCACGCACTCGCCCTTGCGAATCCCAAATCCCGACATTAGCGCAACGCGCTAATGTCTAAAATGTCTCACGCCGGTAAACACCATGGCGATATCGTTCTCATCGGCGGCGGCGATCACTTCCTTGTCGCGCATCGAGCCGCCTGGCTGGATCACCGCGCGAATGCCGGCTTCCGCGGCAGCGTCGATGCCGTCGCGGAATGGAAAGAATGCGTCCGAGGCCATGACGCTGCCAGGTACGGTCAGGCCCGCTTCTTCGGCCTTCATCGCGGCAATCCGCGCACTGATGACGCGGCTCATCTGGCCTGCGCCGATGCCGATTGTACGACTGTCTCGTGCATACACGATGGCGTTCGATTTCACGTACATCGCAACATGCCAGGCGAACAGCAGGTCGCGCAGTTCGTCAGCATCAGGAACCCGTTTCGTGACCACTTTCAGGTCGGTCAACATCAAGGTGTCGCGATCCGCATCCTGGGCCAGCATGCCGCCGGCGATGCGTTTGTAGTCAACGGAATGGTTGGCCAGTTCAGGCCACTGGCCGGTAGCAAGAACACGCACATTCGGCTTTTTCGCGAACACAATCAATGCGGCCTCATCGACTTCCGGAGCAATCACGACTTCGACGAACTGGCGCTCGAGTACAAGCTCGGCGGTTTCCAGATCGAGACGATGATTGAAGGCAATGATGCCGCCAAAAGCAGAGACAGGATCGCAGGCGTAGGCCAGTTCGTAAGCTTCGCGAACGCTCGCGGCAAGCGCGACGCCGCATGGATTGGCATGCTTGACGATGACGCAAGCTGGAGAACGCCGGAACGCCTTGACGCACTCCAGGGCAGAGTCGGCATCGGCGAGATTGTTGTAGGAAAGCTCCTTGCCAGCGAGCACGCGCGCACCGGCAACGGTGCCGCTGGGCACATTGCTTTCAACGTAGAGGGCCGCAGCCTGATGCGGGTTCTCGCCATAGCGCAAGACCTGCTTGCGCTCATAGGAAAGATGCAGACTTGGCGCAAATGGCTCGCTGTTTTCGCCTTGCGCGCGTGCGCCGAGCCAGTTGGCAATCCGGCCGTCGTAGCGCGCCGTGTGCGCGTAGGCCTTGGCCGCCAGACGACGGCGCATGGCAATGCCGGTGCCACCGTGGGCCAGCGCATCAAGTACTTCGGCGTAGTCGGCCGGGTCGACAACGACAATCACATGCTCGTGATTCTTGGCCGCGGCACGCAACATGGCCGGGCCACCGATATCGATGTTCTCGATTCCTTCGGCGAGCGAGCATTGCGGTCGCGCGGTGACCTTGTCGAACGGATACAGATTGACGACGAGCAGATCAATCGCGCTGATGCCATGCGCGGCCATGACTTCATCATCAATCCCTCGTCGCCCGAGCAGACCACCATGAACCAGTGGGTGCAAGGTCTTGACCCGACCATCCATGATTTCCGGAAAACCGGTCATGGCGCTGACTTCAACGACGGGCATCGAAGCCTCACGCAAGCTTTGCGCGGTGCCGCCAGTCGAGATCAGGCTGGTGCCGAGAGACTCGAGTCCGCGCGCAAAATCGAGCAATCCGGTCTTGTCGGAGACGCTGAGCAGTGCGCGGCGAACGGGTAATAGCGGGGTATCGAACATGGAGTCAGCCGTAAGCGGATCGGTGCAGCCGCGCAGTATAGCGGCTCACATGCAAGCTGTCGGGGTTTACCAGACAGGGCGCGAATCCGTCTGTGTGACCCCTGGCTCCGCCACTTGTTGAGCCATGCGAGCATCATGGTTCTGCGAATCATCGAAAATCCGTGCCACCCGGCCGAATTCTCTCCTCAGACGGAATAGTTCGCCGGGATGACGCTCAGCTCAATCCGTGCTGTTGCAGCTTCTTGCGCAGGGTCGCCCGATTGATGCCGAGCGTTGCAGCGGCACGACTCTGGTTGCCGCCGCACCAGTCGAGGACTTCGCGCAACAGCGGCGACTCGACTTCACTGATGACCAATGCGTGCAATCCGTCGGCCGGTTGTGCATCGATATCGGCCAGGTAGTGGCGGACAGCGCGGGCGACACACTCGCTCAACGCAGGCTGCAGGACAGAATCTTGCGCGCCATCCGGGCGCAATGGAGTAACGGCATTCACTTGCTTTCTGGCCCCCCGAGGCAATC
>NZ_DASSYD010000091.1:0-3477 GCF_035703485.1 Dokdonella sp. | reverse complement strand
AAGAGAACGTTGCCGCAGGGCTTGGCCCGGATCCGTCTGATGCCTGGACGGAGCCGGAGAGAACTTGCCACTGGGGAGACGCAGGGGAAGGTTTCAACGTTACAACAGCACATGGCGTTTGTATAGCGCTGCGGGGCGGATGGACAGCCATTCCATCCCGCAGCTGGCCATGCGATTTGCCGCTCAGCCGGCGCCGGCCTTCTGCAACCAGGCCTTGGCCTTCGCGGCGGTTTCCGGATCCTGCGCGGCCTTCTTCATGGCGGCAACGGCGGCAGGCTTGTTCTTCATGCCACGCTCGCACTCGGCCAGGATCATGTAGGCCTTGCCCTTCTCCTTGACGCCCTTGTCGAGGGCGGTCTGGACCAGGGTCTTGGCCTGCTTGTACTTGCTTTCGCTGAGCATCAGGCGGCTCGCTCGAAGCGCCGGTTCGCCGTCGCTGGCGAGCGGCTGAGCCTTCGTGTAGTAGCCGACGGCCTTGTCGGTCTTGTTGCCGATCTCGGCAGCCTGTCCCAGCAGCACATAGGTCTCTGCCGTCGGCTTGACCACGCCCTTACTCATGCCCTCTTCCAGGACCTGGGTGGCCTTGGCGGCATTGGGGGCCGGATCGGCGCTTTCCTGGCCGGTGATCAGGTACAGCTTGGCCAGGTTCACGTAATGTGATTCCTTGGTCAGCGTACCGGCTGCACGAGCCTTCTCCATCAGCTGGATCGCTTCAGGGTACTTGTGCGCCTGCATCAGCACGGCCACGGCGTTGTTCAGCGCATTGGGATCGTCCGGATTCGAATTGAGCTGACTGGTGGCCAGTGCGGCCGCCTTGTCGTCCTGGCCGGATTCGGCGTAGCTGGCCATCAGGATCTGGTCCCAGCTCGGCTCAGCCTTGGTGGTCAGCGACTTGGCCTTGGTGATCGCGGCGATTGCCTCTGGATACTTGGCGAGGCGGTAATACGCGTTGCCCTCGAGCGCGTAGGAGTCGGCGGTTTCCTTCTTGCCTTCGGCGCGCCATTTCGCGACGGTGTCAAGCGCAGCCTGGTACTGCTCGTCGGCCAACTGGAACTGGGCAAGCATGTACTGCAGCTGGAAGTAGGTGTCGTTCGGAATCACGCCGATGGCCAACGAGCGCTGCAGCAGGCTGATTGCTCCCTTGACGTCACCATCGTTGTAAGCAAGGTTGGCCAGCCCCTGGAGAGCCAGCGCCTGCGCATACTTGCTCTTGCTGCCATCGACGATCGGCTGCAGGACCTGCTGGGCCTTGACCTTGTCTCCCGCGTTGACCGCGTCCAGGCCTTCGTTGAGGTTCTTCTGGTCCTTTTCGCTGGTCAGGTCGAGTTTCGGCTCCGTCCGGCTGGCGTTGGGATAAAGCACTTCCTTCTTCGGCGTGTCTTCATGCTTGCGCGCCAGAACCGGGCTGCTGGCAAGGCCGAGCAACAATGCCGCACTCGCCAGCATGGTCAATCCACGGACATGCTTCATGGTGATCCTCGTTTTGTCTGCGCGTATCGATCGAGTGACGCGGGGGAACTGTGGAGATTAACCCGAGCCGGCGTGCGATAACAAGCTGCAACGCCGCATGGAAGCTCGTTGAAAATCAATCACTTGGCGACGACTGATGCATACTCGGGCGAATGGTCAGATGTCGAGATTGGCCACCTTCAGCGCGTTGGCCTCGATGAACTCGCGACGCGGCTCCACGGCTTCGCCCATCAGCATCGAGAACATCTGGTCGGCGGCGATCGCATCCTCGATGCCCACCTGCAGCATGCGCCGGGTTTCCGGATTCACGGTGGTGTCCCACAGCTGTTCGGGGTTCATTTCGCCCAGACCCTTGAAGCGCTGGATGCTGCGGCCCTTCTTGGCCTCGTCCAGCAGCCAGTTGCGTGCTTCCAGGAAGCTCAGCACGCCGCGCGAGGCGTTGCCACGGCGCACCACGGCATCGGGCTGGATCATGCCGGCGATCTGCTGACTCATCGCCAGGATGGGCCGGAATTCGTTGCTGCTGAAGAACGGCTGCGGCAACAGCCAGGTGTGGGTCAACCCGTGCTGCTCCCTGACCACCTCGATCGCGACCACCTGTTCGCCCTGCGCCGGGCGCAACGCCATGCGGTAGTGCGGTTTGCCCAGGCCACTGGCGGCCAGCCGTCCGGCGGCGCCATCAAGCCATGCCTGCATGGCGGCTTCATCGGCCCAAAGCTCGGCATGGATCGGGGGATGTTCCAGCAGCGCATTGAACACTGCGGCGTCGAAGCGATGCGCCAGCTTGGCGATCTGATCCAGCGCGTGCTGGTAACCGCGCAACAGCTTTTCCAGGGCCTCGCCGGTGATCGGCGGCGCGTCCGGGCTGTAGGTCAGCGAAGCGTTGTCGACCGCGCTGGAGATCAGGTAGTCGTTCAGCGCCGCGTCGTCCTTGATGTACAGCTCCTGCTTGCCCTGCTTCACCTTGTACAGCGGCGGCAGGCCGATGTAGACGTGGCCGCGCTCAATCAGCTCCGGCATCTGGCGGTAGAAGAAGGTCAGCAGCAAGGTGCGGATGTGCGAACCGTCGACGTCGGCGTCGGTCATCAGGATGATGCGGTGGTAGCGCAGCTTGTCCGGGTTGTAGTCGTCCTTGCCGATGCCCGTGCCCAATGCGGTGATCAGGGTGCCGACTTCGGCGGAGGACAGCATCTTGTCGAAACGCGCCTTCTCGACGTTGAGGATCTTGCCTTTCAGCGGCAGCACGGCCTGGGTCTTGCGGTTGCGGCCCTGCTTCGCCGAGCCGCCGGCGGAGTCGCCCTCGACCAGGAACAGTTCGCACAGCGCCGGGTCCTTTTCCTGACAGTCGGCCAGCTTGCCGGGCAGGCCGGCGATGTCCAGCGCGCCCTTGCGGCGAGTCATCTCACGCGCTTTGCGGGCGGCTTCGCGGGCGCGGGCGGCGTCGACCACCTTGGACGCGATCGCCTTCGCCTCGTTCGGGTGCTCCAGCAGGAATTCGCTGAGCTTCTCGTTGACCGCCTGCTCCACCGCGGTTTTCACCTCAGAGGAAACCAGTTTGTCCTTGGTTTGCGAGGAAAACTTCGGGTCGGGCACTTTCACCGACAGCACCGCAATCATCCCTTCGCGCATGTCGTCGCCGGTAGGCGCGACCTTGGCGTGTTTGGCCAGGCCCTCCTTCTCGATGTAGTTCTGCAGCGAGCGGGTCAGCGCAGCGCGGAAACCGGTGAGGTGGGTGCCGCCGTCACGCTGGGGAATATTGTTGGTGAAGCAGAACATCGTCTCCTGGTAGGAGTCGGTCCACTGCATCGCGAGGTCGACGACGATACCGTCCTGCTCGGAGAGGAGGCTGATCACGTTCGGGTGCAGTGCGGTCTTCAACTGCGCCAGGTGCTGCACGAACGAGCGGATGCCGCCCTCGTACGCGAAGGTGTCCGATCGCCCTTCCCCGCGTTCATCCTTCAGCTCGATCGTCACGCCCGAGTTGAGGAAGGCCAGTTCGCGCAGGCG
>NZ_DASSYD010000166.1:0-3944 GCF_035703485.1 Dokdonella sp. | reverse complement strand
CAATCACTGTTCGAACCTTGATCGCGATGTGCTTGAAGGGAAAGCCATGCAAAGGACTGCCTCTCGGTGGCCGAAGGCGGTAGGCCGAGACACGCTTGAACCGTGCTGTAGGGCCGCCTGTTAGTAGGTGAATGCTAGATGGCAGATTCAATTGACGCTAGCATCAAGAAGATGCGCATGACGATTGAGGATTCTAGGAGCAACATCAACGTCGATTCGCAGCATTCCACTTGAGGGGATGGTTAGCCATCAAACGCGATGATCCCCCGCTGCTGCTTGCCGTATGCCGTAACTAAGAGATTGGCGAGCTCGGGAACTATGAATATGCACCTGTATGGAACGAACAGTGTGGGCGAGTCTCGATGTGTTCCATGCTCGTCTCGCAGCCTGTTCGGCATGAACGGGATGAAATATTCAAGGAGAAACCCTTCCAACAAGAAGAGAACGGAATAGCCAATGTTGGATGGCTCTCTGGCGATGGGCGAGACGATCAAAGTTTTTAACGTTTCGGGCGAAAAAGCACCTTCCGCTCCTGAATTGTCAACCAAACGAGCGAGGCGAACTCCGAACTTTGCAGGGGACTGCGCCTCGCCATTGAGCAGGGATTGGCGCGCGGCTTCAATCGCCTCTACAGGCGCATGCACGCTGTGGAATGTCTCCTGCTTAGAGACTGCGGCTCTCCAGACAATTGAGGTGAGAAATAGCTTGAACAGCTTGTACGAATGGTTCCGAAAAGTGATGCCTTCGTCATGCTTGGCAAATTGAATGCTAGCGCCGCCTCGGATGAGCTTGAGGCCATACGTTTCGAAGTCCCGAATCTTGCCCTCGCACTTCTGACATAGAAGGTGTTCCCACCAAGATTCCTGTGACCGAACAACTTTGGAGCAGGGGTGATCATTAAACTTGATAAGATTTCCAGTCTTTTGCCGTTTTTTGATTCGACGGAATAGTGCGTTCGGAATGATGTGCGACTCGCATAACTGCGAATCGATAAGACATAGCGAACAGCAACCGTGGATCACGATGAATTCCGAATAGTCAAATACAGATCGACTGCACTGGGGCGTTGCGCGTATGGTTCAGCGGACAAGTGCCTCCGTCAAGCATCTCAGCACGTACCAAACGCATCGACGAATGGCGGCTTTTCGGTTTGATCTTGTGCTGGCCAACGTCCGCTTCTGGCCGTTATGGAGAGCTCTCCATAACGGCCATTATGAGAAGTCCCCAGTTATGAGAAGTTCTGAGGTGGCGAGCGCCCGGATCGGCTGTCACTCGGACTCTCCGGCACGCCCGCCTCTCTTTTCCTTTTCATAATCACAGCGTCTTCAGGAACTCCATCAACGAGTCCGAGGCTCGGAAGCGCTTGGCAGGTGTGTCGGGATCCTGCAGTTTGGCGAGCGCCTTTTCCTTCATCTCGAGGTTCGCTTCCACATACTGATGCGTGGTGGTCGGACTCTCGTGACCAAGCCATAAGGCAATTCCCTCGATGGACTCACCGGACTGCAGCAAATGCATCGCTGTCGTGTGGCGCACCGTGTGAGGGGATATGTGCCGATCACACAGGCTCGGCATCACCGGACTTGCCGCCACTACAGCCAGCGCGAGTCGCTGCGTGACATTGGTACGCGTCATCGGATGGCCGTCCCGATTCGGCAGCAGCGCCGATGCCGGTACCAACTCGGGGTTCAACCTCAACCAAGCCCGTATCGCTCTGACCGTCGATCGCCACAGAGGCATCGTTCGCTGCTTGCGTCCCTTGCCGTGCAAGTGGACACACGCTGCGCCATCGAGGACGACATCGGCCAGGCGCACAGCCGTGATCTCCGACACCCGCGCCCCGGTGTTGTAGAGCATGTGCAGCAGCAGGTGGTCGCGCTGGCTGGTCCAGCTTGCACCGGGCTTTCCGATAATTGCCAGCATCTCCTCGCGCGACAGGAAGCCGAGCATGGGTCTCTCAAAGCGCTTCATCGGCACACCCAACGCCTGCTCGACGACATGCAGTGCACCGACGTCACGGTGGCCGGCGAACTTCAGGAAGGCGCGTAGCGCTGCCAGCCGGGCATTGCGGGTGCGCACCGCGTTACCGCGCTCGTGCTCCAGATGGTCGAGGAACGCCAAGATCAGCGCCGGCGTGACGTCCTCCAACCGGATCGCCGTGGGCTGCTTATGCAGGTGGCTCACAGTGAAGTCCATGAACAACACGAACGCGTCGCGGTAGGTCGCTATCGTGCATGGACTCATCGCCCGTTGCTGAGTCAGATGCTCAGTGAAGAAGGACTGCACAAGCGCGGCAAAGCTCAGCGGCGCTCGTGGTCTCGCTGCCCTACTCATCGCCGTGCACCCGCGGATTGACGAAGCACTCGAAGCGCTGGCCGACCCTGCCCATCAGCTCGGGCACGCCAGTGAGATACCAGTAGGTGTTGGAGATCTTGACGTGACCGAGGTAGGTCGACAACGCCAGCATCCGTTGGTTGATGTCCACCCCTTGCTCATGCCAAAGCACCAGTCGGCGTACTGCGAACGAATGCCGTAAGTCATGAATGCGAGGCCTGCCGTGGCTGCCGCGATCAACCCAGCCGAGTTGCTTGCGAAGTTGCTCGAAGATGCGGTGGACCTGACGGTCGCTTACCGGCTCGCCGAGCAATCGCCCGCGTGTGGAGATGAAGAACGGTGCGTCAGGCGTAGTGCACACATGGCGAGTTCGCTGCGTTCGGTAGCGAGTCAACGCTTCGATTGCGCTCGTGTGCAATGGCAACCGTCGGGATTTGCCGAACTTGCTTTGACGGATCGTCAGCACCCCGCCCTTCAGATCTACATCGGCGTCCTGTAGCCCCATCGCTTCTGAGATGCGTAGGCCCGTGCAAGCGATCAGGCCGAACAGCGTCTCGATCACCGCCGATCGCAGACTGCCCGACGGCCCAAGCTTCCGAGCTGCAGTCAGCAGCTCGACAATCTCCTGCTCGCGATAGATATGCGGCGACATGCGGCCAGGAACGCGGCCGAAGACAGCCTCGTCTGGCACCTCGGTGGCCGGTTCGAACTGCCGCAGCCAAGCCGTGAACGGGCGCAGCAGCTTCAGCTGGCGCGCTGAAGTAGCGCGGTTGCCTCGGCCACCTTTGGCCTGGCGTGCCCAGGCGGCCATCCGATCGACGGTCAGTGGGCCATGGTGGCCGGCATCGGTGATGTCGCGGGCGAAGCGCGCCAGTGCGTAAGCCATGGTTCTAAGCTTGAAGCCGAGACGCCGCCGCTCGGCCAAATACTGCTCAACTCGGGCCTGTAAGGGAACTTGAGCGCTCATAGGGCACTCCCGGGCCACGGCAGTGCGACGCCGGCCAACGCGCTGTGGTCGAGCTTGGCGTAGATGAGTGAGGTGTTGAGTGACCGGTGCCGCAACACATCGGCCACTTCCTTGATCGAGCCACCCTGGTTGACGATCCGACAGGCCAGCGTGTGACGCAGAGCATGCGATCGCCCATGGCGGATACCCGCGCGCCGGAATGCATCGCGCATTACACGTCGAATGGCGTCTACGCCGATGGGTTCGTCATGTGGCGCGAGGTGACGCACGAACATTGCGCCGTCGCAGGTCTTGGGGCGTTCGTGACGAATGTAGGCCTCCAGCGCTTGGCCGGTGACCGCCGGCAATGGCAAAAAGTCTTGGCGCCGCGCCTTCGTATGCTTGAGAGTGATAGTGCCCGTGCGCCAATCGATGTCGGCCAGTTGCAGCCGATTGATCTCGATGCTGCGCAGTCCCAGGTCGAGTGCCAGGCGAACGATGGCATAGCCACGGCGAGCCGACGGAAGTTCCGCCGTGAAGGAACTCAACAACCGATCCACTTCTTCGGGCTTGAGGCTGCGAGGCAACGATGCGAGGCCCCAGTGCGCGGGCGTTTTGATGACGGCCAACAGCGGCTGCACAGAGTCGCCGCAAGTGGCGCGGTAAC
>NZ_DASSYD010000004.1:0-22969 GCF_035703485.1 Dokdonella sp. | reverse complement strand
CCGGTTGCTCTCCACCCCGCCTCTCAGCGACGCAGTTACCTTCAACTACGAGGCCTGTGGCTTGCCCCGACGCGGATTTACACCGCGCTGATACGACGCCCTCACGGGCGCACTCGCCCCTGCGCAGGCAGGGGCCCAGTGACCCTGTTTAGAGGCGTAGACGCGCGTGAGCTGAAATCACTTGATTTCGCATGTCACTGAACTCCCACTCCCAAAAACCCTACGGCAGCGCATGTCGACCGTGCTTCGGTACACTGGCGAATTATCGAATAGCGTCCGGAGTCATTGCGTGATCATCAAACCCAAAGTGCGTGGATTCATCTGTACCACGGCCCATCCAGTCGGTTGCGAGCTCAACGTGTTCGAACAGATCAGGATCACTCAAGGCTTCAAACATGAAGGGGCCGGCCCCAAACGCGTCCTCGTGATCGGCGCCTCGACTGGCTACGGCCTGGCCTCACGGATTACTGCCGCCTTCGGTTACGGCGCAGCCACACTCGGCGTGTTTTTCGAAAAGCCCAGCAGTGAAACCAAGACCGGCACCGCCGGCTGGTACAACTCCGCCGCGTTCGACAAGGCGGCCAAAGAGGCGGGCCTGTACAGCAAATCGATCAATGCCGATGCGTTCTCCCATGAAATCCGGGCCAGGGCGATCGAGCTCATCAAGAACGAGATGGGCGGGTCGATTGACCTGGTCGTCTATTCGCTGGCCTCACCCGTGCGCAAGATGCCGGACACGGGCGAGGTCGTGCGTTCGTCGCTGAAGACCATCGGTGAAACCTTCACCAACACCTCGGTCGACACCAACAAGGACACCGTGATCGAAGCCAGCGTCGAACCGGCCACCGAACAGGAAATCAAGGACACCGTCACCGTCATGGGCGGCGAGGACTGGGCGCTGTGGATCGATGCCCTGAGCGCGGCCGGTGTACTTGCCGACAAGGCCAGGACCATCGCCTACAGCTACATCGGCACCGAGATCACCTGGCCGATGTACTGGCACGGCACCCTCGGTCAGGCCAAGCAGCATCTCGACAACACCGCCAAAGAATTGCGCGACCGTCATCCCGGACTGGAAGCCTATGTCGGCGTGATGAAATCCGTCGTCACCCAGGCCAGCGCCGCGATCCCGGTGATTCCGCTCTATGTGTCGATCGCCTTCAAGATCATGAAAGAGAAGGGCATCCACGAAAACCCGATCGAACAAGCCAACCGCCTGTTCGAGGACCGCCTCTATCGCGCCGACGGCGCCGCGCCGGCCACCGACGACGAAGGCCGCCTGCGCCTCGACGACTGGGAGCTGCGCGACGATGTACAGATCCCCTGCCAGGAACTGTGGCCCACCGTCACCACCGAAAACCTGCGCGAAGTCACCGACTACGCCGGCTACAAGCACGAGTTCCTGAAACTGTTCGGCTTTGATCGTGACGATGTCGATTACGACGCCGAGGTTGATGCGGATCGACGCTTTGATTGCGTCGAAGTTTGACCAGACCTCCCACCGTCGCTTGCTCGCACCACGAAGCACTATCCGAGTCGGACAAAATTCGACCGCTCGTGGCGAGCCTGTCGAGGCATGAGCGGTCGAGGTTGATCCGACCTTTCACCTCAGAGTCTGTTCCACTTGTTCAAAATACAAGTGAGTTGGTGCCGGTTTTTCATGGCGAGGTGAAGACAATCGGCGTGATTCTGATTGAGCAATTGTTACGCCGATTTTTCTTTTCGGCAGCCGCCCATTCCCACCACTTTCTGCATACAACGCGCACGCCAAAGATGGATTGAATTATTTTTCAGCTTGGAATGGCGACCGGCTTGAGTAGAGGATAGCGCGATGAATGCAAGGAATTTTGCCGTACGCATCGGCCTGGTGGTGGCGCTTGCGCTGACCTCGTTCACCGCTTGGGCCGGCGGCGACAGCGAAGTACGCAAACAGGCCGAGGCCAGCATGGTACTGACTGGCTCCGTCGAGGTGAATCTGGACGGCTCATTGCGTAGCTATCAACTGGACCAGCCGGAAAAGATCGATCCATCCATTCGCGATTTTCTTGATCGCAATATCAAGGCCTGGTCGTTCGCCGTAGACTCCTTGCCGCAGGGCGTTTCTGCACCTGCCACGGTTCTCAACTCCATGAGCATTCTGGTAGTGGCCAAGCCGCTCGATGGTGACACTTACACGTTGCAACTGGCCGCTTCCTATTTCAGTCCGAAGGATCCGGAACCCGGCACGGAAATAGCCTACAAGGCTATCAAGGCGCCGCGCTATCCCGATGAAGCCGTCCGGGCGCGCGTCGGCGGAAAAGTATTCCTTGTGGTCAAAGTGGCTGCTGACGGCACCGTCGACGACGCAATGACAGAGCAAGTCAACTTGAATGCGGTGGCACACAATGAAAAGGAAATGGAGCGGTGGCGCGCGGTGCTGGCAAACGCTGCACTGAAGGCCGTGAAGCGCTGGACATTTGTGGTTCCGACGCGGGGCAAAGAGGCTGGCCAACCATTTTTCCTCGCTCGTGTACCAGTGGAATACGAAATCAATCCCAAGAAGCAAGAAGAATATGGAAAATGGGCTCCTTATGTTCGAGGCCCTCGCCACGCGAATCAATGGGAACAAGCCAATAAAAATCCCGGCTTCGCACCCGACGCAGTGGCTGCCAATGGCGGCGTGTACTCCAATGCCGGCTTGCGTTTGAAGTCACCTTTGCAGGG
The DNA here is from genome assembly GCF_035703485.1 of Dokdonella sp. Classification (GTDB taxonomy): domain Bacteria; phylum Pseudomonadota; class Gammaproteobacteria; order Xanthomonadales; family Rhodanobacteraceae; genus Dokdonella. Next base: position 20,266 of record NZ_DASSYD010000004.1, on the reverse strand, counting down.
ATCAGCCAACGGCGGCTAGTAAGCGGACCTGGGTGAGACCGGGCTATCAGACCAAGACATGAGGCATTGGATTTGAAACAAGTTGCATTCGGCCACTCTCCGCGAATGAATCAGAGCAAGGCCTCAGATCCGCTTGTCCGCCAACCGGTACACCAATCCCTTGTCACGCTTGCCAACTGCGATCACGGTGACGACGACAACCTTGTCGTTGACCTGATAGACCAGTCGGTAGCCGGCGGTGCGCAGCTTGATCTTGTAGCAGTCTGGCAAGCCATGCAGGCGTGCTGATGGCACGTGCGGATTTTGCATCCGTTCGTGCAGCTTGTTTTTGAGTTGATCGCGAATGCCGGGGGCAATTTTTCGCCACTCCTTCAATGCGGATTCGACAAACTCCAGGCTATAGCTCATCGAGCTTGACCTTGATCCGGCGCTCCGTTGCGCGCGAGCGCACCAGTTCGGCCAGCTCAAGGTCTTCGAGTCGCTCAAGCAGACGCTTGTAGGTTTCTGCAGGCACCAGATAGGCGCTGGGCTTGTTGTGCACCAGCACGGCTACCGATTCGCCGTCAGCCGCTTCGATCACGGCACTGGGATTGCGCTTGAGTTCCGTGATGCTGATGCTCGCGTCAGCGAGAATAGATTCCATATTCGTCTCCAAATTTGGAGACGAATATGGCACGCGAGACGCGGTTGTTCAAGTGCTACCTTGCGCTGGCGGACGCCGCAGAGTCGCTTGGGTTCTGCCTGCACAGTGACGACAAGCGGCAAGTACGGGAGCGCTCAAGAACAGGAGCGCCCTCATCCGCTTTCGGCACCTTCTCCCGCGCAGCGGGAGAAGGATCTTTCTAGAAGTCTCGGCAAGCGTCCGGTTACACCGTGCGGTAGTGATCGCTCATCGGATATTTTCTCGCGTAGAGCATGAAGGCGAACGCCGCGAGCAGGGCGAAGCCGGCGAAAAAGAACATCATGAAGGCGTTCTCGCTGAGGCCCGTTTCGGCGATGCGTGCGGTCACCGCATCGTTGCGTACGGCGGCATTGGTCAGCAGCACCCAGAGATTGCCGAAGGTTACCGAGAGCAGCCAGAAGCTCATGATCGTGCCCTTCATCGACGGCGGCGCCTGGCTGTAGGCAAATTCGAGTCCGGTTGCCGAGACCAGTACTTCGCCGAAGGTCAGCAGCACATACGGCAGTACCTGCCAGGCGATCGAGGTCGGGTCACCGCCATCGATGCTGAGCTGAATCAGACCGGCGGCGATCCAGGCGAGTCCTGAAAATGCGATGCCGAATCCCATCCTCCGCAACGCAGTGACCTTGAAGCCCATGCTGCGCAACATCGGATACAACACGATGTTGTTGAACGGAATCAGCAGCATCACCAGCAGCGGATTGAGCGCCTGCATCTGCGCCGGTTCCTGCACCAGCCAGCTCGGCCACCACCAGGAGTCATGCGGCATCAACATGGCGTTGCCTTGCAGGATCCAGGTCGAGGCTTTCTGGTCGAACAGCGACCAGAACGGTGTGATCAAGGCGAACACGATGAGGATGCGCAGCACGGCACGCACGCCATCGACGGCGGTATCCGGATGCATCCCACGTGCGCGGTCGAGTTGCAACGAGGTGCCGATGCCGCCGAACAGGATGAACACGCCGAGGGCCAGACAGAAAGTGATGACGAAACTGAAATGTTCGGGCCACCAGGAGGGCGAAAGAGCCCATGCGGCGAACATGCCAACGCCGGCAACCGCTCCCAACACGGTCAGAACCAATCCGCCGCGACTACTGCCGGGTGCCATCAAGGCGGTGCGCGCGACATTGATCATCGAATCGGGATTCTTCGCCACCGGCGGCACATGCACGTACTTGTTGCGTCCGCTCCAGAAAATCACCGTGGCGATGAACATCAAAATGCCGGGAATGCCGAATGCCCAGGCCGGACCCCATGACGCGAGGATGCGCGGCATCAACAGTGAGGCGAAGAACGAGCCGAAGTTGATGGTCCAATAGAACGCGTCGTAGACGACTTTCGCGGTGGCCTTGTTGCTCTGGTCGAACTGATCGCCGACGAAGGCCGAGACCAGCGGCTTGATGCCACCCGAGCCGAGCGCAATCAGGAACAGGCCGACGTAGAAACCGCTGCGGTTTGACTCGAACAGCGCCAGGCAGGCGTGGCCGACGCAGTACAGCAGTGACAGCCAGAGCACGGTGTTGTACTTGCCGAAGAAACGATCCGAGATCCAGCCGCCGAGTAGCGGAAAGAAATACACGCCGATGACGAAGGTGTGGAAGACATCCTTGGCGATACCTGCGCGTTCAGCAAGCGGCGCGTACAGCAGCAGGGTGGTGATCAGAAACGGCGTGAGGATATTGCGCATGCCGTAGAAGCTGAAGCGCTCACAAGCCTCATTGCCAATGATGTAGGGAATCTGGCGCGGCACGCGCCCAGCGTCTTTATCGTCGATCTCGGGTTTGGCGGGAATCGGCTTCATCTTGGTTTCTGCATCGATGGATTTGCGCGCTACTATGCACGCTGCAGCGCGGCGCGGGAACCTTGGACGACCATTCAGGGCTTGGATGGTCGTCCGATTCTTCTTGCCGTTATCCAGACACAGGGCGGAATGACCGATAGAGCAGGGATCCGCGCAGTCGTACCTACCAATCAGTTCGTCGACGGATCGGCATTACACAGGGAAACATCCATGAGCGTCATCGCTGAAACTGCACCGCAATTGACCTTGCGCGCGATTCTCTTGTCGATCGTGCTGGCCGTGATTCTCGCTGCGGCGAATACCTATCTTGGCCTGTTCGCGGGCATGACCATTGCCTCGGCAATCCCGGCAGCCGTCGTCTCGATGGCCGTGCTGCGATTGCTCGGCGGTGGCGGCATTCTCGAAAACAACATCGTGCAAACCGGTGCTTCGGCGGGCTCGTCGATCGCTTCCGGCGTGATCTTCACGATCCCGGCTCTGATCATTCTTGGCTACTGGCAGGAGTTCGAATACCAGTGGGTGTTCGCCATCGCCGGCCTTGGCGGCCTGCTTGGCGTGATCTTCTCGGTACCGCTGCGGCGCTCACTGATCGTCGACCAGGGCCTGGCCTTTCCGGAAGGCAAAGCCGCCGCGGAGGTTCTCAAGACTGGCGAAAATCCGGCTCAGGGAGTCAGGGTCCTCGCGGTCGCCGCCCTGCTCGGCGCCTTTGCCAAGGTCGGCGCGGCCAGCGGCATGCGCCTGTTCCCCGATACCGCCGCCGGAGCGACCTGGGTCGGCAAGGCAATCGCCTACATGGGTACCAATCTGTCGGCCGCCCTGCTTGGCGTCGGCTATATCGTCGGACTCAATATCGGCATCGTCGTACTGGGTGGCGCGATGATCGGCTGGAATATTGCAATTCCGATCTACAGCAGTTTCTTCCTGCACACCGACCCCGCACTGGCCGCTCAGGTCGCCGCTGCGAGCGCGGAAGATGCGGCCTACCTGATCTGGTCGGCACAAATTCGCTATCTCGGCGTCGGCGCGATGCTGATCGGTGGCATCTGGACCCTGATCTCGCTGCGCAAATCGCTGTTCTCGGGCATCAAGAGCGGTTTCGATGCGACGCGTTCCGGTGTCACCACCGCCGTTGCGCACACCGAGAAAGACATCCCGATGAAGTACATCGCGATCGGCCTCGTCGTATTCACCCTGCCATTGCTGTGGCTGTATCAGAGCATCGTCCACCAGTGGTCCGCGAGCATCCCGATGACGATCATCATGATCGTCGCGGGCTTCCTGTTTGTCTCCGTATCAGCGTACATGGCCGGCCTGGTCGGTTCATCGAACAATCCAGTCTCGGGCATCACCATTTCGACGATCCTGTTTGCCGCCTTGATCCTCGTCTTGCTGCTCGGACGCGATTCATCAATTGGTGCAGTCGCCGCGATCATGATTGGCGCGGTGGTCTGTTGCGCGGCCTGTATCGGCGGCGACAATTTGCAGGATCTCAAATGCGGTCACATTGTCGGCGCGACCCCGTGGAAGCAGCAGCTCATGCTCGCCATTGGCGCGGTGTCTTCGGCATTGATCATGGCGCCCATCCTGAACCTGTTGCTGCATGCCTATGGCATCGGCGTACCAACCGCCGAACATCCGAATCCGCTGCTTGCCCCGCAAGCCAACCTGATGGCCTCGGTGGCCAAGGGCATCTTTGGCGGCGAACTGCCGTGGACGACGATCGGCATCGGTGCCGCCATCGGCGGTGCGATCATCGTGCTCGATTTGTGGCTGCAGGCCAACGGCAAGAAATTCCGTGTCCCTGTGCTCGCTTGTGCGATCGGCATCTATCTTCCGATCGAGCTGATGGTGCCGATCTTCCTCGGCGGCCTGCTCGCCTTTATCGTCGAACGCAAATTGGGCGGCGCCAAGAATGACGAAGAGCACGGGCAGATCCATCGCAAGGGCATGCTGTTCTCGGCTGGCCTGATCACCGGCGAAGCGCTGATGGGCATCTTTATTGCCATCCCGATCGTCGTCACCGGCCGTGCTGACGTCCTCGCCCTGCCTGAAGACATGCAGTTCGGCGGCTGGCTCGGTCTGCTCCTGCTGAGCTTTATCGCCTGGTTGCTGTATCGCTATGCAACCAAACCTGACTCGGCGAACTGAGGAAACTCGTCTCCCGCTGCACGTCGTATTCCTTCTCCCGCTTGCGCGAGAAGGAATACCTCAGGAAACGCTCCGCTCGTGCGATTACCCGGTGTTCTGGATACCCGCGGCAATACCGTTGACGGTGGCGATGAGCGCATGCAGCAGGTCATCGTCCCTGCACTCGGTGGCGCGCCAGCGGGTTAGCAGATCGATCTGCAGCAGGCTGATTGGATCGACGTATGGATTGCGCAGACGGATCGACTGGCGCAGGCGCAGATCCTGATCCAGCAGCTCGTCCTCGTCCTTGAGATCGAGGATCGCGGTGCGCGTGCGCACGAACTCGGCACTGATGTCCTTGAAGAATGGTTCGTGCAAGGCGCCGGCGAGACGCGAATAGCCTTCGAAGATGGCAAGGTCGGACTTGGCCAGAACCATTTCGACATCATCGACGAGCTGGGCGAAAAACGGCCAGTCGCGGGTCATCTCGCTCATCGCCTCGCGGCCGAAGGTTTCAATGCCATGGGCGAGTCCGCTGCCGACGCCATACCAGCCAGTCAATGCGGCTCGATTCTGCGACCAGGCGAACACCCATGGAATCGCGCGCAGGTTTTCGACTCCGCCGGTGCCGCCGCGACGTGACGGCCGCGAGCCGATACGCAGGCGCTCGATCACGTCGATCGGCGTGGCGTTGCGGAAGTACTCGGTGAAATCCGGATTCTCGTGAACGAAACCGCGATAGCGGTTGCGTGCTTCGCTGGCGATTGCCGTGGCCATGGATCGCCACTGTGCTTCACGCGATTCCGGCGGCCGTGGGCGCAGTGTTGCGCGCATGACCGCGCCGGTCATCTGTTCGAGATTGCGCAAGGCGATCGCGCGGATGCCGTATTTGCGATGGATCACTTCGCCCTGCTCGGTCAGGCGCAGCACGCCGCCAACCGAGCCGCGCGGTGCGGCGATCACGGCGCGTTCGGTCTTGCCGCCACCGCGACTCGCCGAACCACCACGACCATGAAAAAAGACAATGCGCACGCCGGATTCCCGGGCCAGGCGGGTCAATGCAATCTGGGTTTGCTGCAAGGCCCAGCGCGAGGCGACCAGGCCTCCATCCTTGGCGCTATCGGAGTAGCCGAGCATGACCATTTGCTGGTTGCCGCGTGCGGCCAGGTGCGCGCGATAAGCCGGATCGGCGAACAGCGAAGTGACCACGGCTTCGGCCGCATCGAGGTCGGCGACGGTTTCAAATAGCGGCGCGACATCAAGCGGGACATTGTCTTCGTCGTCAACGCAACCGGCAATCCTGGCCAGCGTGATCACCGCCAGTGCATCCGCTGCACTGCGGCTCATGCTGACGATGTACGGACCGAATGCCTGTGCACCGTAACGCGGACGCAATTGCGCGACTGTGCGGAAGACGGCGAGCGCCTTGCGAGCAATTTCATCGTTGCTCGCTGGCACCTGGGCCGGATCGGCCAGCACCGCTTTCAGGCGCGCGACGCGATCATCGACTTCGCGGGTGGTCCATTCGGAATCATCGAGCAAGGCGGAAAGCGCGGCATCGTGGATCGCCGAATCCTGGCGCAGATCGAGTGTGGCCAGATGGAAACCGAATGTCTCGGCACGCCGCAGCAAGCGTCGCGCCGCAAACCAGCCGGAGTGCACGCCACGGTTCTCCTGCAGACTCCTGACGACGATGCGGACGTCCTCGATGAACGCGGCCACATCCGGATAACCGCCCTCCTGACCACGCTCGGTTTCGCCGAGGCGTTCGCGGACCAGCTTGAGGAACTGCCGATACGGCATGTCTTCGTGGCGCGCGCGCAGGCGAGCCGCGGCCTTGGGCAACATGGCGCGATAGACATCCGTGCGTGCGAGCAGATCGGCCGAACAGCCGACCCGCGACAACGAGTGGCTGAGCAGTCTTCCCAGCTGAAAGACCTCGCGTCGATACAAGGCAAGCACTTGGCGCCGTTGCGTCGCCAGCGTCGCCGCGATCGTTTCGGCTCCGACATTCGGGTTGCCGTCCATGTCGCCGCCAACCCAGTTGCCGAAACGCAGCAGGGTGGGCAAATCGTATCCGGTCGGGCCTTCGCCGATTGCATCGGCGAAAACCTCGTAGAAAACCGGCACGACGCGATAGAGCACATCGGTCAGATAAAATCCGACATTTTCCAGTTCGTCGCCAACACTGGGTTTGTCGAGGGCAAACTCGGCAGTCTGCCAGGCCGCCGTCAGGGCCATGCGCATGCGTTCGAGATCGGCGCGACGCTCGACTGGCGTGCGCCCGCCATCGATATCGGCAACCAGGGCGCGGACAACCTCGCTTTCTTTTTCCAGCAGGGCGCGTCTGACTGCTTCGGTCGGATGCGCGGTGAATACCGGTTCGATGCGCAGATGATCGAGGCAATCACGCAATTGATCTTCGCTGATGCCGCTCTCGCGCAGCTTGCCGACGACATCACGCAGGCCACTCGGCTGCGGCGCGGCATCTTCCATTTCGTAGTGACGGCGGCGGCGGATGCGGTGCACGCGTTCGGCCACATTGACGGCCTGGAAGTAAGTTGAGAAGGCGCGTACCAGTGAGGTGGCGTGTGCCACATCGACGCCTGTCAGTTTGCGCTGCATTTCCTCCGCGTCAGCGCTTGATTCGCGTCGATGGATTGCCGCGACGCGGATGCGCTCGACCTCATCGAAGAAGGCTTCGCCTTCCTGTTCAGAAAGAATTTCACCGACCAGCGAACCGACGAGATTGACATCATCACGCAGGGCTTTGTCGGTATCCGGAAGGTCGATCGAGCGCAGGCTGTCTGCGGTATTGCTTATGGGATTGGTCATTCGCCAAGCCTACATTGTTGCAGCGCGGCACGACAGATGGGTTGGTGGGGATTCGGGATTCGCAAGAGCCTACTTTGCCGGGGCTATGCTCACGGCCTTGAACAGCGCGTCGGCGTCATACAGGCGATCACCGCGGATGGTCGTACGCACCTTGCGGATGTCAGCCATGTTGATGGTCGGGTCACCGTCGACGAGGATCAGGTCGGAAACATAGCCGGGGGCGATGCGGCCATAGTCGTTCTCGCGCTTCATGACCTGGGCGGCTCCGCTGGTGGCGATGCGCAGCACGTCCATCGGCGGGATCCCGGCTTCGACATAGAGTTCGAATTCGCGTGGCAGGGTCATGCCGGCAAGATTGTCAGTACCGGCGACGATATGGATGCCGCTGCGATAGAGCACGCCGACCATGTTGACCATGTTCTGGTAGGAATCGCGGAACAGCGCTTGCTGGCCGGGTTTCATTTCGAGGCCACCAGCGCCCGATTTCATCTGTCGCTGCCAGGCGCTCGGAAAGCGGTCAACGATGGCCGCGAATCCCGGCCCGGGCACACCGGGGCGACTCAGGAACATGTCTTCGAAGGTACCGACCGTCGGATCGATGACGATGTGCTTGTCCTTGAGCAACTGGATGAAGTCGCGGACCGGCGGGGAACTCAAATCAAGCGCCGCTCCGTACTCGGCAACGGCAGTGAAGCGCGCCGGCGTGCGCGTGTCCTGGACCTTGTCGAACATGAAATTGAGAAACAGCATGTTGATGTGCTGAATCTCGTCGGCACCGTTCTCGACAAACTGGCGCGCGGTCATGAAGGCCGGCACGTGGCCGCTGACGCGCATGCCCTGATCATGCGCGGCTTTGGCGATGATCGGCATCAACTCAGGTTTGACCGAGCTGTAGATCTTGATCTGCTCGTGGCCGGTGGCCTTGTACATGGCCACCGCATCGAGTGCTTCCTGCTCGGTGTCGACCAGCACCTTGGTCGGTCCGGCGAACGGGCCTTTGCCATCAATGATGCCGGCGCGAATGATGCGCGGGCCGATATCCCTGCCCGCTTCGATACCGTCGATCAGGCCTTGCAGAGTGTCGACCTGGTTGGCCATGTCGCGCACCGTGGTCACGCCCGAGGCGAGATCGAGCAGACCGTCGGCGCCACCGGTGAAATGCACGTGCATGTCCCACAGGCCAGGCATCAGGAAGCGGCCAGCGCCATCGAGTTCTTCGACGCCTTCCAGCGGGGAGACGTCGGCGGATCCGATCGATACGATCTTGCCGTCATCGATCAGCACGGCACGGTCATCGACCACTTCACCACTCGGCGGATCGAACACGCGAACGTTGCGGATCAGCAGCGGCGAGCTCAGCTTTCTGGTCAGCTCATTGGCACGGATTTCAGCGAGACGCTTTTCCTCTTGCTGTTGACGCTCACCGATCGTATCGACGGCGCCCTCGAAGCCGTCACGGACAATCGTGCTCCAGCCGGACCAGGCAGCGAAGAAGCGCTGATCCTGATCGAGCCAGATATAGGAAGGCAACAGGTCGAGACCATTGATCGCATAGAGATCGACGGTGCGTGAATCGGTCGTGCCCTTGACCTCGACGCTGGCCAGTTTGCGAATACTGGCTTCGCCTGCCGGCAGCAGCGGCAATTTGTGCTCGGCAGCGGCGAGCAAGGCACGAGCGAGCAGAGCCGAAACTTCCGGCACCTGGTTCAAGCCGATGAAAAAGGCCGGCTTGGAGAGCGTGCGCTTCTCGTCCTCGGATGCGTTCTTCCAGGCCACGGTGTCGCCCGTGCGTTGGAATGACTCTTCGACCGGCGCCTTGAGGTAATCGACGCCTTTCAGTTCGATGGCATTGGGCACGCCATTCGAATCGAATGAGAAGGTGGAGTCGAGTTTCGGCCCTCGGCCGCGGTCATTGAACTCGAAGTGCACGGCAAGCGTGCCGTCGTCGCTGTAGTTCGCCTGCTGGAACCCCGCATTCGCGCCCGCCAGCAGCATCACGCTTTTCTCGATGTGTTCGGCGGCATGTGCCGAACCCACGCCAGTCAGGAGCACAAGCAATCCCTGAATCAACAGTTTCATCAGATTCCCCTTCTGCGAATACGCACATTATCGCTGCAAGTGCCTGCAGATGCGCATGACACGCCTGATCGAGGCGTAAACATTCGCAATCAATCGCGGGTTCGGGCGTGGCATGACCTCCCGCACTTGGCGAAAACGCTGATTCAGGACTATTGTGCGGGTCCATTTGGCCCCAGGAACCCTCCATGATCCGATCCGCACTTGCCGTCGCACTGGTTGTTGCGCTGGCTGCCTGCTCTTCTCCATCGACCGACACTGCACCGTCGCAGACCGCCGCACCCGCCGCACCCGCCGCCACATCCGAGGAGGCCGCACCCGTGAATGCCTTGCTCACCGCCAGCACACTGCCAATGCAGGCGCCGCCTTTCGACAAGATCAAGGATAGCGACTACCAGCCGGCGATCGAGGAAGGGATGAAGCAGCATCTGGCCGAGATCGAGAAGATCGCCAACAATCCGGATGCACCGACTTTCGACAATACGATGCTGGCGATGGAGAAGACCGGCGAGACGCTCAACCGTTCGGCGCGCATCTTCTTCAGCCTGGTCGCCGCGAACACCAATGACACCTTGCAAGCGGCTCAAGTCGCGCTCGCCCCGAAGATGGCCGAGCACGCTGATGCGATCCACTTGAATGCCAAGTTGTTCGAGCGCGTCAAGGCGATCTATGACGCCCGCGAGAGCAGTGATCTCGACCCCGTGCAGATACGCCTGGTCGAAAAGACCTACACGGATTTCGTCCGTGCCGGTGCCCAGCTCAGCGATGCGGACAAGACCACGCTGCGCGCACTGAACAAGGAAGAATCGACCCTCTCCACCGAATTCCAGAACAAGCTGCTGGCCGGTACCAACGCGGCAGCGGTTGAAGTCGACGACAAGGCCAAGCTCGATGGCCTCGGCGAAGGCGGTATTGCTGCTGCGGCCAATGCAGCCAAGGACAAGGGCCTTGGCGACGGCAAGTATCTGTTGACCCTGCAGAACACCACCCAGCAGCCGGTGCTCGGATCGCTGACCAATCGCGACCTGCGCTTGCAGGTGCTAGACGCCTCGGAGACGCGCTCCAGCAAGGGCGACGCCAACGACACCCGGGCGACGATCCAGCGCCTCGCCCAGCTTCGCGCCCAGCGCGCCAAGCTGCTCGGCTATCCGAACTATGCCTCCTACAGTCTCGCCGACCAGATGGCCAAGACACCCGAGAATGCGATCAAGCTGATGACCGACATGGTCCCGGCGGCGACCTCGCGCGCGCGCAGTGAAGCCGCCAAGATTCAGAAGGTGATCGATGCACAGAAAGGTGGTTTCAAGCTCACCGCGGCCGATTGGGATTTTTACGCCGACCAGGTGCGCAAGGCCGAATACGATCTCGACGATGCCGCGATCAAGCCCTATTTCGAACTCGATCGGGTTCTCAAGGATGGCGTGTTCTTCGCCGCCAACCAGCTTTACGGCCTGACTTTCAAGGAGCGCCATGACCTGCCGGTCTACCAGCCTGATGTGCGCGTGTTCGATGTGTTCGACGCCGATGGCAAGCAACTGGCCCTGTTCTATGCCGATTACTACAAGCGCGCGAACAAGAGTGGCGGTGCATGGATGGATGTATTCGTCGAACAGGACGGCCTGACCGGTACCAAGCCGGTCGTCTTCAACGTCTGCAATTTCACCGAACCGGCCGAAGGTCAGCCCGCCCTGCTCAGCTTCGATGACGTAACCACGATGTTCCACGAGTTCGGTCACGCCTTGCACGGCATGTTCTCGGACGTGAAGTACCCGAGCATTGCCGGTACGAATACCTCACGCGATTTTGTCGAGTTCCCGTCGCAGTTCAACGAAAACTGGGCGCTTGATCCGAAAGTGTTCGCCAATTACGCCAAGCACTACCAGACCGGCGAACCGATGCCGCAGGCTCTGGTCGACAAGATCATCAAGGCGCGTGCCTTCAACCAGGGTTATGCAACCGTCGAATACCTCGGTGCCGCATTGCTCGATCAGGCCTGGCATGGTTTGTCCGCCGACGCGCCGCTACAGGATGTCGACACGTTCGAAGCCGACGCGCTCAAGCACTACAAAGTTGACATGGCGCAGGTGCCGCCACGCTACAAGACTCCCTACTTTGCGCATATCTGGGGCGGCGGCTATTCAGCCGGCTATTACGCCTATTTGTGGAGCGAAGTCCTCGACCATGATGCCTTCCAGTGGTTCAAGGAACACGGCGGCCTGACCCGTGAGAACGGCCAGACCTTCCGCGATGAAGTTCTTTCCCGCGGCAACTCCGAAGACCTCGCCAAAATGTACCGCGAGTTCCGTGGCAAGGATCCCAGCGTCGAGCCGTTGCTGGAATTCCGTGGCTTGAAGTAGGTTCAATCGAGCCGCCACGAATGGCGGCCAGATTTATCGAAAAAGGCCGGCATTCGCCGGCCCTTTTTCATTGTTTGTGATCGCCATTCAGGATCAGTCGAGTTTGCCGCCCGAGCTGCGTCGAACGCATTGAGGCACGGGGATGCTGGATGACCAGCCATTCGACCACCGTGGTATGCCTTCGGCCTGCAAATAGGCATCGAAAGGAGACCTGAAGCTTCCATTGATAGCGGTTTCAGCGACGGCAGCAAACCGGGGATTTGCTCCGCTGGCTACCGGGTCCCGCAAGCAGTGACCCAGAAAAAACGCCAGACCGGGTAGAGATCTGGCGTCTTTTCGATGGGAGTTTGCAAGTGCTTCAGGGTGTTGCAGGCAAGGCTTCAAAACCGTTCGCAAAGATCAGGTTGGCAACGTCCGTGCCATTGATCTTGAATGGCAAGTCAACCAGATTCGGCGATGATCCGTTCTCGAACAAGAACCAGCCCGGCCCGGAAATCGTGCAGGGATCCTGCGGATCCGTCGTGCCGGCCGGGCACTTCCGGCGAGCAAATCCTCCGAACGAAGTGTACGCCTGGCCGAGGATACTGACCGGCGGCGTGAAAACGTGATCAGTCGGCATGGGTCCTTTCAACTGCCAATCCATCCAGTACTGGCCAGGTCCGAGTTCGAGTTCCGGAATGGCCACCAGCAGGCTCTTGATCCGGCGCTGGTCGTCCGAAAACTGGGTAGCGCCAAACGACTGTGCGGTGCGGTAGGCACCCGGCGTCGAAGACACGAGATTGTTGGAAACGCTGCCATCGAACTTTTTGATGCTGTTGAACCCGTCGGGCGGACCTTGCCAGATGATCAGACGGACGTCAGTGAAATCGGCATCACCGGTCCCCGTCTGGTAGGCATACAGTACGGCACTGTCGATGGTCCAGAAGTGGTTGGCCGGAACGATGAAATCGTCGGCCAGGCGATAGCCGGGGCCGGCGTTGAATCCAAGCGCGTTATAGCCAGGGTAGGTCACATCCTGAGCGAGGCTGACATCGGCGCCGCTGACATGGGCACCAGGATTGGTGACGAACGGACCGTTGCTGTAGATCTCCGCTGCAGCAGCACTCGAGACGATCATGGATCCGCCCAGCAAATACAACAAGGCGGCCGCGAAACTTTGACTCTTCATTCAACGTTTTCCTCTATTCGATCGCTCTGGACCCGCGCAGGGTGTCGGGCCATTCGGTCACCTGGCAGGCCTGCGCCGAAGTGACGAATCGCCAAGTTTAGCAGCCTGCCGGGCTCTGCGTCGCAGGATTTCGAATCCGTCCGGGAGGGCCTTGGCAGGCGCGCTCAAGCGAGTGCGAGACAACGCGAGACGGGACGAAAAAGCGCAGTTTGCATGCGGTAAATGGCGTTTGAGGCCCGACTTGCTGCCGAATCGGCGTGGCGGAATAGAGCCTTACAGCCTGTCAGGGCTGCTGAGATGATCGAAAATGCCCGTTCATACCTGTGTTTCAGCCCTTCTCGGCCTTGCTTGCAGGCACGCCTGGAGTTGAGCGTTGTTGCTGCAAAGCCATCGCCTTGAGCGCGTGGATGGCTTCGTTCAGGGCATAGTCGCTGGGCGCAGAATGGCTCGCGGGGGCTTGCGCGCCTGCGTCTTCATCGGCCGACTCCGTATCGCCTCTCAGATGATTGCGCAGATCACGCTCACTGATGCGGCCGTAGGCGTTGTCTTCGTTTTTGCTCAGGGCCAGGTCAGCCAGTTCGATATCCGGCTGGATACCCTCGGCCTGGATCGAAACGCCACTCGGCGTGTAGTAGCGCGCCGTGGTCAGCTTGAGCGCATGGCGGTCATCCAGGGTCAGTACGGTTTGCACCGAACCCTTGCCAAAGCTGCGCCGGCCCATGAGCAGGGCACGGTGATTGTCCTTGAGGGCACCGGCGACGATCTCCGCTGCCGAGGCCGTGCCGCGATCGATCAGGACCACGATCGAGGCACCATTGAGGGCATCGCCGGGCGTCGCCGAGAACGCCATGTCGGATTCGTGGATGCGACCACGGGTAGTGACGATGCCGCCTGAATCGAGCATCAGATCGCTGACTTCGACCGCCGCGTTGAGCAAGCCGCCCGGATTGCTGCGCAGGTCGAGTACGGCGCCGCGCAGGGGTTTGCCGTTTTCTTTCTGCAGGCGGGCGATGCGCTTGCGCAGATCGCTGCCGGTCTCGGCCTGGAACTGACTGATGCGCAGGTAGGCATAGCCGGGTTCGAGCAAACGACCACGCACGCTGGCGACATGGATCAGTTCACGAACCAGCTTGAAATCCTGTGGTGTACGTGATCCCTCGCGCAGGATCGACAAGACCACTTCGCTGCCGGGCTTGCCGCGCAACATGTCGACCGCGTCATTGAGGTTGTCCGCCTGCACCGGCTCGTTGTCGATGCGCAGGATGGTGTCGCCAGGTTTGATTCCGGCGCGCTCGGCAGGGGTGTCGTCGATTGGCGCGATCACGCGCAGGAAGCCATCGGCGGTACTGATCTCGATGCCGAGCCCGGCGTAGCTGCCCGATGTGTCCTCGTTGAGTTGATCGAGTTCACCGGCCTCAAGGTATTCACTGTGTGGATCGAGCCCGACCAGCATGCCCTTGATCGCGGCCAGCATCAGCTGGTGATCGTCGACCGGCTCGACATAGGCTTGTTTGACCAGGCTCATGACCGCAGTGAAACGGCGCACATCGTCGAGATTGACCTCACCGAGACTCGATTTCTTCGCCCCGACTGCCGCTTGTGGCGGCACCGCTTCGTCGACATCGACGGCACTGTCCGTGGAGCCAGTCGGTACCGACTCAACGGGTGGATCGGCAGACCAGGCGTGCGAGCTCAGCGCCAATGCGGCAGCAAGAATCAATCGGAAACGGAATCGGGGAGCCATCAGGGAGAACCTCATGAAGTGCGCCGTGATCATAGCGCGAGTGATCAGCGAATCAGCGCAGCCACGCTTTGGGATTGATCGGCTTGCCTTTCAAGCGCAGCTCGAAATACAGGGCCGCAGACTTCTGGCCGCCGCTACTACCGCTGGTGGCGATCGTCTCGCCTGCGGAAACCCAATCGCCGACTTCCTTGCGCAACGACTCGTTGTAGCCATACAGACTCATGTAACCATCTCCATGATCGAGGATCAGCAGCATGCCGTATCCCTTGAGCCAATCCGCGAAAGCGACGCGGCCACGGGCGACTGCGTGCACCGGACTTCCATCAGCAGATCCGATCAGGACACCGGACAATGTTCTGCCGCTGCCATCACGCCCACCGAAGCCGGTCAGGATCTTGCCGCTGGTCGGCATGCTCAATCGACCGCGCAGACTCGCAAACGGTTCCGCACCGCTCAGGTTTTTCGGGATGTCGGCAAACACATCGCGCAGGCTTTCGAGCAGGCCGAGCAATCCTTTTTCGTCCTTGGCCATCAGCGCGAGTCGGGTCTGCTGGTCATCGAGGGTGGCATCTATCTTCGCCAGCAGCGCCTCGCGTTCAGCACGCTGCAACTGCAAGGCGGCGACCTCGGTTTCGCGCTGGCTGCGTGTTGCAGTCAGTTCGCCGCGTTTTGCCTCGATCAGCTGCTGCACGTCGGCAAGCTGTTTCAGATCAAGCAGCAGCCCGTCGATACGGTCGACGCGGGCACGCTGGAAATAGCGGTGATAGGCAAGCACGCGGGCGATATTGCCGACATCCTCCTGTTGCAACAAAAGCTTGAGCTCCTCGCTGCGTCCAAGCGCGTAGGCCGAACGCAGCAGCACCGCGAGCGCCTCTCGCTGCTTGCCGAGCTTGGTCGCCAGCGCATCACGCCGGCTGGCCAGATCGTCCATTTCGCTGAGTTGTGCGGCGAGTTGTGCATCGATGGCCTGCACATCGGCGGCAGCGGCAGCGATCGCGAGCTCCTGCTTGCGCAGGGCTTCGGTGGCCTGATCGCGTTCACCACGGGTCGAGCGCAGCGTAGCGGCAAGCTCGCGAATGTGCGCGCGAATCAGCTCAAGCTTTTGCTGTGCCTCTTTCTCGCCGACCGCAGCCGTTGGCGTCTGGGCCTCGGCACGGGCGAACATCACGATTGCCAGGAAAAGTCCGGCCAGCAGACAGCGCAACATCATCAATCGATGAATTTGACGAGGTTGCGCCCTGTCATCTCCGCGGGCACATCGAGGTTCATCAAGGCCAGGACGGTCGGTGCAAGATCGCTCAAGGCTCCGGCCACGAGGGTCGCCTTGCGGCCGACGTAGACCAGCGGCACCGGGCCAACCGTATGCTGGGTATGCGCGATGCCATTGTCATCGACCATCTGCTCCAGGTTGCCGTGATCGGCCGTGACCAGCATTTCGCCGCCACTTTCGCGGATCGCTTCGGTGATCTTTGCAAGGGCGATATCGATCGCTTCGGCTGCCTTGATCGCAGCACTCAGGATTCCGCTGTGGCCGACCATGTCGGCATTGGCGATATTGCAGGCGATGAAATCGAAGTGCTGACCATGGATCTCGGCGACCAGTCGATCGGTCAATTCAGGCAGACTCATTTCCGGCTGCAAATCGTAAGTCGCCACTTTCGGGCTTGGGACAAGAATGCGTTGCTCACCATCGAAAGGCGCTTCACGCCCGCCGGAAAAGAAAAAGGTTACGTGTGCATATTTCTCGGTTTCGGCGATGCGCAACTGACTCAGGCCCTTGTCGGCCAGCACCTCGCCAAGCGTGTTGCGCATCGACTGGGCCGGAAAAGCGATCGCGCTGACCGCGAGGTCGGCAGCGTATTCGGTCAGGCTGACGAAGGCCGAGAGCTTCGGCGTACGCTCACGTTCAAATCCAGCAAAGCCCGTTTCGACAAAGGCACGGCTCAGCTGGCGCGCACGATCAGCACGGAAATTCATGAAGATTACAGCGTCGCCATCGGCCATCGGCACACCAGCACCAATCACCGTCGGTTTGGCGAACTCATCGTTTTCGCCACGCGCGTAGGCGGCATCGAGCGCGGCCAGTGCAGAGTCGGCATGCAAGGTCGACTTCGCATCGACAATCACCTCCCAAGCCAGCCTGACCCGGTCCCAGCGCTGGTCGCGATCCATCGCGTAGTAGCGGCCGCTGACACTGGCAACGCGCTCCGCGGGATATTGCGCGCATCGGGCTTCGAGTGTTTGCAGGGATTCGCGCGCACTTCGCGGTGGCGTATCGCGACCATCGAGGAAGGCATGTACGGCGATACGTGCCACTCCGGCGCTTGCCGCACTATCGATCATTGCGAAGATGTGATCTTCATGGCTGTGCACACCACCCGGCGAGACCAGACCGAACAGATGCAGGCAGCCGCCCGTCGCCTTGACCGCGTCGCAGGCCGAGACCAGCGCCGGATTCTGCGCCAGCGAACCATCGTTGATCGCCGCGTCAATACGGGTCAGATCCTGATAGACGATGCGCCCCGAACCGATATTCATGTGACCGACTTCGGAATTGCCCATCTGCCCATCCGGCAGGCCAACACTCAAGCCATGTGTATCGACCAGGCTGTGCGGACACTCAGCCAGCAAGCGCCGCCAGTTCGGGCAATCGGCCAGCGCAATCGCGTTGTGCGCGGTTTCCTCGCGATGACCCCAGCCATCAAGGATCAACAGGAGTACGGGTTTTGGTCGGGACATGGGCAAGACTCAGCGGGTCAGGAGCAGAAGTGGGACGAAGTCCCGGTCAAATGGTAACGGATGCGGATGCTGCTGCGCTTTTGCCGTGCGATTTCGGACATCAATCCGGCGTGACCTTCTGACCCCCGTTAGCAGGCTGCCTTAACAGGCTGTTGAAATTCGCTTTGTCTCGTACTCGCCTGAGCGAATTTCAACAGCCTGTTAAACGCTTTGGCGCCGTGTCGCATCTACTGCTCTGATTCTTATCCTTGGAGCACCCCATGTTGCGACCCCTTATCTTCTCGTTCGCACTCGCGGCCCTGGCGCTCGGTCAGGCCAGTCCGACCCTCGCCAGTGACGACACCAGCAAGGTCAATGGCTCGATTCGTATCGACGATGGCAAAAGTGTCGGCGACCTCAGTACCGTGAATGGCTCGATCCGACTCGGTGACCACGGCCAGGCCGAGGAGATCTCGACGGTCAATGGCTCAATTGATGTCGGTGATGACGCGACCATCCGTTCCGCCGGCACCGTCAACGGCCGCATTTCCCTCGGCAAGCGCGCGCGTGTCAGTCACGATGTCGGTACCGTCAACGGCTCCCTGACCCTGGAGGAGGGGACCGAGGTCAGTGGCGATGTCAACAACGTCAACGGCACGATCCGTCTGATTGCCGCCCACGTCGGCGGCGGCATCGAAACGGTCAGCGGTGACATCGACATCGGTGCCGACTCAACGATTGACGGCGGCATTCACGTCGAAAAATCGAACAGCTGGTTCAACTGGGGCAAGGAAAAAGCCGTGCGTGTCGAGATCGGCCCTCGCGCCGTGGTCAAGGGCGCATTGATATTCGAACGCGATGTCGAACTGTTCGTCAGCGACAGTGCGCGGATCGGCGAGGTCAAAGGCGCCAAGCCAGTCAGGTTCAGCGGCGATCATCCCTGATCACAAATCAGGTTCCAGGGAGTCAATGGACGTCGCTCGCAATCCAGCAGAGACGCAAGCGATCTCGATCCGTGTAATCTGCAGCGCGATGATTTCAAAGTGGAAACTATCCGCACCCTCAGTTGTGAGCTCGGACAGGGCGGGAACGACAGCAAGGCTCGTTCACCAGCGATTGTTTCCACATCTTGGCTACGATTTCAGCTTTCTGAGAATTGCCTCGAAAACCTGATAGCCATCAAGAGATACGTCCCAGCGAATGACTTCGAAACCTGATCTGGCCGCCATCGTGCGCATCCACTTCTCCGACAGGTAGCTCAGGTGCGCAGGTACGTGCAGATAGGGGTAGCTCAGCCAAGGTTCAAACCCTTGTTCCGGCTGCCAAAGACTCGGCCTGAACGGTGCGGTGATATAGATCTTGCCGTCGACAGCCATGTGCTTGGCCAATTCAATGAATATCTCTCCCGGTCGCGGCAAATGCTCGATGACGTGCGTCATTGCCGCCAGGTGAATTGGACGGTCGAGTCTGAGATCGGAAAGGGGACCGACGACATAGTTGTCGACCCAGGGGCAATATTCTGCGCATTCGTCACTAAGGAGGGTCTGAATAAGTCGAATTTCAAAGTGGAATGATGCTCTTCGGTTTTTTAGTCTGCCTTCCAGTTGCGTCTATCGCCGAGATTCGTGAATTTTGGGTTTTTTGGTCCGATTTTTGCCGATTTCGGCACCTTTTTTCCTCTTTCTTCCCTTTTATCCATACACCGGACGCACTGACCCTGTCATCGCGAGCAGCGCTCTTCGCACGCGATGCAAATTGGCCAGCGCGAACAGGGTGAGAACCTGTACGGTGTTCTTCGCCAGTCCCTTGAAACGAACCTTGGTAAAACCGAAGAAACCTTTCACCGTCTGGAACGGATGCTCGACCCGTGCGCGAATCTGCGCCTTGCCGCGCTCGGCGGTTTCCAGTGCCTGTTTGGCCGGGCCATCCGGCATCGCCTTGATCTTTCCGCGCTTGCGCGCAATAACCCACTGCGGTTTGCGTTTGCGTCGCGGATGATTCGCATCCATTCGCTTGTCTGCGCCGGTATAGCCGGCATCCGCCCAAACGGTCTCTTCCTTGCCGTGCAGCAGCTCATCGGCGACTTCCACATCAGCCGTATTCGCTGGTGTCGTCACAACGGTATGCACCAGGCCACTGTCAGCATCCACGCCAATGTGGGCCTTCATGCCGAAGTACCACTGATTGCCCTTCTTCGTCTGGTGCATCTCCGGATCACGCTCATGGGAGGCATTCTTCGTAGAGCTCGGTGCGGCGATGATGGTGGCGTCAACGATTGTCCCGCGCTTGAGCATCAAGCCCTTGCGCGAGAGGTGCGCATTGACCCGGTCGAAAATGCGAGGCGCCAGTTCGTTTGTCTCGATGAGCCGACGGAAGTTGAGAATGGTGGTCTCGTCCGGAATGCCGTCACTCAGCGAAAGTCCGGCAAAGCGACGCATGGAAACGATCTCATAGAGCGCCTCCTCCATCGCAGGATCGCTCAAACCGAACCAGTTCTGCATCAGATGAATGCGCAGCATCGTCTGGATCGGATACGGGCGACGGCCACGTCCGGCGACTGGGTAGAACGGATCGATTTCCTTCAAGAACAGATGCCAGGGCACGACCTGCTCCATCTCGGCCAGAAATTTCTCGCGCCGGGTTTGCTTCTTCTTGGAAGCGTATTCGGCGTCACCAAAACTCATCTGTTTCATAGTGGGATAGCGTTATTGACTAAGTGCCATTTTACCACGAGTCTAGGGACTTGTTCAGACCCTCC
>NZ_DASSYD010000116.1:0-29938 GCF_035703485.1 Dokdonella sp. | reverse complement strand
CCCATTCATATGAATCAGGCGCACATCATCGACATGCTGATGCCCGGTAAAGCCACGCAAGGTATCCGGCAGCAGGTTGAGTTGGCCGCCGACACGATCCGAGTAGTCGCCATTGCGGCGAAGGGGTCAGGTCTAGCAAAGTAGCATCCACCTTGATAGACTCCGATCATGGCCAGACCGCTCCGTCTTGAATTCGCTGGTGCGCTGTATCACGTGACTTCTCGTGGGGATCGTCGTGAGGCGATCTTTGAGGATGATGCGGATCGGGAGCAGTTTCTTTCGGTGCTGGCGGATGTGGTGGCGGACTTCAACTGGATCTGTCATGCCTATTGCCTGATGACCAATCACTATCACTTGCTGATCGAGACGCCCGACGGAAATCTGTCGAAAGGCATGCGTCAGTTGAACGGTGTATTTACCCAGGCCAGCAATCGTCGGCACGCGCGCAGCGGACATCTGTTCCAGGGGCGCTTCAAGGCGATCCTGGTTGACGCTGACAGCTATCTTCTGGAGTTGGCTCGCTATGTGGTGTTGAACCCGGTGCGCGCCGGGATGGTGCGCGATCCTGGCAAGTGGCCCTGGAGTAGCTACCGCGCGATGATTGGCGATGAGTCGGCGCCGGTCTGGTTGGCTACCGACGGTTTGCTCGCCGCTTTCGCCAAGCGACGCGCCGATGCGCGCAAGCGCTACATCCGGTTTGTCGCCGAAGGGAAGGGGATCGAGTCGATCTGGATCAATCTCAACAATCAGGTGTTTCTCGGTGATAAAGCCTTTGTCGCCAAGAGTCTTCGGCGCAAGAAGTTGAGCGATGATTTGAACGTTCCCAAGGCGCAGCGACGCCCGCCTCCACCATCACTTCAGTCCATCGCATCTCGGAATCCGTCACGCGACGCCGCCATCATCGCGGCTCACGCTACGGGCGGATACAGCTATCAACAGATCGCCGAGCATTTCGGCATGCACTTCACTTCGGTAGGTCGCATCGTCAGAAGTAGCAAGGTTCGTCCACGGGCTTGATAGTGCATTGCAACTGGATGAGCAGCAGGGATTGATGGGGCTCAAGTCAGGACCTTCGAGTCACATCCGATTGACGACTCAATGACACACTAATTGACGATCGACGTGCCATTGACGTGTACGATTGGAGCAGGCAGTTCGACAACCTCGTTGTCCGACTGTGATTTCCGCAGGTGCTCATCATGTGGTTTGACAAGATCCGGCAGGACTTCGACCTCGCTCTCGTGGTCATGTTTGGCATCATCACCAACCTCGTGATCCTGCCTTTTGCTGTTTATCGGTTTCTCAGTGGCCAGTTGATCGCAGGCATCATCGATACGTTGATCGTGGCCTCCATCAGTTTCGGCGCGGTGCACGCGTATCGCATGGGAACCTCGCAGCGCGTCGCGCTACTTCTCGCGATCATCTATTCGATTGGCTGCTTCGGCATCAGCTACGTCGCGGGCCCGGCTGGGCCGATGTGGATGTACGCGGTGCTGCTCGGCAACTTTCTGCTGGTCAAACGCAATCGCGCAGTTCTGATCTCCGCAATCGGCATCGCGGCGGTCGAGGCCAGCTCATTGGCGCTTCCCGAGCCCGCCCAGAAAGCCACTTTCATTGGTTCCGCAATCGTCGTCAGTCTGTTCGCATACGTCTTTGTATGGCGTACCGACCTGCAACGCAATGAACTCGAAAACCTGGCATCACTCGATCCCTTGACCGGTGCCGGCAACCGGCGCGGCATGCACACAGAAATCGAAGTCGCGATCGCGACCAGCACGCGAAGCCAAAAGCCACTTGGATTGATCATCTTTGATCTCGATCACTTCAAGCGTGTCAACGACCTTTTCGGTCACGAGACCGGTGACCACGTGCTTGTCCAGGTCGCCGACGCCGTGCGCTCGACCACGCGCAAGAATGATCGCTTCTTTCGCCATGGTGGCGAGGAGTTTGCCCTGCTTGTTCCCGATTCCGATCCGATCGCATTGCACGAGATTGCGGAAAAAGTCCGACTGGCCGTCGAGCGCACTGTTCATTGCGGCGACCTGACCGTCACCATCTCGCTCGGTGCCAGCGTTTTGCGCAGCGGAGAGAGTGCCAGTGAATGGTTGGCTCGCGCCGATGCCCCCATGTATCGGGCCAAGCGCGATGGCCGCAATCGCAGCGTGGTCGATGAGCTCGAATCCGAGACACAGTCGCTGGTGACCAATCGCACACCTGCCGAAACGCTCGATTCGAATTTGAACAGGTCGACGAACGCGATCAGGTAGGCGCTGCGAGTGACGCCGCGAACTTTGCGCAGCGCCCGGTCCGGGGTCAGCCGTGCGTGCATGGAGCAAGCCGCGACAGAGGCATGCTGGCCGAATTGTCTTGGCAAATTTGCCCGATGCACTACCATCGGCAATATGCGACCGCCACGTTTCCGATGATCATGATTTCCGAAGCCGATACGCCAACCGATGACGGTGATATCGAGCGTTTGCTGGATCGCCTCAAGGCCGGCGACAAATCGGCCATGGACGCGTTGTCGACCCTGTTGTTCGAGGATCTGCGACGCCTGGCCCGGGCTCAGCGTCATCGGCTGGGTGGTGGTGAAACCCTGCGTACGACTGCCTTGATCCACGAGACGTATCTGAAGATGCGTCGCAGTGCGAATATTTCGGCGCATTCCCGGAAACACTTCCTGCACACGGCAGCGTTGGCCATGCGCCAGATCCTCATCGATCATGCGCGCTCACAACTGGCGCAGTTGGATCGCCAGCAAAGCGTCCACGCGGAAGCCGAGGATCGCCACGTTGATTTGCATCAGCAAGCGAAACTGGTGCTCGATATCGATGCGGCACTGGATCGCCTCGGCAAGAACGAGCCACGCCTTGTCGAAGTGGTCAACTATCGCTATTTCGCTGGCTGCAGCGAAGACGAAACCGCCGACCTGCTTGAGGTCAGTCCACGCACCGTGCGCCGTGACTGGTTCAAGGCCAAGGCATGGCTCGCCGACGCCCTGAATGCCCATGACAATGCGGCCCGAATCCTCTGAGGCCCGTACACGGGCCTTGTCCCGGGCCCTCGATCAGGTTGCCCTGATCGAGGGCGCCGAACGCGAATCCTGGCTGCAGGAATTGGCCCGGCGTGAACCGGATCTGGTCCGCGACTTGCGTCGGCTGATTGCCGGTGCCGAGGGGCTCGACGCGCTCGATGACGGGCCCGGCCTGCTCGCCGAAAACCTGACTGAAACGCACGGCGTGCTCGCACCAGGAAGCCGCCTCGGCGCGTGGCGCGTGGTCGCACTGCTCGGTCGCGGCGGCATGGGCCGCGTGTATCTGGGCGAGCGTGCCGATGGCGCATTCGAAAAACAGGTTGCAATCAAGGTGCTGCGTCGCGAGCGCCGCCTGGCCGATGCCGTGATCGAGCATGAAAGAGCGTTGCTCGCGCGCCTGGAACATCCCGGGCTGACCCGCTTGCTGGATGGGGGCATCAGCGAGGACGCCGATGCCTATCTGGTCATGGAACTTGTCGATGGCTTGGCGCTGGATGCCTGGTGCACGCAGCAGCAGCCGGATCTCGATCAGCGACTGGACCTGTTCGGGCAGATTCTCGATGCCATCGGCCACGCGCATCGGCAACTGGTCGTGCATGGCGATCTCAAGCCCGACAACCTGATCATCGACCATGAGCAGCGCGTGCGTGTGCTCGATTTCGGCGTCGCTCGCATGCTCGCAAGTGATGGCGCGGATACTCTTCTTGCTGCGACACCAGGCTGGGTGGCGCCCGAATGCGCGGCCGGCGCACCGGCCAACGTAGCATCGGATATCTACAATCTCGGACAATTGCTGAATCATCTGGCGCGTTCGCCGGCAGCATCCATTGATGACCGGATTGCACACGATCTGGCGGCGATCATTGGTCGCGCCACGCGGACCGATCCCGACGCACGCTATTCGAGCGTCGGCAGCCTGCGTGACGATCTGCTCAGTTTTCGCCAGTCGCGTCCGGTCGAGGCGCGTGCGGGAGGTCGCGGGTATCGCCTGCGGCGGTTTGTCAAGCGCCACTGGATCGGTGTCGGATTCGCCAGTCTTCTTTTCATCGTTCTGGTCGGCGCCGGCAGCATGGTCGCCTGGCAGGATCGCATCGTGCGCAGCGAACGCGATACGGCGCGTCTGGAAGCGACGCGTTCGCAGATCGTGCTCGACTATCTGCTCGGCATTCTTGGCCAGGCCGACAATACGGCAGCGGGCAAGCCGGCCTCGCTGCGCAGCCTGCTCAACGACAGCCTCGAACATATCGATTCGGATTTCAGTGCGGACCCGGGCGCGCGACAGGCCCTGCTCGCACATCTGGCCGAAGTGCTGGTGCGCTTGAATGATTTTGCCAGTGCCGAAAAAGTCCTCGAACGCTTCGAACGTGACCTGTCCGGCAGCGAGCCGGCGCAATTGCGCGTGCGCGTGCTCGACAACCTCGCGGTCGTGCGCATGCATCAGGGCCGTCTGCATGAGGCCAGGGGTTTTGCCGACCAGGCGCGTCAACTGCTCACCACGATTGCGGCTGATCAGAGCGGCCAGATGTCCGAGCTGCTGGTCACCGACGCCTTGATCCAGGCGCGGCAAGGCGAGACGAGTGCGTCCATCGATACCTTGCGCCGTGCCCTGGCGCTGCGCCTCAAAGTGTCAGCGGCCAACGCAGCGCAGACCGTGGTTGTGCGCAACAGTCTCGCTGCCGCGCTGATGCGCAACGGGAAAATGGCCGAAGCCTTGCAGGAATACCGACAGCTTGATGCCGCACTCGAATCCAGCCGACGCGAACACAGCCTCGATGCCGCCACCATTTATGCCAACTACGCCAGCACCTCGTTTGCCCATGGCGACTATCAGGAAGCGCGGCGAATGTTCGAGCGCGCGCTGGCGTTGCAGGAGGAATTGTATGGGCCGTCCGCCGCCCTCGCCGCCCTGCTCAACAACTTCGGCAAGCTCAATCTTGAACTGGGCAATCTGGACGCCGGGCGCACGCAGATCCAGCGTGCCGTCGCCATGATCGAGCAGTTCAGCGGCAGCGACAGCATCGATGCGCAACTCATTCGCCTGAGCCTGGGCCAACTGGCACTGACCGTTGGCGATGACGCATTGGCGCACGACAGCTATCGCGAAACCGGCGAGCGACTGGCAGCGGCTCTGGGCGAGGATCATCCCGTGCTGGCACGCGCGCGCTCCGGGCAATTGATTGCGCATGCGCGCGCCACCGGTTTGTCCGCAGAAGATCCGGCTTTCGAGCGCATGCTCGGTACGCTCGCGCTTGACCCATCCAATCGGCGGCCACACGCACAACTGCTTTGCCAACGCGCCGAGTTGGCCCTGGCCCAGCAGCGCCTGGCATTGGCGCGCGACAGCGCCGCGGCATGTCTCGATCTGCGCCGGCAACACCTGGCTGCGAACAGCCCGCCGCTGCTGATTGCGGAATATCTTGAAGCCGAAGCCGCATTCCGGATCGCCCCGAGCGACGCCAGCCGCCAGCGTCGCGATGCGATTCTGCACGAACTCGGCAGCCAGCTCGGTCAAGATCATTTCCTGGTCATGCGTCTGGCCGCGCTCTGAGCAAAGCAGATTGTCGGTTGAACAAACCCATCGCTGCGCATGGCCGCTTTTTCCGCCCGGCTCCGTACCTTCAATGAATACGTTCCGGAGAACCCTGCATGCGCCCCCTGATTGCCGCTCTCGCCCTCGCCCTGGTTTGCCTGCTACCGCTGACCGCCCGAGGCGCCATCATCACCATCAATGTCACCAGCGCCGCCAACAGCGGGCCGAATACGCTGCGCCAGGCCATCATCGACGGCAATGCATTGCAGGCAAACAACAACGTGCCACGCATTCTGATCGATCTCGATAGCAGCACCCCGATCCTGCTGACCTCAGCGCTGCCGACCATGACCGCATCATATTTCGAGATCAAGGGTATCCGCGCAGGCCAGGCGGTGATCGATGGTGCAGGTGCGCACAGAATCCTGACCTCGAGTTCGTCCGTGCTGTTGTTCAGCCTGAAAAACATCAGACTGTTCAACGGCTACTCGACGACTGCAGCGGCTGCCTGCCTCGACATGCCGACCACCACCAGTTCAGGCTTCGCCAACATGGAAGATGTCTGGTTCCAGAACTGCGTTCAATCCACTCCCGGCATAGCCAACGGCGGTGCCATCCGCACCGGCAACAACCTGACCATCAAGAATGCGCTGTTCCAGTTCAACGCGTCGAAAGGCATCAGCTCGACCCAGGGCGGCGCCATCGCGGTCTTTGGCGACTCCGATCTGACCATTCGCGTCAGTCGCTTCTACAGTAACCGCGCCGAGTCGAACGGGTTGGCCGGCTCGGCGCGTGCCAGCGGTGGCGCGATCTTCATGCTGAACGGGAAATCCATCACCATCGAGGACAGCGTCTTTTCCGACAACGACGCCAGAACCCCGAACGACGGTGGCCCCGGAATTCGCTTTGGCGGCGCTCTCGATGTCAGTCTCGATGGCAAACTGAGCTTGCTGCGCACCGCCCTGGTCAGCAACGATGCAGGAGAAGGCGGCGCGATTTACCACACGGGTCCGTTTCCCGGAAATCCTGTCGTCGAGATGCGCAATGTCAGCGCGTTCGACAACCGCGCCATGCGCGGCAACGGCGGCGTGCTGCTCAGCAACAGCCAGTTGATCCTCTACAACAACACGTTCTGGCGGAACAGCGCTTCGCTGGCCGGTGACAATCTGGCCGGCCAGGGCAATGCCCAGATAAGCGCTGCCTACAATAATCTGTTCGCCGCTGGCATCGGTGCCGGCGACTCGTGCACTGGCTACCCGGCCATCTCGTCCGGTTACAACATCGTGCCGGCCATCGAGTGCGGTCTTGGTGGGGGCGGCACAGATATCATCAGCAACGATCTGCATATTCGCGGAGCCTACATCGGGCCGGGGCAGAACTTCACCGTGCAGTTGTATTCAAGCAGTCCCGCGTTCGACGCCGGCAATCCGCTGGCCCCGTCCGACACGACCCTCGCCCGCTGCACGACGACTGATTTCCTGAGTCGGCCACGACCGGCCGATGCCAGCGGCACCGGTGCGACCCCGCGTTGTGACATTGGCGCGCTTGAGGCGCAAAGCGAACCGTCCCTGTTTATTGATGATTTCGAGCCGCGCTGGTTGCGGCCATGAATTCACAATCGCTCAAATAGCGCAGACCTGTCGAATTCGGCATCCAGGGCAAACTCGCTGGAATGCTCGGCAACCCGCGATGCGTGGTACTCAACCCAGGCAGATGCGATCGCGGCCTTCCTGCTTGGCCTGATACAGGGCATCGTCGGCGCGTTGCAGCATGGCCTCCTCGGTTTCCGGTTCGCCATTCCATTGCACGAGTCCGGCACTGAAGTTGATTTGCAAACCCGCGACGCCGGCCCAGTTGCGCTGATCGTGGAAGCGTTGGCGCAGGCGCTCGCAGATGATCTGCGCCTGCTCCAGAGTGGTGTCATGGAAGAGCAGGGCAAACTCTTCGCCGCCGATGCGTGCAGGGACATCGGAGACACGACTTGCGCCACTCAGCAAGCGGCCGACTTCGCGCAACACGGCGTCGCCGATGCCGTGCGAGTGCTGATCATTGACCTTCTTGAAATGGTCAACATCGAGCATGGCAAGAGACACCGGTCGATCGCCTTCACGCGCACGCGCCAGCGCACGTCCGAGTGACTCGTCGAAGACGCGCCGATTCGGCAACCCGGTCAGGACATCTTCACGGGCCTGTTTCTCGAAGGCCTCCGATTGCACGCGTAGTTGATCGAGCAGAGTCGACTTCTCCTTGTCGGCAAGCAGCAGTCGCGCGGCCTGATGTTGCAAATCTTCGGTGCGCTCGTTGACGAGGCGGGTCAATCGCAGGTTGCTGCTGCGATAGCGTCGGAGAAGGAGCAGATAGCCGCCAAGCAGAACGCCAAGGGCAATCAGCGCAGCAAGCAGACGCACGCTCAGACGTTGCCACCAGAACGGTTCGATGTGAAATCGCCAAAGTGCTTCACTTTTGCCCCATGGACCGCCCGGATGCCTGGCAGCGACATGCAGCGCGTAGTCACCTGGGCCGAGGCCGATAAAATCGACATTGCGCTGCCGTCCGCGCTCGATCCAGCCCTTGTCCAGACCATCGAGTCGGGTGCGATAGACGATCCGCTCCGGCAACACGAAACTCAATCCGACATAGCCGACGGAAACCCGCTTGCCACCCGGCAGCGAGATGCCCTGACTGGCGTTGCCGAGCGGCAAGGGTTGAGCCTGCAGGCGCAGACTCTCGATCACCGTTGGCGGAGATGGCCGCTGGCTTTGGCTAGCCAGTCGCGCCGGATCGACATTGCTCAGGCCGCTCGATGTTGCGATCCACAGGCTTCCGTCACGGCGTAACCAAGCCGCTGGCCCGGAAGCGCCGTTGGCCTGTGAGCTGATCATTCCGTCCATTTCGTTGTAGCGCTGGAGTTCGATTTTTGTGCTGCGGCCGTCGGCGACTGCATCAAGCGCGGCATGGGTTGTACGCATGACGCCGCGATTGCTGGTGATCCAGAGATGGCCGGTGTTGTCCGCTACCATCTGAAAGGTGGCATCGACTGGCATGCCTTGTTCGAGGCCGACACGCGCCAGTTCGCCGTTGCGATATCGATACAGGCCGCGATCGGAAATGATCCACATGTCCTCGCCAAGTCGGCGGAAGCCGAATACCGAGCGACCGCCGCCAAGAGCATCGAGGTCGATGCGCTGGATCTGATCTCCGCGCAGCACGCGTGCGCCTTCGATGGTGCCGATCCACAGTTCGCCGGGTTGGCTGTCGAGTGCGGTGGTCAATCCGCTCGGCGCATTTTCGCCCTTGACCCGTTGTACCTGACCATCGCGCAGGCTGGCCACGCCACGTTGCGTGGCCAGCCATGCGACATCATCGGAATCAATTGCAATTGCACGAATATTGCCGGCCGGCAGTCCGACCCGTTCATCGAAGTGCTGGATCTTTCCATTCGGGTCCAGTCGATACAGGCCATCGACATAGGTGCCGATCCAGAGTCGACCTTGATGATCTTCGGCGAGACTCAATACGGATGTCGGATTGCCACTGGTGGTCGGCAAATGGATTGCATGCAAGGAGCCATCGGTATCCATTCGATCGAGGCCTCCTGACGAGGCAATCCAGAGCTGTCCACGCGTATCCTCCATGACCGCACGGATGTAGTTGCCGCTCAAGCCATCGCGCATCGTGACATTGCGGAACAGGGTTTCACGCAAACGAAACAGTCCACCGTTGGCACCGACCCAGACGCTGTCCTCGGCATCTTCGAAAATATCGGTAATCCTGCCTCCCGGCAGATTCAGATTGTCGGCCATGCGCTCAAGGCCGAAGTGATCGGTGAGACGGAACAATCCCTGGTTCTCGGTGCCCAGCCAGAGTTGTCCCTTGCGATCTTCCAGCATTGCAGTCAGACGCCCCTTGTCCGGCACGCGATGCTTGAAGACAGGGCGACCTTGTTCCATTCGATACAAGCTGTCGCCGGCGGCAATCCAGAGCTGCCCATCGGCTGCCACATACGGCCAGGCCAGGCCCTCCGGCAGGCCGAAATCCGCGCCAACGTGCCGGGTCACGTCGTCGCCATCGATGTCCCGATAGAGCAGGCCGCCGAAACTGCCGATCCAGAGTCGGTCATGCCGGTCGACGACCATGCGCCGGTTGGCCATGCGCAGCGGCGAATCCGGCGCGGGCGGCTCGGAGTGGAAGTTGCCGTCGGCATCCAGGCTACCGAGGCCCTTGCTTTCGTAAAGCAGCCACAGCGTCCCTTTGCGGTCCATGGTCATGGCTTGAATCAGCACCTTTGGGAGCTCGGCGGGGCGCGGCGAGAAGCTCAATATGCCGTCGGCATCGCGATGGCCGACATTGCCGCGTGAGTCGCTGATCCACAGCTCACCCTTGCGATCCCGATACAGGGCACCAATGCCATTGTCGAGCAGGCCCGGCTTGCTGGCACGATCAAGAACGACGAATTCGAGCCCGTTGTAGCTGACCAGCCCCTCCCAGGTGCCAAACCAGAGATGACCCTCCGGCGTCTGGGCGATGCCGCGAATCGAGTTGTGCGGCAATCCCTCAACGGTCGTCCAGCGCTCAACCGCATAATCATGCAGTGCGGGTGGCGAAGGCGTTTCGCTGGCGTGCGCAGCCAGTGCGCCAACTAGCATCAAGACGAAAAGCAACAGGATCGCGCGCAGCCAGACGTGAGGATCGGGATTCTTGCTGTACCAGGCACCTATTGCTTCAACCACCTTCGCCTATCCTGATCCGTTCCGGATTGTAGCCTTTCGCAGGTTGCAGATCGTGGCGAGCGTCACGACAGGACCGCTATGGGTGAATTGCCAGATTGAGACAGTCTGCCATTCCGAACCGTGACGGAATGGTTGTTCGTCAGGAATGGTGACGCTACTCATGCCGTCTGTCACGTTGTTCGTGAGGCGGGTATCAAACAGACATCTCACGACGTCGTTTCTAAATCGGTTTTGCGCCGAATGATTCTCAGCAAGCAATGAATTCTTGCGTTTCGTCATCCCGGCGATCGTTGCGAGGATGAGCCTCCACGGAGTGTCATTCAGTTTCGCGCTCGATCGGATCGTCTCCCCAATCCCTGTCTTCGACCATGCCGCTAGGAAATTCAACCGCAAATACTGCCGTTGCCGATGTTGTCGAGGAGAGTCTGCTGCGAAGGAGTGAGTGGAAAGCGATCGAGATCGGTCGTTGTACCGGCAGCGTCTATCCATTCGACAATGGACGCTGCGTCGGGGCGTGTCAGCCCCTGAATTCCTTCGCTTTCGAGTGCGTCGTAGAAAGCATTGGCCGTGGCAACGGGATCGTCGATCAAGGCGTTGTAGTCGACCAGAATCCGGTTCCACCCCGCGCTTCCGCCGAATGCTTCGTTTGTGTAAAGTTCCCAAAGAGCGAGCGCCTGCTCGGCGGACATGCCGTCACGACGTTGCAGTGAAGCGGCCACTTCACGTGGATCGCGAACCACGTGGATGAACAGCGGCCGGGTCAGCAATGGCAGCAGTTCGCGTACGAGCAGACACAGGCGCGGTTCCTTGATGAACCACGGCCGCTTCGGTTCGAGTGTTTCGAGCACGGCGGCGATCTCGCGACGAAATGCATCGATTGCGGCCGCAGGTGAATCCAGGACGGGAGACTTCCAGTCGCCGCCGGCGGCCTGCAGGCGGCGCAGACAGGCCATGTGGATTTCGCCGTGTTCGAAATGCCCGCGTGGGTTGTCGGCGCCACGCAATAGCAACTCATCGGCGCCGGGCCAGGCACCGAACAGCTTGAGCAATCCGCCAACACTCGACGTGCCGGAGCGATGCATGCCGAGGACGACGATCTGACCACTCGGAGGACGTGCAAGGAGACGCGGTTGATGTGGCGCTGCGAGGACTCGCGGTGCACGCAAGGTATTGCCGCGTTCGAGCATTTCGACGAGGCGATCCGCGCTTCGATCCAGATCGTTCTCATCGAGATCGCGCCTCTGCGAACGCGCGGCGCTGGCCAGTTCGTCACGCCGCTTGAAGACATCGCGTATGCGCCAGGCGAGGGCATCCGGATCAGGATCCGCCCACCAGCATCCCGGTTCGGATGGATCCTCGATCGTGCCACGCAGATCCACGGACAAGCCATGCTCGCGAATCAACTGCTGCTGGCTGCCGAAGGCCGGCGCGATCACGATGCGGCCGCAGGCGCTGGCGCTGCGTACCAGCGGGTCCCAGCCGCCGCCGCGGCGAGCACTGACATAGGCATCCGCCGAACTGAAAAGCAAAGTCCGTTCGCTGACCGGAAAGCCCCATCCGTAGATGATGCGCACGCTTGCGCCACGGTGTTTGGCGAGCAGGATTTCAAGACGTTTGCGGATCGCGTTTTCGTCGTTGCCCGGCTGGATGTAGATGATCAGGACGACGCCTTCGTCGATGCGAAAACTGCGCTGGAATGCCTCGACGATCAGTTCGGGAGCATCCCGATCGATCGATTCGACGACGCTCATGAAGACGAATTCCTGCCCGGGCCGGATGGTTGCGGCGAGCTGCGGGTAGCAGTATTCACGATCGACACCGAGCGGGAAAATCTCGATCGGCGTGCGCACGCCGATGGCTCGCAAGCCTTCGGCCTGGAAGGTATCGGGGGCGAGCAGGAGATCGAAGTCGTTGTAGTACCCGGCCCATGTCGGCGGCGGTTGTTGCCACTCGGAAAAGACCAGACCGACGCGATGGCGCCCGCGTGCAGGGATCTGCGATTGCCCCGGCGCGCAAACCAGGGCGACTTCGGGTACGGCTGGAAACGTGCGCCGCGAGGCCAGGCTTAGCCTGAAGTCGCCATCGTCAAGGAGTTCGGGCACGGCGGCCGAGTAGGCCATGCGCAATTCACGTGCGTCGAGACGCCAGAGCAGATCGTGGCTCAACTGCGCGTAAGCGAGCGGCGAACGACTCAGGCCTTGCCAGAGCACGTTGCCGCGATAGCGGTTGATCAGGCGTTGTTGCCAGCGCCCGGCAAACTTCTCGCGGCTGTCCTTCCACAGGCGCTCGCGAAATCCGCCATCGTCTTTGGTCGAGCCGTGCTGATCGTGGCGCAGCGTGACCGCACCGGCGAGGACGCTGGCAATGCCGGCATCAGCGGCACGCAGGCAGTAGTCGGTATCCTCGAAGTAGCTGTGGAAAATCTCGTCGAGACCTCCGATTCGGTCCAGGCAATCGCGGCGAATATAGGCCAGTGCGAAGGCGATTCCCTGGACGCGACGGGTGCCGGGAAATTGGCCGACGTCGATCTCCTGCTGGCCGGATTCAGTCTGCTGGCCCCACAGCGATTCCGGCTCGATAAAGCCGCCCAGGTGAAACAGTCGCTGACCCGGTTCGGGCCCAAGCATTCGGCAACCGACGATGCCGTGATCGGCTGCCGCGTAGGCGGCATCGCGCAGGCGAGCCAGCCAGTCATCCTGGGTGAAAATCAGATCGTTGTTGAGGAGGACAACGTCGTCGTCCGGGCGGGCCGCCGCGATGCCGGCATTCATGCCGCGCACGAAGCCCAGGTTCTCCGGCAGACGCACGAGGCGAACGCGATCCGCGTAGGCTTGCAATGCCGTGGGCGTGTCGTCTTCCGAGCCATTGTCGACGACGATGATCTCGGCCTCGTCGAGTGTTTGCGCGAGCAAGCCATGCAGACAGCGCCGGGTCAGTTCCCACTGATTCCAGGCAAGAATGATGAGTGCCGCGCCGCGCATTATTCGCGAGCCTGGTGGATGCCTTGCCAGGTCAAGTCGAGAGCGCTGCCCAGTGGCGATTTGGCGTAGCTTGCGACCGGCGTCAGCAGCAGGCTGCAGCAATCGTCGGCGAGCGCTGAGTGGCGCGTGCCGATTTGTCTGAGTTGAAGCAGGGCTTCGTGCGCATCGATTTTTTCATTTCCAGTCGCTTGAGCGGCACGGACAAGTATCCGCCTCGGTGTCGTTTGCAGACGTCGAGCGAGTGCGAGCAGCGCATGGATTTCGTCGCGGGTCACGACACTTCTGCGCCGAGATCGAGTTGCTGATGATAGGCCGCGAAGACTTTGTCGCGATCACCTTCGCAGACGTTCTTGCCATGTTCGACCCAGAGCAGGCGATCACACAGTGTCGCCACCTGGGTTTCATCATGGCTGACGAGAACGACCGTGTGGCCCTGGCGCATGCGTTCGCGCAATGCGCTGCCGGATTTCTCCTGGAATTCGGCATCGCCGACCGACAGCACTTCATCGATCAGCAGCACATCGGGCTCGGCCTGCATGGCAACTGAAAATCCGAGGCGCATGAGCATGCCGGAGGAATAGGTCGCGATGGGCTGATCGAAAAAATCACCCAGTTCGGAAAATTCCTGGATCGCTGGCAGGCGTGAAACGATGTCGCGCTGGCGCAGGCCGATCATCAGGCCGGAAAGAATCGCGTTGTCACGCCCGGAGAGATAAGGCGTGAAACCGACCGCCAGCGACAACAACTGGCAGGAAACGGTGCGCCTGCGCATGTGTCCGCGATCCGGCCGCAGAATGCCCGCGATCACGCGCAGCAAGGTGCTCTTGCCCGCGCCATTGCGGCCGATAATGCCGAGACGCTCACCTTCGTGCAGGCGCAGGCTGACATCTTCAAGCGCCCAGAACTTGCCGCTGCCGACGCGCCGCTGCGCGCTGAAGGCAACGCCGACATGCTCGAGTTCGATCAGTGGCTGTTCCATCACGCCGCCAGCTTCGGATAACGCGGAGCCAGCCGCAAGACCACGCCGATACCGATGGCGCAAATGACCATCGAAATGAGGCTGACCTTGAGCAAGGCCAGCCAGTTTGGCCATTGCGCGTGCATGAGAATGCCTCGTGTTGCATCGAGCAGGGTCACAACCGGGTTCAGCTCGAACCACGGCTTCAGTTTCTCCGGGATGTCATCCAGCGCAAAGACCACGCCGGAGAGAAACATGACCGCGGTCAGGATTTGCTCGATGACGAAGCGCAGATCGGGAATCAACGGGATCACCGCCGCCATCAGAAAGCCGACGCCAGCCGAAAACAGCAGGGTCGCGACAAACACGGCTGGCAAGGCGAAATAGGTCATGTTCGGCTCGAATCCGGCGATCCAGAGCACAACCAGAAGCAAGCCGAATATGTAGAAGAACTTGATCGTGTCGGCGAACATCTGGACCAGCGGAAACACCAGGACCGGCAGGTGTACCTGACGAATCAGGCCGAGGTTGCCCCAGATCGCATAACCGCCATGGGTGATGCAGGATTTCATCCATTGCCAGAGGGTCAGGCCGACCAGCAAGAACGGCAGATAATCCGGTCCGCCCGTTTTCAGGATTACATCGAAGACGAGCCAGAATGCGACCATCATCATGGCCGGTTCGGCGACCCACCAGATCAGGCCAAGGTAGCTGCGCGAACGCTCGGCGCGCAGCTCGGCATAGGTGCTGAAGCGAATCAGTTCGACTAGGTTCTGGCGCATGGTGGAGTAGTTTGCGAGGGGCGTTGAGGATACCGGATCGGCGAGGCTATCGAGTCTCGGTGCGGACTCCGTTCAGCGGCAAGGGCCATCCAGCACCGGCCCCAGCCAGGCGAGGCCGAGCAGCAATGCAGCAAGCAGGCTTCCGACCAGCAAACGCCAGCGCGTGAATGACAGTGCCGATGGCGAGTCATCTCGCTGGATCAGTGCAGCGACAAAGCTGCCGGCGAATCCGCACAGTAGCGGCTGCATCTGGAAAAAATAGCGTTCCATGATGTGCAGGCCAAGAAACAAGCTCAGCTGATAGCCAAGGTAGATCGCACAGAATGCGGCGAACGGCCTGCGCCAGCGTCGCCACAAGACGAGCCCGAAGGCACAGAGGACGAGCAGCGCGCTATGGCAGGCCGCCGCCAGCCAGGCCAGTGGTGCGTTCAGGGAACTGGCACCGTAGGCGCCGAGATAGCCTGCGCAACGCGGCCCGGGCAATTGCGAGGCAAGCAGGGTCTTGGCATTGAACAGGCGGAAATACTGGCTGCCGAGTTGCTCGCCGAGGATGTTGAAGAAGCCGCGTTCAGCAACCAGCGCACGGACTTTGTCGAGAGCAATGGCATTGCGTTGCTGCGGTGTTTCCGCGCTCTCGATGAAGGCGGTC
Source organism: Dokdonella sp. (assembly GCF_035703485.1). GTDB lineage: Bacteria > Pseudomonadota > Gammaproteobacteria > Xanthomonadales > Rhodanobacteraceae > Dokdonella. The sequence goes on along the minus strand of NZ_DASSYD010000116.1, from coordinate 14,274 downwards.
AATGCAGGCAGACCCGCCTCGTCGATATAGTCACTGCGACTGCTGTCGAGGATGCCGACGTGCAGGTTGTACACCGAACTGTCTGCGATCAGGGGCCGACCAGTCTCGACATAGCCCTTCCAAAGTGCCGGAAACGTCGCCATCAGCAGACCGCCGGCAAACGCTGCCGCCGACAGCCAGGCAACCGAGAAGCGACCTTGCTTGCGCGACACGAAACACACGAAGAACAGCGGCCAAAGCCCGCCGAGCAGGCTTTTCAGCAGCAACGAAAAACCGATCAAGAGGCCGGCCAGCAAGGCACGCAGGTGCGGGCGCGCGTCGAAGGTCAGCAGCAAACTCAATGCGCCGAGCAGGCAGAACAGAAAGGGAACTTCAGGCCATAGCCAATGGGCGTAGGCCAGAGTCGCCGGATTGAGCAGAAAAATCGTCCCGGCCAGCAATGCTGCCAGGCGGGTGTCCAGGGTTTCCCAGAGTCGAACCAGCAGCGCAGCACAGACCGCGAGCAAGCCGATCTGGACGATCTGCACCGCCAGCACATGGCTGCCGAACAGCGCATAGATGGCGGCGATGAGCCAGGTCTGGCCGGGTGGCCAGATAAACAGTTCCGGCACGGCTTGTCCGGCGAGCAGGGCCAATGCGCGCTGGTTGTAGTCGAACTCGTCGCCAACCAGCAGTTTCTGGTTCGGCTGGTAGTAGATCCAGAGCAGGGCGGCATTGAGCAACAGCCACACCGCAACGGCCAGCCAGGGCCAGGCGCGGTGCAAGCATCGGCCTGGCTGGAGATCGGCTTTCATGGAGTCCATGTTCGTCATCGCCAGCCGGTTGTGCTGGCCTCGACAGGCGACAACGACCGTTGCGCCTGATTACTGCTGCGCAGGTTCGGAGCGGGGCGAGCGCTTCGCCGGTGCCTTGAACGTGGGTGTCATCTTTTCGTGGACACCCGCGGTGCTGATCGATTCGACGTAGTACCAGTAGTCCTTGCACGGATCGATGGTGTCATCGCGCCAGGAATACTTCTGCGTTTCATCAGTGGTGCCGGCACCGAGGATCGGATCCTTGTTCAACTTGGTGAACTCGCCGTTTTCAGTATCACCACGGAAGACATCGAAGCCGAAATTGTCCTGCTCGCTGGCCAGCGACCATTTCGGTGTATTTGCCAGGCGATCTTCTGCAGCCAGCGCAGACTGGTCGCCGCAATCGCCTTCCGGCGCTTTCACGGCAACTGCTTCAGGTGGCGATGCAGCCACGGGTGCGGTTTGTGCCGGTTCGGCTGGCGCTTCAGACGCGGGCGAGGCCGTGGTTTGATCAGGCGAAGGCTGGTTGCAGGCAACCAGAAGCAGCGGCAGCAGAAGGCTCAGAATGACAATGCGCATGGTGATTCCAATGGGGACAGGGATTCCGCCTCGATGCAGCGTTGTGACTGGACAGAAGCGGATCAGGCAACGATAGTCGCGCCATGCATGACATGGCAACCCGAAAACCTGCGAGAATGCCCGATCCCGGCCGGTGGTCCCGATTCCGTGCGTGGCATTTCTGCGTTGCCCTCGTCTGCTGGCTGGCGAGCATGCCGGCAATGGCCGTGAGCGTGGACCTTGAAACCACCCCGGCTGGCGAACTGTTTCCGGCGTTGGAGCTCTCGCAGCTTGCCGCCGATTCGATCGAGCAGGATCAGGGCAGCGGCCTGCTGCGCATCCAGCTTCGCGGTGTACGTGAGCCGCGGGATATTCAGCTGAGCGTGTCGACGCCGGGCTTGCGCAAGCCGACCTTGATCAGTCGCCACATCACCGCCGATACCGTACTGCGACCTCGCCTGGACTGGGATGCTGCCGCCTTGCTGGGTTTGAAGGAGCCTCGACGTCAGACGATCAAGGTTCGACTCGTCGCCCGCGGCATGGAGACGATCGAGCGTCACTTCGAAGTGCGTGTCCATCCGCTCGATGAGGCTCTCTATTTCGTCCGCGAAGGCAAAGCGCGGATCGATCTTGGCTGGGCCTTCGCCGCCTGGGTGGATCCGCAGGATCCAATCATCGACGATCTGCTTGATCTGGCCGGTATTGAACCCGGTGCAATTGCTGCGGCATCGCTGGATCGTGCCGCGCGCATGCGTCTGGCCCGGCTGTTGTGGGTTGCCCTGGAGCAACGTGGACTGCGCTACGCCGATGAGGGGGCCGGCTTGAGCCAGGGACCGGTCATCTATAGCCAGCGCGTGCGCCTGCTTTCGAGCATCTGGAACCAGCGCGTGGCCAATTGTCTGGATGGCAGCGTACTGATTGCCTCGGCGCTGGAACGTCTCGGTATTGGGAGCCTGCTGGTGCTGGTGCCCGGGCATGCCTTTGTCGGCTTCTATGTCGACGATGATCGACATCAGGCGGAATTTCTTGAAACGACCTTGCTCGGCTTCCGTCGACCAAGCGCTGGCGTGGTCGAAACTGTTACTCAGATTCGGCGCCGCGCCGAGACAGGTTTCGATGCGGCGCGAAGTGCCGGTCGCGAACGCTATCAACGGGCGCGCTCCAGACTCGATGGCAAGCATCGTCCGGACTACGCACTTATCGACATTTCGACAGCGCGTGCCTATGGCATCATGCCGCTGGCGGTCGGCCGTGGGGAACGCACGGCGGATGCGCCTGTTGCCTCATCCGGACCTGCCATCCACGCCACAAGCCCAGCCAGTCGATCTCCGTGAATTCAGCAGTTGCAGACAATCCGCTTCAGCGGATCAAGCAAGAGATTCGTGCCGATGCCGAGCAGGCGCGCGCGCGCGCGGCCCAGGGCGAATTGCGGTCCGGCGTGACTTCGCCGATCACACTCGCCATTCTCGCCGAGCGACGTAACCACTACACGATCGAAGAGCTTTCCAGGCAGCATTACACCGACTTTATCGAACAGGCCTATTTTGCCCTGCTGCGAAGATCGCCCGATTCCTCCGGACACCGGGCGCAGATCCGATTGCTGGAACGAGGGCGCAGCAAGATCGAGATTCTCGGCAATCTGCGCTTCTCTGCCGAAGGCCGCGAGATAGGCGTGCGCGTTCCGTGGTTGTTGCCACGCTATTTGTTGGCCAAGGCGACGGCGATCCCGCTGCTTGGCTATGCGGTCGAATTGCTGATGTGCATCGCAGGCCTGCCCCGAATTCTGCGCCATCAACGTGGCGCGGATGCGTATCACGCGGCACGCAATATCGAACTCAGGCAGGCGCTTGGTATCCAGGTCGCCGAGAACGCAGCGCTGCATGAGGAAATCGACCGGCTTGAAGGTGAGCACAGTGGCCTGGTCGCCCAATTGCAACAGACCAGTGAACGCTTCGTACCGGTACATGCGGAGCTGAGTCAGGCGTTCAACGAGATTCGCGACCTGCGTCATCTGCTCATGAGCTTGAACCACTGGCAAGCATCGTTGCGGCAAAATTTGTCGGAAATGGAAGTAGCCGAAGCGGATCAGATGCGTCGCCGGGACGGACTGAATATCGACGTGAGTACGCGCATGCTGGCTTCCGACAAGAGCCGCGCTTCCCGTGTCGAACAATGGACGCAGCTGTTTGCGGATGACTTGCCCGATCAGGCCAAGGTCCTTGATATCGGCAGTGGTCTCGATTGGCTGCAATCGCTGACTGCGTGCAATCTCAGCATCACCGGTGTCGACGCCAGCAACCGCGCAGGCCAGCGAGCTGGCGAAGTCGGCATCAAGATGGCCATTGCCGATCCTTCCAGCGTGCTCGCGCGCATTGCCGATCATTCGCTCGACGCTGTGAGCATTCTCGATATCGCGCCACTCCTGCGCAGCGTTCCGACGCTGGCGTTGCTGGAGATCCTGCGTCGCGTGTTGCGTCCGCATGCGCGATTGCTGATCGGGTTTGCCCAGGAACATGGATCGATCATCAATCGTCTCGAAGGACATGCCAACGTACACGCCGATGCAGACCTGATCGAGCATGCGTTGGAGGTTTCCGGATTCGTCGATATCAAACGACATTCGTCGAGTGATGGCATGCATTGCGTTGTCGCCTCGAATGCAGGAAACGATCGCGCATGAAGGTAGCCATATTGATACCCGTACTGACGAGCAAGGATGCGGTCGGTGCTGACGCTCTTGCGATGGCGGCGATCCTTGATGAATCGGGTCTGGATACCCGCATCTTCTGCAACTCGTCGACGGGCGTGCGCCGCAAGACCTGGCCCGCCGAGGAATTGAATGCGTTTGCCGGCGGCCCGAATGATCTTGTCATTTATCATTTTTCCACCGGTTGGCCGGCGGCTGTGGAGTTGCTCAAGCGCTGTCGCGGTTATCGTGTCATCAAGTACCACAACATCACGCCTTCACGATTTTTCGAACCTTATTCCGCGGAATATCACGGTGGCTGCGAAAAGGGTCGGCGCGAGCTGGCAACGGTCGCCAACCTCGGCTGCGAGTTGTATCTCGGCGATTCCGCCTACAACCTCGCCGAGCTCGTCGAAGTCTGCAAAACGAAACTCCATAGCGGGATTCTTCCACCATTCCACCGCGTCGAGGAGCTTGTCGCCGCGGAAGCGGATACGTCATTGGTCGATGCCCTGACCGATGGGGCGAAAAACTTTCTCATGGTTGGACGAGTGGCGCCGAACAAGGGTCATCTGAACCTGATCGATGCGTTTTCGGCGTATGTGCGAGGTTATGCGGAGCCGGCGCGATTGCTGCTCGTCGGCAAGATTGATGCGCGCCTGCAAACCTATACGGATTCGATCCGCCAGCGCATCGATGCGCTTGGTCTTGCCGATCAGGTGCTGTGGATCGATGCGGCCAGCGAGGCTCAGCTCAAGGCGGCGTACATCAGCAGCCATGTCTTCATGCTCATGAGCGAACACGAAGGATTCTGCGTGCCGCTGATCGAATCGATGGCTTTGGCGACGCCGATCGTGGCCCATGCATCGAGCGCGGTTCCGGAAACACTTGGCGATGCCGGTATCGCCTGGGATGAGCAGGACCCCTGGCTCTATGCGGCGAGTGCGGCACGCCTGTTTGGCGATGATCAGATGCGTGCCGATCTGCTCGAATGCGGACGTCGTCGCTACCAGGAGAATTTCGCCAACGAAGTGCTGCGCAAACGATTTCTCGGCTATCTGGAGCCAGTCCTTTGAGTTCACGAATCGCCATCGTCGTGCCGCGCTGTCACGAACGTCTGGTCGGTGGTGCCGAAGCGCTGGCCTGGCAATATGCCCAGCTGTTGTCGAGCGCCTACAAGGTCGAGATTCTGACCTCGACGGCATTCGACTACATGCGCTGGGACAATGATCTCAAGGCCGGGGTCGAAGAGCGGGATGGCATCACCATTCGGCGCTTTCATGTGGCGCGGGGTCGTACCGCCTATTTCCACGCCTTGCATCGGAACATGCTCGATGCGTTCAAACGCTCCGAAGCAAATGCGCCCGACCGGCGCTACTGCTGGCCGGAGGCGCTCGAAGAAGAGTTCATTCGCGCCCAAGGGCCGAATTGCCCGGATTTGAGTACCTGGCTTGCAATACATGAAGATGACTACGCGGCCATTTTCTTTCTGCCTTATCTGTATCCCACCACGCTTGATGGAAGCCGCGCGCTTTCCCATCGGCGCTGGGCCTTGATCCCGGCACTGCATGACGAGCCGCCGGCGTATCTGAAAACCTTCGGGCGCATGGCCCGCACGGCACCGCGCGTATTGTGGAATGCAGAGGCCGAACGGCGTCTGGGTGCGCGCATCTGGAACCTCGATTCAGGCCATGTCGTTTCGATGACGGTTGCCACGGACCTTGTCTCGGCGGCCATGGAAGCCAGGCCGTACCTGCTTTATTGCGGTCGCATCGATGTCAGCAAAGGTTGTGCGCAATTGCTCGAGGGATTCGAGGCCTACAAGGCCGCGCATCCGGAATCGGACTTGCAACTGGTCCTGACCGGCAACGATGTCCTCGGTGTCGGCAAGCGCAAGGATGTTCGCTACCTCGGTTTTGTCGAGGAGCAACGCAAGTTCGAGCTGATGGCCGGTGCCGTCGCCTTTGTCCAGCCTTCGCCTTACGAGAGCCTCAGCATCGTGTTGCTTGAAGCCATGGCGCAGCGCACGCCGGTCATCGTCAATGGTCGCTGCGAGGTACTGGTTGATCACGTCAAATCCAGCGCCAGCGGGTTGATCTATGCTGATCAGAATGAATTCATCGGGTCGATCGGCAAGATGCTCGCGATGAGCGGGAAGCGGCGTGCGCTGGAAGGCGACAACGCGCGAAACTACGTGCTGAAGAATTACAGTCGCGAACAGATCACGACGCGTTTGATGGCTGAGGTCGAAACGCTGGCGGCAGGTTGAAGGAAAGCGTCAATCGCCGAGCAGACGCAGTTCGAAGCGGGCGCCGCCGAGGGTCGGCGACCGTGAGACCTTGAGGCTGCCCTTGTAGGCCTTGATGATGTCCTGGACGATCGACAGGCCGATGCCGTGGCCTTGCACGCGCTCATCCCCGCGGACTCCGCGCTGGAGCAGATGTTCAACGCGATCTTCGGGAATGCCGGGGCCATCGTCTTCGATGATCAGGTCAAGTCCGCCGAAACGGCTTCCAGCGCCGGGCACCGGAGATGCGCTGAAAAGAACCTTGTGTCTGGCCCACTTGAAGGCGTTTTCGAGAACATTGCCGAGCAGTTCCATGAGATCGCCCTGATCGCCGCGAAAGCGGGTTTCCGGATCGATCTCGAATTCGCACAGCACGTGCTTGGCCGCATAGACCTTTTCCAGGCTGCGCACGATTTCCTCGGCATAGGGTTCCAAGGGCAATGGCGCAGCGAAGGTCTGGCGTCCGGAGGTGGCTGCGCGCGACAACTGGTAGGCGACAATTTCGTCCATCCGTCCCACTTGCTCAAGGACGGTCCAGCGCAACTGCTTTTCGTCGGTTTCGGCTTCGAGCTGGGTACGCATCACTGCCAATGGAGTTTTCAGACTGTGGGCAAGATCGGCCAACGTGTTGCGATAGCGTTTAAGTCGATCACGCTCCGAATCGATGAAGGTGTTGAGGTTGGTGGCGAGGCCGGACAACTCGGTCGGATAGCGGTCGCCGAGATGTTCGGAGGCACCGCGTTCCACGCGACTCAGATCGGCGGCGACCTTGCGCAGTGGCGCCATGCTCCAGCGCAAGACGGCCAGCAGCAACAACAGGAGCAAGACGCCAAGCCCGCCAAGCCAGGTCAGCAAGGTGCGCCGAAAGGCCTTGACCTGATTCTGCACGGCGCTGCCATCTTCGGCGATGTTGACGGTGAGGTGGAGTTCGGTCCGGTTGGCGACACTCCAGGTGACGCCTTGCGAAAGTACGAACAGATTGCCGTGATTGGTGTGCACGGGCCCGCGAAATTCGCTGGAACCTTGTTCGAGTTCGCTGTTGAGCGGCAGGTCGAGACCAAGTGCGGATGGAGAGCGCCATTGGCGTTCCTTGGCGTTGCGCACGTGGTCGCCGACGATGCTCGCGTAGAGGCCGGAGCCGGGGCGATCAAAGCGCGGATCCGGGCCGACCTCGGGAGGAATCAGATTGCCGGCGCGGTTGGTATCCGCGCCGGCCAGGTAAGCGTGCAGATAGCCCTGCAGGCGATCTCGCTGCGAACTCATCGCGGCATCGAAAAACGCCTGGTCAAGGGCGAAAAACGCGAGGCCGAGAAATGCTGCCAACGCAATGCCCGCCGCCGCAAGCGAGCGCGTCTGCAGGGAAAGCGGGCGGACCATCGAAATGCCTGGCGTTATGTGGTCGCCGGTGCTGTTTCAGGTTCCTCGGCGCCATTGTCGGTGCGTTCGAGTGCGAAACGATAGCCGCGTCCTCGCACTGTCTCGATCGGCTTGATCGTGCTTTCCGGATCAAGTTTGCGGCGCAGGCGACCGATGAAGACCTCCAGCACATTCGAGTCGCGATCGAAATCCTGCTGGTAGATGTGCTCGGTCAGGTCAGCCTTCGAGACGAGTTCACCGGCGTGCATCATCAAGTATTCGAGAACCTTGTACTCGTAGCTGGTCAGATCGACGGGGTTGCCGTTGGCACTGACGGTTTGCGCGGTCGTGTCGAGGGCAATCGGGCCGCATTCGAGCAGCGGCCGTGACCAGCCACTCGCGCGCCGCACCAGGGCATTGATGCGGGCCAGCAATTCCTCGACATGGAATGGCTTGACCAGATAGTCGTCGGCTCCGTACTTCAGCCCCTGAACCTTGTCCTGCCAGGATGAGCGCGCAGTCAGGATCAGGATCGGATAAGTCTGGCCGTCTTCGCGCAATTGCTTGACCAGATCCATGCCGGACAATTTCGGAAGACCGAGATCGATAATGGCGATATCGAACGGTACTTCGCGACCAAGGAAAAGTCCTTCCTCGCCATCGCCGGCTGCATCCACTGCAAAGCCGTCGCGCTTGAGGCGAGCCGCAAGGGTTTCGCGCAGCGGAGCTTCGTCTTCCACCAGTAGTACACGCATTGCAATCTCCTGTTATTGGTCTGCCTTGATTTCCAGAACGCGAACCTGGCCACTCGGCGTTAGTATCTTGATGCGGAAAATCTTTCGCTTGCCGATGCGCAAGGTCTGAACACTAAGCACCTTGGCATCGGTTTCACGCTGCACCTGTTCTACCGCTTGTTGAACCGTAATCTCCTTCGCGTAGACGAAAGAACTCAGCGACATGATCGCAACCGCCATTGCCAGCGCGGAAAAACGGACTCGTCCTGAATTTGCAATCATTGCTGAAATCAAGTGTTCGAAAGTGGCCGCTCAAGGGTCCGCGACCTGTGCAGTCTCGACGGCGTGTATTGAATTCCCGCTGAACTTGGGGTTGAGGCGTAGCTGCGGGCTACGAAGCTATCGTCGATTGGCTCAAAATATTTCTCCGACACAGCATCGCAAGCTGCCCCCGGCCTTCTCGATTTCGGCCAGTTCGACGCTGCCGACGACGAAGCCGCTGCGCTCGAGGATCTCGATCTGCTCCGCTGAAAGACTGGAGGCAGCGCGCGCGCTCATCCAGACCCGGCCGCTCGACAGACTGATCGCATTGGCGGCAAATGCCTGTTTCTGCGCATCGCTGATGCTGACGATGTTCGGCGCATAGAGCGAGGCAATAGCCCTGGCTGCGGCGCTGTCACGAAATCCCGACTCGGCGATGATCGCGGCCCGGCCGGCGAGAATGGCGAGGACAACGTTGGTATGGTATTCGCCCTCGGCGAGCTCGAAACAATAGCTCAGACGCAGGCCGAACGCTTCGTGCATGGCCCGCGCACCGGCCATGTCGCAGCGCTCGGAAAGGCCGCAATAGCCGATGCCACGCGATCGATCGATGACCAGCGCGCCGGTCAATTCGGCGACCAGTTCACGACCCGACAAATCGATGACCTCGCGATCCTGCAGGGTTCCCAGCCAGTTGCGGATGTCGGCGCGCGCGGTTTCGCGCTGGCGCACGGCATGGCGCATGCGGCCGATGATCAAGCGCCCCGGTGTGGTCGCAAAGGCGTTGTTCGGAAACACCCCGTCGCTTGCCTTGGGGTCGCCGGGGAACGTCACCAGCGGAACATCTTCACTGAGGCGTCGAGCCAGTTCCGCGTGCTCGGCGAGGGCATGCAAGGCATCGGGTTTGCGATCGAGATCCATGTAGCGGTTGTCACTGGCGGACTCTGCGGCCAGGGAAAACTCGATCGGGCTGACCAGGAATGCCGCCTTTGCAGTGGCCGGCAGTTGTGGCCCGGCTGGCCGCGAAGCGACTGCGTCGAGAAACGCCTGGGCATCGGTAACAATCATGCGAGAGATTTTCCTTTGTGGTTCAAGGGGTGGCAGAAGCAGGTTGTCAGATGGTCATTGACCATGCCGGTTGCCTGCATGAAGGCGTAGATGATGGTCGATCCGACAAAGCGCAGGCCGCGCTTGTGCAAGGCTTTGCTCAAGGCGTCGGAAATACCGCTGGTGGCCGGGACTTCGGCCTGTGAGGTCCATTGATTGAGCAGCGGTTTGCCATCGACGAACGACCACAGCCAGGCATCGAGGCTGCCGAATTCCTCGATGATCGCCAGTACCGCACGCGCATTGTTGCGCGCGGAAAATATCTTCAGGCGATTGCGAATCAGACCTGGATCGAGCAGCAGCTTTTCCAGCTGCGCATCGGACATCGCCGCCACCTTTGCGATCTCGAACCCGTGAAAGGCGCGGCGATACGCATCGCGTTTGCCAAGCACAGTGCGCCAGCTCAGGCCGGCCTGGGCCCCTTCAAGCACGATGAATTCGAACAGGCGCTGATCGTCATGCACGGGCACGCCCCATTCCTCGTCGTGATAGCGGCGATAGGCCAGATCGACCGACTTGCCGATGGCCCAGTCGCAACGCGACTTTCCATCGTCGGCGAGCTCGACCTGGCTTTTGGATCGGGTCGGAGTGTGGGTCTTCGATGATTTCGTGCTCATGCCATGTGTCCGGAAATCGGTTCCTGCCATGGCAAGGCGTCCAGATCGACGTTGCCACCGGTCAGGATCAGGCCGACGCGCATGCCTGCAAAACGCTCGCGATACTGGATGGCAACGGCCAGAACGATTGCCGCCGAGGGCTCGACGATGATCTTCATGCGTTGCCAGATCAGGCGCATCGCAGCGATCGTGGCTTCATCATCGACGGTCAGCACCTCGACTCCGTGCTCTCGGATCATCGAGAAATTGATCTCGCCGACGAGGGTGCGCAATCCATCGCAAATCGTATCGGGGGTGAACGGTCCGACCCGTTGCCCGCGCTGCAGTGATTCGAAGGTATCGGCAGCCCCTGAAGGCTCGGCACCGATCACCTTGCATTGCGGGGCGAGTGCGGCGGCGCAGATCGCCGTGCCACAGATCAGGCCGCCACCGCCGACCGGCGCGATCAACACATCCAGCGGACCGGTTTCGAGAATCAACTCCCTCGCGGCGGTGCCCTGGCCGGCAATCACCGCAGTGTTCGCGTACGGATGGACGAGGGTTGCTCCGGTTTCGTCGCGCACGCGCTCGGCGGTTTCCTCGCGAGCGGCAATGGTTGCTGCGCAGCGATGCACGCTTGCACCATAGTCGCTAATCGCCTCGGCCTTTGAGCGAATCGCGCCTTGCGGAACGATTACATGGGCGGGAATGCCGCGCGTGCGCGCGGCCAGTGCCAGTGCCGCGCCGTGATTGCCGGAGGAGTGGGTGACGACGCCTTTGTCTGCCACAGCATCGGTCAGCGACCAGACCGCATTGCAGGCGCCGCGAAACTTGAAGGCGCCGACGCGCTGGAAATTCTCGCACTTGAACAGCAGCTCGGCACCTGCACGCTCATTGATCGAGTGCGATTGGAGCACGGGCGTCAGCCGGGCGTGGGCGGAGACCCGGGCCGCCGCCGCTTCAATATCGGTGAACAAGACGGCATCCGGTCTGGTGGTCATTGATTTCGGCGTGTTTGCGAGCGAGGTGCGAACAATACAGTTGACGGTCATTGAGGTGTAGCCCTTCACAGCACCTGATGCGCATGATCTGATGCAAGGCTGATCTTTCCCTGAGTCTCGTTCAAATCATGGGCAAACCGGTTATTTACCTTGATGACTACAAAGTTCCTGCCTGGCGGATGGAAACCGTGAAGCTGAGCTTTGATCTCGATCCGCAACTGACGACCGTGCATGCGTGCCTGACCCTGAGTCAGGATCCGGCGCAGGAGGATGTCGAGCTGAGTCTCGACGGAGAAAACATCGAGCTGGTTGAGCTTCGAGTCGACGGACGTCTGCTTGAATTCGATGAATATTGCGTCGACGAGCGTGGGTTGTGCATTCCCGGCATGCGCGGCAAGGTTGTCATCGATACCTGTTCGCGGATCCGCCCGAGCGAAAACAGCGCGATGCTTGGCGTGTACCTGAGTGGTGGCACCGAGAAGGGCTTTCTGCTCAGCCAGTGCGAGGCCGAAGGGTTCCGCCATGTCACCTGGTCGATTGATCGGCCCGATGTCCTGGCTCGCTACGAAGTGACCTTGCGCGCCGATCGCGCGCGCTTTCCGGTGCTGCTTGCCGGCGGAAATCCGGCCGGCTCCGGTGAGCTCGCCGATGGACGTCACTGGGCGCGATTCGTCGATCCGCAACCGAAGCCGGCGTATCTGTTCGCGCTTGTCGCAGGCCAACTTGATGCGATCGAGGATGTCCACGTCACCGCAGAGGGCAGACGCGTGCGTCTGCTGATCTGGGCGGACGCCGCCGTTGTCGAACGCTGTCGCCATGCGATGGCCTGCCTCAAGGCGGCGATGGTCTGGGATGAGCAGAATTACGGGCGCAACTATCAACTCGATGTTTTCCATGTCGTCGCCACCGATGATTTCACCATGGGTGCGATGGAGAATACCGGCCTCAACATTTTCAATTCCAGATACCTGCTGGCCGATCCCTTGCATGCGACCGATGACGACTATCGCCATGTGCTGGCCGTGGTTGCTCATGAGTATTTCCACAACTGGACTGGTAACCGGATCACTTGCCGTGACTGGTTCCAGTTGTGCCTGAAAGAGGGACTGACGGTTTACCGGGAGCAGGAGTTCGTCTCTGACGAGGCGTCGCGCACGCTGCGTCGCATCGAGGATGTGCGCATCCTGTGGCGCGCGCAGTTCAGCGAAGATGCCGGTCCGTTGGCCCATCCGGTCAGACCATCCAGCTACACCGAGATCAACAACTTCTATACGGCGACCGTCTATGAAAAGGGTGCCGAAATAGTACGCATGCTGGCGACACATCTGGGCAAGGACGGTTTTCGTCGCGGCATGGATTTGTATTTCGATCGCCATGACGGCGAGGCGGTAACGGTCGAGGACTTTCTCGCTGCACTGGGTGACGCCAATGGGTGCGATCTGAGCGCCTGGCTGGTTTGGTACACCGAGGCGGGTACACCGATGCTGGAGGTCAGCGAAAAATACGATCCGCTTGAACGCCGCTTCGAATTGAGCGTAATCCAGCATCGGCCGGCCACTGAGACTCAAGCGACGGCACGGCCAATTCCCTTGGCAGCAGCCTTGTTCGACGATGAAGGAAAGCCATTGGCTCTGCATCGCGAAGACGTTTCGCCGACATCTGTCGAGAGCGTGTTGCTGCTGGATGGGTTTGCCGCAACATTTCGATTCGAGCAAGTGCCGAGCAAGCCGATACTTTCGTTGCTGCGCGGGTTTTCGGCGCCGGTACGAATTGCACGAGATCAGGATTGGGGTTCGCTCGCAACGCTGGTTGGTCACGACAGCGATAGTTTCAATCGGTGGTTGGCCGGCGATGCGCTTGCGCTACGCTGTTTCCTCGCCGCTATGGACGGTGATCCATCTGCTGGTGGCGCGCGTGATGCCTGGTTGACGAGTTTGCTTGCCGCTTTCGATACGCCAGATCTCGACCCCGCCACTCTGGCCGAGATGCTGACCCTGGCAGACGAAGCGACCCTGAGTGATGCGTTGAGCAGCTTCGATCCGGATGCCGTGCATGAGGCCCGGACGCAACTGGAAGTGACGATGGCGCGAAGGCTTGAGTCAGCCTTGCTTGAACGATACCGGACGCTGGCCCCGGCTTCGCTTGAAGGCATGCAGGCAGCGGCGCAAGCACGTCGTCGCCTGCGCAATCGCTGTCTGGCCTTGCTGTGCCGGGCTGATGAGAAACACCACGCCCTGGCTTGCAGTCACTACGATGATGCAGTCTGCCTCAGCGACAAGCTCGCCGCGCTGATCTGTCTGGTTCACGGCGCTGATCAGCGCTCGGAGCAACGGCTCAAGGAATTTGCCGCGCAATATTCCGCTGCCACGACGGTCATGGACAAGTGGTTTTCAGTACAAGCCACGATTCCGCATCGGGATACGCTGCATCGGGTGGATGCGCTGACTCGGCACGAGGCGTTTCTCTGGAACAAGCCAAACAAGATCCATGCACTGGTGCTCGGGTTTGCGCTGCGCAATCCGCTCGCCTTCCATCGCCAGGATGGCCTCGGCTATCGGTTTGCAGGCGATGCGATCTGTCGCGTCGACAAGATCATGCCGCAGGTCGCTGCGCGCCTCGCTACGGCGTTCGCGATCTGGCCGAGGGTCGAGCCACAGCGACGCCAGCTGATGCGCCTGGAAATGCAAAGAATTCAGCGCAGCACACCATTATCGACTGACCTCGCTGACATTCTTTCGCGAAGCCTTGCTGCCTCAACTTGAATATGCGGGGTCACGGGTGCATGTTTGACTCAAGTGCATGTGCGCTAAAGCATCTGGAGAACACCATGAAACGCTCTCTGCCAGCCCTTGTTTCACTGCTGTTGTTGTCAGGTTGCGCCACAACGGGCAGCA
>NZ_DASSYD010000072.1:0-13101 GCF_035703485.1 Dokdonella sp. | reverse complement strand
GAGCTACGACGTGAACCGTTTGTGGCATCAGGATGACGATGCCGAAGAGGGCTCGGTCAATCAGTTGCGCAAGGCCGTGGCCAATGATTCCCGACTGCGTGTGCTGATTGCCCACGGCTGGGATGATCTGTCCTGCCCGTTCATGGTCTCGGTCCTTGCTGTCGATCAGATGCCGGCGATGGGTGATCCGACCCGAGTCGAGGTCAAGAACTACCCGGGCGGCCACATGTTCTATGCGCGTCCGGACAGTTCGGCGCTGCTGCTCAAGGACGTCAAGGCTGTTTACGCCGCGAGATAGTTTGTCGAAATGAAGGTGCTGCCTTTCCGCGCGCGCAGAACCTGCGCGCGCGGTTACAATGCGCGGCCCCGTTTGGTTCCCGCGGCATTAAGGCTCCCGACCTACGGATCTGATTGTCTTACGCGTCCAAGCCTGCCGCTGCGACGTCAACGATCTGCGCGCAGACAGGCGTCGTGACGTTTGCGCCACTTGATCAGCGTTGCCTTAACTCTTCCGGAGGAAACCATGAGCACATCCTGGACGACTGACGACGCCCGTCAAACCTACGCCATCGGCAACTGGGGCGAAGGCTATTTCGATGTCGGCGCGGACGGTGCCATTGAAGTCAAGCCGCGCATCGCTGACGGCCCTGCGCTGAATCTGGCAGACATCGTCGAGGCTGCTCGCGCGGGTGGTTCGCGACTGCCCTTGCTGGTGCGTTTCGCCGACATTCTCGATGACCGTCGCAGCCGCCTGCAGGCTGCGTTCGCCAAGGCGATGTCTGATTGGGATTACGCCGGTGGCTACACCCTGATCTATCCGATCAAGGTCAACCAGCAGAACAACGTAGCCGGTGAACTTGCCGCCGGTGGCGGTCCCGGATTTGGTCTCGAAGCGGGTTCAAAGCCTGAACTGATGGCTGTACTCGCATTGGCCAAGCGCGGCAGCGTGGTCATCTGCAACGGCTACAAGGATCGCGAATACATCCGCCTGGCCCTGATCGGACGCAAGCTCGGACTCGAAATTTTCATCGTCATCGAGAAGCCGTCCGAGCTGCGCTACGTCATCGAGGAGGCGAAATCACTCGGCGTCGAGCCCTTGCTCGGCGTGCGCATGCGCCTGAAGAGCCTGGGTGCAGGCAAATGGCAGAATTCCGGTGGTGACAAGGCCAAGTTTGGTCTGACCCCGCGCCAGTTGCTGACCCTGATCGAACAGCTCAAGAAGGCTGATCTATCGCATACGCTGAAGCTGCTGCATTTCCACATGGGCTCGCAGATGTCGAACGTGCGCGACATCGCACGCGGCATGCGCGAGGCCGTGCGCTACTTCGTTGAACTTTCGAAACTTGGATTGCCGATCCAGTACATGGACGTCGGCGGCGGTCTCGGCGTCGACTACGAAGGCACGCGCTCGCGCTCGGAATGCTCGATCAACTATGGCCTCGATCAATATGCGTCGAGTGTGGTCGGCGCGCTGGCCGAGGCCTGCGCCGAAAATGATCTGGCCCAGCCGCATGTGCTGACCGAGTCCGGCCGCGCATTGACCGCGCACCATGCGGTGCTCGTGGTCAATGTCAGTGAAATCGAGGAATCGCCGCGCGGTGCCGTGCCCGAGCCGAGCGAAGACGAACCCGCCGTGCTGCGACGCCTGCGCGAGGTGCATGCCGAAATCGGCAAGCGGCCGCCGACCGAGCTCTATCACGAGGCGCAATACCACCTCGCCGAAGGTCAGTCGCTATACGCACTTGGCCAGCTTTCTCTTGCCGATCGTGCCCAGCTTGATGATCTCTACTACGCGATCGTCAATGCCGTTCGCGCACGCCTGAAATCCGAAGAGCGTTCGCATCGCCAGGTGCTCGATGAGCTCAACGAGACTCTGGTCGACAAGTACTTTGTCAATTTCTCGGTGTTTGAATCCGCGCCGGATATCTGGGCAATCAATCAGGTGTTTCCGATCATGCCGATCAGCGGGCTTGATCGCGTGCCGGACCGGCGCGGCGTAATCGCCGACCTCACTTGCGATTCGGATGGCCGCATCGATCACTACGTCGGCGCCGATGGTGTCGATGTCAGTCTGCCGTTGCACGCACCCGCGCATGGGGAAACCTACCTGCTCGGCCTGTTCATGGTTGGTGCGTACCAGGAAACCCTCGGCGACATCCACAACCTGTTCGGTGACACCGATGCGATCAGCGTCAAACTGACCGGCGACGGTTACCGGATCTCCGACCAGCGCCGCGGCGACACCACCGATCTCATGCTCGACTATGTCGGCTACGACCTCACAGCCTTGCGCGCCGAGTATCGCGACAAGATCGCTGCGGTTGGTATTTCAGGCGACGAGGCGAAACAACTCGAAGCCACTCTCGAAGCCGGCCTGACGGCCTACACCTATCTTGCGGAGACTACACAATGAGTGACATCAAGGCCGGTTTTGTCGGACTCGGCGCGATGGGCCAACCGATGGCCGGACATCTTTCCCGAGCCGGATTGCTGGCATCGGTCTGGACGCGCACGCCTGCCAACACCCGCGCCATCGCGGCTGAATTCAATCTCGATGAACCGGCCTCGCTGGCCGAGCTGGCGGCGCAATGCAACGTCATCGCCTTGTGCGTTCCGGCCGATGCCGATGTCCTCGCCGATGTCGAGGTGATCGCGGCGAACGCACAACCGGGCACGATCGTCATCGATCACTCGACAGTCTCTTCGGTGACCGCACGCGAGGCGCGCGAACGCATGCTTGGCGTCGGCGGCGAGTTCATCGACGCACCAGTTTCCGGCGGTGTCGAAGGCGCGCGTAACGGCAAGCTCTCGGTGATGGTCGGCGGCGAGGCCCCGGCATTGGAGCGCGTGCGGCCCGTGCTCGAATGCTATGCGGCCCGGATCAATCACATGGGTGGAATCGGCGCTGGCCAGAACACCAAGGCGGTCAATCAGGTGCTGGTCGCCGGCATCGCGCAAGGTGTCTGCGAAGGACTCGCCCTCGGCGAAGCGCTCGGGCTTGATGCTGATACCCTGATCTCGACCCTGCTCACCGGTGCTGCTGGCAACTGGTTCCTCGACAAGCGTGGTGCGACCATGTTGCGCGACGAGTTCAAGGTCGGCTTCAAGCTTGCCTTGCTGCACAAGGATCTGAAGATCGTCCATGAGCTCGCGCGCGACGCTGGCACCGATCGCAGCGTGATCGAGAAATCCCTTTCCGACTACGCGGTACTCATGGCAAAAGGCCATGGTGACGACGATATCTCTTCGTTGATCCGTCTCAAGCGCGCAAACCGATAGGCCGGCAAACACCTGAACGGGGACGCAGCGCAATGAAAATCCAACGGACCTCGTGTTAGAAAACAGCTTGTTCGCTTAACGGAGCTCGCCCGTGCGTATTTCACCTGCTTTCAGAATCCTGTTTGGATTGATCCTGGCCGTGCCTCTGGTCGCCACCGCGGCGATTGTTCCGGCCGATCTCCAGCTCGTGCGCTGGCCCGATTCCAGCACCACCTTCGCGCAACCGATTGCTTTCCGCTCGCCCAACGATGGCAGCAACCGGGTCTTTGTCATCGAGCGCTGCAGCAGGATACGCATCGTCAAGAACGGCAGCCTGCTGGCGACGCCGTTTGTTTCCATCAGCGCAGGTTGCAACAGCGAACAAGGCATCCTCGGCCTCGCCTTCGATCCGAATTTCGCCAGCAACGGCACGTTCTACGTATCCTATTCGGCGCCCAACAGCGATCCAGAACTCGGTGCCAGCAACGATCATGTGCTGGCCCGCTACACGGTCTCCCCACCGAGTTCGGATGTCGCCAATCCGAGTGGCCAGATTCTCATGCGCGTTCCGGATATCGCCGGCAACCACAATGGTGGCGACCTTCACTTCGGTCCCGACAGCTATCTCTACTGGTCAATCGGCGATGGTGGCGTTCAGGGCGATCCGAACGGTTTTGCCCAATGCACCGGGCGCAAGAAGGCCGACAACAATCCGGCAAGCTGCCACACGACTTCCGGCTCGGGACCCACCTACTATCTGCTCGGAAAGATCCTGCGTCTGGACGTCCATAACACGACCCCGTCGGCAAGCAATCTATGCGGGGTCGGCTCAGGCCAGCCGGCGCCCTACGCGATTCCACCCGGCAATCCGTTTGCCAATGCGGCTACCTTCCCGGACGAATGCGCCGAGATCTTCAACTGGGGATTCCGCAATCCGTTCCGCTTCAGCTTTGATCGACAAACTGGCGACATGCTGATTGGCGATGTCGGACAGAACCGCTACGAGGAGATCAGCTTCCAGGCTGCTGGCAGCGGTGGACAGAACTTCCAGTGGAACCAGTGCGAGGGGCTGCATACCTATCCCGGCAACGTACTCGGTTGCAGCGGTCCGGTCGGAAGCGTCGTTCCGCGACTGGAGTATTCCCACAACAGCGGTATTTCAGGGTGCTCGATTACCGGTGGCTACACTTATCGCGGTCCTATCGGCCCGCTGCGCGGCCAGCACATCTTCTCGGACTACTGTGCCGGTCGCATGTATGTCGTCGCCGATCCGGGCGCCGGTGTGTCGTCATGGAATTACGAGACTCTGAGCGGCACTCCGGGCATCAGTCCGATCGGTTTCGGCGAAGATGCCCATGGCAACCTGTTTGTCGGAAGCCAGGGCGGCCAGGCCTACATCTTCTACTCGGACAAGATTTTCCAGGACGGCTTCGACAACTGAGCGAATCTACGTACCGCGCGGCGATCTGCACGCAGACAGGTGTCGTGACGTTTACGCCACTTGATCAGCCTTGCCCCAGGGCAAAATCGATCGCCGCACATACGGCCACCGCCTGAGCAACGTTGCATTGCTCAGGCGTGGCGCGCGGGCTGTCCGGGTAGACCTCGGTGGTGGTCGTGTACGGCGCGTTGGTGACGCCGGCGCAGAGACCAAGCGGCTTGAAGGCGTAGCGGATGACGCCCGGCGAAAACACGGTTGAGCCGATGATCTCGCCCTTGTCGTCGGCCGGCGCGATATGGGTGACTTTTGCCACCGCCTCGATGATCGCCTTGTGAAATTCCGGCTGCGGGCTGTCCGCGTCGTCGACCAGATAGAAGCCATCGGGAATCGTGCCCGGTTCATAGGCCTTGCCATCACGCGCCGACAGTGCCGGACGAAATTCTGACTCATCGGTATCGGTGGTTTCATGCAGATCGATATGCACCAGTGCGCGGTCGACAATCGGCGCCACCAGCTTCATCAGCGCAGCTGATTCCTGGGCCGGACTGTTGTCATGGAACGAGCGATTCGGGTCTATCGCATCACGGTTCCAGCGGTGGATCATCTCGTAAGCCCAGGGGCTCACGCAGGGCGCAACAAGCAGATTCACGCGTCCGCCGTAATCGGCCGCATGCTTGTCGACAAACCGCAACGCGCCATGCACGCCACTGGTCTCATAGCCGTGTACGCCGCCAGTCACGAGCACGATGGGCAAGCTGTCATCCCAGTCGCGACTGCGAATTGCGAACAGCGGAAACTTGTCGGCGTGGTAATCGAGACGACCGTACTCGGAGACATCGAAGCGATCGCGCAGCGCGTCGATCACGCTCACCACCTCATCGGCGTAGCTGCGTTTTGGGTGCTGGGTCGATCGCCATTCCGCGACTTCCGCTGCGCCCCAGGGTTTGCCGGGTGTTCCAATGGGATAAAAGGCTTCGTTCGTCATCACGGCACTCGCTGATTGCTTCAAATGGAAGCGGACAACTTTAACATCCATGGCGATGGTCTCGGATTTCGCTGCTCCACCGGTCGGTGGGAGAAGCCGCCGATCCAATTTCCGGAATCCGCATGAAGCAATCATTTCGACAGCGCGCCGGAGCGAGAGTGTGTCCGCGCGCTAGCTGCGGCCACTGGCAAGTCGTGTTCATCCTTGCCGCCGCGTGATCGGGTATAAATTTCGCATGCCCTCCGCTTGAAGCCAGCAGACAACGTGCGACCCGGTACCCAGAAGTGTTCAGCGGTTGAAGTTCGACCCGCTCGCGCCCTCGTTCCGGCGATTGTGGTGGTGCTGGTCGCACTGGTGTTGGCGAGCATGAGTCAATCGTTGCCGGCGAAGGTTTCGGTTGACGCCGCCATCGAGCAGCTGCAGGCAATGCGCGTGGCGCAAGACACCTCTGCCGATGCTGAGGCCGCGCTTCAACGGCTTGAACGCCGGTTGCCTGCCAATCCGCCCTACCCATAGGGCCGCGAGCTGCTGCGAACGCAACTGGCCTTGCAACATGACAGTCCGACCTTTGAGCAAAGGTTGGCGATGATGCAATCCCTGCGTGAACTAGCCGACGCCAATCGCGATGACGATACGGCCAGGTTGATGGAGATCGAGAGCATCTTCATGAATCACGCCGACGATCAGATCGGAAAGTTCCCCGGCCAGTTGAACAAGGTCCGCGCACGTATCCGCTCGGACGCTTCAGCCGAGGTGATGGAGGCGCTGGAGCGCAGCTACGGCAACATGTAATTCGATGCAGGAAACTTCGACACGGCCTTGCGCCATCAACTTGCTGCGCTGGACTGGGCGGACAAGCTGCCCAGGCGTCGGCTGAGCGCGCGACTGTTCCGACTTGGCACGATCTCCGACCTTTACAACGCGATGGGTTTGCCCGAATCAGCGCTTGAAACAATCGACAAGGCATTGGCCCAGTCCGTCGAATCGATCCCCTTGCAGAACCGGATATCGCTGCTCGACACGCGTTCCGCGGCGCTGGTCAAGACGGGTGATTTCGGTGCCGCCGAGAAATCGCTGACTGAGGCCGAAGAACTTGCCAGGGGAGGCTCTCCGGTCTTTACAACGCCAGGGCAACGCTGATCAAGTGGCGCAATCGTCACTACACCTGTCTGCGCGCAGACAGGTGTCGCCTATTCGATTGTTTTTGTTGAAGCAGGTGGCATCCAGAAGGTCCGCCAGCCGCACCGCGCGGCTCGTCAAGGCAACCAGCCTTCACTTCGCCAAGCACTACTGGCGAGCCTTCTGAAGGCCATGACGGTTGTGCCACATGATCAGCGTTGCCCTAAGCCTGGGGTGCCGGCGCGCGGAATTGTTGTTGGCCACGGCAAAGCCGAATCAGGCGATCGAAGTGCTTGCTCCGATCGAGGCCCTGGCCAGACAACACCAGGACAGCTATTGCACGGCCAGAAGTCAGCTGCTGCATGGTCAGGCGCTGATGCAACTCGATCAGATCGACGAGGGTCTGGCTTTGATGCGCAAAGCCTCCGACTACTTCCAGAGCAAAGGGCAAGTGGTTGATGTGCTCGACGGGCTTGATCGGCGGATCAGCGTGCTTCGCGACAAGCAACGCTATGCGCTTGCCGTCGACTTCATGGAGCAGCGGCAGAAATTGTGGACGCAGCTGTTTCGCAATGAGCGTGGACGTGCCATTGCCGAAGTTGAGGCGAGGCACTCCTCGCAGCAACTCGAAAGTCGAATCGATGCTTTGTCGATCGAAAACAGATCCAGCAAGAGC
Source organism: Dokdonella sp. (assembly GCF_035703485.1). GTDB lineage: Bacteria > Pseudomonadota > Gammaproteobacteria > Xanthomonadales > Rhodanobacteraceae > Dokdonella. The sequence goes on along the minus strand of NZ_DASSYD010000072.1, from coordinate 5,622 downwards.
GGCTGCGTGCCGAGCGGCTGGCCAAGGCCTTGGCTCTCGTGCTCGCCCTGTTTGCCATAACGGTCAGTTTGTTTCTTTATCTTGCTATCCGTCGCGCGCGCAGGGAGCGCGACAACTTGTCGGACGTGGTGCGGTTCGATGCCTTGACCGGCGCATCCAGTCGCTATCAGTTCCAGCGTCGTCTTTTGCGCAAGCCGAAGCTGGAATCAAGTGCCGATCAAACGACGGGAATGTTGTTGCTCGATCTCGATCATTTCAAGTTGATCAACGATCAGCATGGTCACGAGGCGGGCGATGCTGTTCTCAAGCTGGTCGTCGAGCGGATTCGCAACGTGCTCGGTCGCGACGACGAGCTGTACCGCTGGGGTGGTGAAGAGTTTCTGCTTGTTCTCAACGAGCGCAACGCCAGCACGCTCGATGACAAGGTGTTGCGTTTGCTGGCGAAAATCGAAACGGAGCCGATGCTGTGGCACGGCCAGTCGATGGCGGTCAGTGTTTCGGGTGGCTATGTCCACCATCCGCTTGCGCCGGGTTGGAATGCGCCGCTCGACGATGCCATCCGCTGGGCTGACGCCGCTCTCTACGTGGCCAAGAATGCCGGGCGCCGTCGCGTGGAACGCGTCGAGTTGACTCCGAACGGCCGCGTCGAACTGGAGGGAAGGCGTCCCATCGACATGCCGCAATTGCTGGACTGGCAGCGCCGCGGCTACCTGCAGATACGCACGCTGACCACGATCACATCGAGCCAACAGCAAATTTGATCTTGCCGACTGCGCATCGACGACCCATCACGTCGGATCATGCGGCCGTGGTTGGCGCTGATAGCGCGTGCGCAGCAGATGATCCCAGAGCGATGAGGTGACGCCGAAATTGGCATCCGGGTGATGGTGGTGAATGTGGTGATTGGCGGCCCACTCGCGAAACCACGGGTGACGGAATCGTCGCGCGTGGATGATGAAGTGGCTCAGGCCGTAGGAGACATAACCCAAAGCGATCGTGCCGGCGAGAAGGCAGGCAAGGCTGCGTGGCATGCTCAAGGCGAACAATGCGGTCAATCCGAGCAGAATGGCCGACGGCAGAAAAAACGGCAGCCCGTCATAGCCTTTGGGATTCAGGTGATGGGCATCATGACCGCGCCGGTACATCGAGTCCGGGCCATGGAAGATCCAGCGATGAAACAGATACTCAATGAAGCTGAAAGCGATCAAGCCGGCCAGCACGGTGAAGAAGGCGGCCAGCCAGGAGCCGCGATGCAGGCTGACACCGGCACCGAGCAGGGCAAATGCCAAGCTGCCGGTGAAAGCGAATTCCAGCCAGTAGTTGGCCCGGGTCGATGACATTCGGATGATGCCGTTCAATACCTCGCCAGCGAGCGTGCGCATGGCCGCAAGCAGTTCGATGGGACGATTGCGAATCTCTGATTTGGGTGAATCGTTCAATGCGGTGTCCAGGGCGGTCTGCAGCGGCAAGCGGCGAAAAGGGCGCCTCGGCAACGCGGCGAGGCGGCGTATTGTCTCAAATCATTGATCTGACCGGCGCAATCCATTGCCCAGAATTGATCAATAACTGCGCAACAAGTTTCAGCTCGTCGCCGCTCGCCCGGCCTGGTCCCGCCGACGGGTGTGTTGGCTGTCATCGTGAGGCATCATCGTGCTTCTTCATCCGATATCTGGAGCGGAACCGATGCGATTGCCACTGACCATGCTGGCCCTGCTCGCCTTCATTGTTGTCGAGCCCGCGCTTGCTGACGCAAAGTCCAAGCCGGCGAAAGTCAAAGATCCGTCATTGGTGGTGACGCCGGCACCAGCGCGCGCTGAAGGTGAGGGGCCGTACACTCAACTGATCCTGCGCGGCGTCACCGTGATAAACGGCACCGGAAGTCCGGCGTTTGGCCCGGCCGATGTGGTCATCGAGGGCAATCGCATCGCGGCGGTGCGTTCGGTCGGTGCGCCTAATTCGCCGATCAAGACCGAGGATCGGCCCAAGCTCAAGGCCGGCGGCCGCGAAATGGATTTGAGTGGCCACTACGTCATGCCGGGCCTGATTGATTTGCACGGTCATATCGGCGGCGAGGAGCAGGGCGTGCCGGCCGAGTATGTCTACAAGCTGTGGATGGGTCACGGCATCACCTCGATCCGCGATCCCGGTTGCGGTAATGGCATCGACTGGTGCGTCAGCGAAGAACAGCGCAGCGCGAAAAACCAGATCACCGCGCCGCGTATTTTCCCCTATGCGTTTTTCGGCATGGGCCTCGATGCGCCGATGACCACACCGGAACAGGCGCGCAAGTGGGTGCGCGACATGAAAGCCAAAGGCGCGCTCGGCATGAAATGTTTCGGCTATCGTCCGGACATCCTCGAAGCGGCCTTCGACGAACTGAAAAGGCAGGGCATGCAGAGTGCCTGTCATCATGCCCAGCTCGATGTTGCCCGGGTCAACGTGCTGACCACGGCGCGCTGGGGGCTGACCACGATGGAGCATTGGTACGGCCTGCCCGAGGCGCTGTTTGATGACCGCACCGTGCAGGACTATCCGGCCGCCTACAACTACAACAACGAAGCCGATCGTTTCGCTCAGGCCGGCCGCTTGTGGGCGCAGGCGGCGAAAAAAGGCAGCGAGAAATACGAAGCCGTCATCAGCGAATTGCTCGCCCTCGATTTCACCATCGACCCGACCTTCACCATCTACGTCGCCGCGCGAGACCTCATGCGCGCGCGCCGCGCCGACTGGCATGACGAGTACACGATGCCATCGCTATGGGAATTCTATACACCGAACCGCGACAACCATGGCAGTTTCTTTTTTGACTGGACGACCGAAGACGAAGTCGCCTGGCGCGACAACTACCGGCGCTGGATGGATTTCGTCAATGACTACAAGAACCGCGGTGGCCGGGTCACGGTCGGATCGGATTCCGGCTTCATCTATCAGCTCTACGGGTTCGGCACGATTCAGGAGCTCGAACTGTTGCGTGAAGCCGGCTTCCATCCGCTGGAAGTGATCCGCTCGGCAACCTTGAACGGCGCCGAAGTCTTGCGCGCCGATGACCGCATCGGCTCGGTCGAACCGGGCAAGCTTGCCGATCTCGCCGTGCTCTCGGAAAACCCGCTGGCCAACCTGAAGACCCTCTACGGCACCGGCCACATCAAACTCGATGCCGACGGCAAGCTGCAGCGCGTAGGTGGGGTCGAGTACACGATCAAGGACGGCATCGTCTACGACGCCAGACAACTGCTCGCTGACGTACGCAACATGGTCGCCGAAGACAAAGCAGGACGCGGGATCAAGGAATTGCCGCAGCCCTAACCCAAAAAAGGGGACGGAGGCATTATCCGTTTAAAACGCCCGCATCCATTCCGTCTAGCAACTTGCCAATGACCCTTTGCGGCGGGTCGCGCGGACGCAATTTCGCCGGAAGATTGAGGGATCCCGGCACAATTCAAACAAATAATGCCTCCGTCCCCTTTTTTGGTCCCCTTTTTTGCTAGCGCAGTTCGCGACGCAGGATTTTGCCCACTGCCGATTTCGGCAGGCTGTCGCGGAACTCGATATCCTTCGGTTGCTTGTAGCCGGTCAGGTTCTTGCGGCAATGCGCGCGAAGCTCTTCTTCGGTCAAGGCTGGATCGCTGCGAACGACGACAAGACGCACGGCCTCTCCGCACTTTTCATCAGGCACGCCGACTGCAGCGGCTTCGAGGACGCCCGGGTGCATCGCGACGACATCTTCGATCTCGTTCGGATAAACGTTGAAACCTGACACCAGAATCATGTCCTTGCGCCGATCAAGGACGAAGTAATAGCCCTGTTCGTCGACGCGTGCGATGTCGCCGGTGCGGAACCAGCCGCCGTCGAAGAATGCGTTGGCGGTTTCTTCTGCCTGATTCCAGTAGCCCGTTGTCATTTGTGGACCGCGTGCGCAGAGCTCGCCGGGCTCACCCATCGGTACGATGGCGCCTTGTTCGTCGCGCAGCGTGATTTCAACTTCAGCCGCGGCCATGCCGATCGAACCGACCGGATTGTTGCCATCAATGCGGTTCCAGGTGATTGCCGCGGCCGTTTCGGAAAGTCCGTAGCCCTCGATCACCGGGCAGCCGGTGACGGCGAGCCAGCGTTCGGCGGTGCTGCGACGCAATGCGGTTCCGCCTTGCAGGCACAGTTTCAGGTTCGAGAAATCCAGCGACTTGAAATCAGGATGGTTGAGCAGGGCGTCATACAAGGTGTTCACGCCGGAGAAGAACGCGGGCTTCAACTTGGCAAACGTCGCGACCAGACCTGGGATGTCACGCGGATTGGTGATCAATACGGAATGAAAGCCGTGCGTCAGGTTGAAAATGAGGTTGCTGTAGGCGGCGATATGGTAAATCGGCAGACATACCAGCACCGTGTCGCGGTCGGCAACCAGTGCCCGACCCAGCCATTGCTCGGCGGCGGCGACATTGGCCACCACCGCTCGGTGCGGAAGCACCGCGGCCTTGGCCAAGCCGGTGGTGCCGCCGGTGTATTGCAGCTGTGCGGTATCACTGGCGCGATAGCTGGCCTCGACGCGGGGCAGGGTCGCTCCGCTCGTCAGCGCCTGTGGCCAGCGCATGGCATCGGTAATGGTGAACGGCGGGATCATCTTTTTCACATGCTTCAAGGTGAAATCAACGATCGAGGATTTCGGCCAGGGCAACATGTCACCGACACGCGTGGTGATGACCTGGCGGACCTCGGTGTCCTTGAGCGCCTCGGCGGCGACCGCGCCGAAATTGTCGAGCACAACAAGAACCGCCGCGCCGGAATCCTTCAACTGATGATGCAATTCGCGCGCCGTGTACAGCGGATTGACCAACACGGCGACGAGATCGGCACGCAAAACCCCGAGCACGGCAACCGGATACTGCAGCAGGTTCGGCAGCATGATCGCGACGCGCTCACCCGATACGAGGCCGAGGCCATGACGCAGAAAGGCGGCAAAATCCGCACTCTGTTGATTGAGGTCGGCATAGCTCAAGCTGCACCCAAGATTGCTTGCGGCTGGCCGACTCGCGTTGCGTTCACAGGCGGCAATCAGCATATCGGCAACGGTCTGGTCGTTGTCGAACGCATCACTTGCGATATTGACGAAGTCATCCTGGCTCAGCTTCGAGCTGACATTGCTACCGAAAGACTTCATTGGCGACACCTTCAGATGACCGAGCTCGAACCATAGCGAATAAAAGGGGACGGAGGAATTATCCGTTTGAAACGCTCATATCAAATTCGCCAAACCTCCTCCCCGAGAATCTTTCGCGGCCGCCCACGCGGACGCAACTCTACCGGCCGCTTGAGTGATTTTTCGATCATCATCTGGAAGCGCTTGCTGCCCAGTGCACGCTCTTGCTGCATGTGTTTGCGCACGTTCGCGAGTTCCGTTTCGCTGATTCCCGCGTCAAGCCACTGCCGATAGAACGCGGCTCGTGCGCGGGGATCCGCGCCGGCGGAAAGATAAGCCGGATGCGGAGTTGGACGAAGCCGCTATGCGGCAAAAAAGGCGCAGCTCCGCGGGAATATAAAATGTAGCCTCACACCCCCGTTTCCGGGGGACATTCGACCAAGAATTGATGAGGCTACCTGATCATGAAAACAGCACACGCACCAGAC
>NZ_DASSYD010000053.1:0-9676 GCF_035703485.1 Dokdonella sp. | reverse complement strand
GTCTGGTGCGTGTGCTGTTTTCATGATCAGGTAGCCTCATCAATTCTTGGTCGAATGTCCCCCGGAAACGGGGGTGTGAGGCTACATTTTATATTCCCGCGGAGCTGCGCCTTTTTTGCCGCATAGCGGCTTCGTCCAACTGGTCATTCGAGCCGACGTGCTAACGCACGCGGCTCAATTCGGGTGTTGTACCCAACTTATGAACCGTATCGCATCCTTGCTCGGGCCACTAATGTTCCTCTTCGGCTGCGCTGCTCAAAGCATCGCTCCCAACCCAGGTATGGCCGGCTCAACAACCGTACCCCCTAACCACATCGCCAATGTCAGTAGAGACGTCCAAGGTTGGCACGACATGCAGCACAGATCATGCCCATTTGTGCGCGTCGTTGAAACCCAAGTAGAGTCGCCCTCGGAAATCACGTCGGAGCTATGGACCATCGAAGCATGCAAAGGGAAGCGGTTTACGTACCGCGTAAGCATCTACTCACGTGCAGGAGGTGGGCTTCAGGACTCAGTGTCTAATGCAGACAATAGCCCTGCGACGCAAGAGTGAGGTACAACTAATCAATCAAGCCGACCGCTAACGCGGCGGCTTATTTCCGGTGTTAGACCCCACACGGGGAACATGATGGCAACTCAGGAGAAAGGATATGACCCAGTATCTGATTGAGCGTGAGATAGCCGGCGCAGGAGACATGTCTGGCGAGGCGCTTCGCGATGCTTCAAAGCACTCCAATTCGGTTCTTGCAGAAATGAGCCCAGAGATCGAATGGGTTCATAGCTACGTTGCCGGTGACAAGATCTACTGTGTGTACAACGCACCAAGTGAGGACCTCATCCGCGAACATGCTGAAAAGTCGGGGTTCCCAGCAAACAGGATCACGCCAATCAGTGCAGTGATTGATCCGTCGACAGCCAATGGCTAGTGGGGTCTAACAAGTCCGTAAGAGACTTCCCGTCAACCCCGGACGCATGACGTTTTTGCCCTGAGCTTTCGGGCCACTGCTGGCTAACGTGCTGTTCCATTTTGTGCGTGATGCGTGTCAATGTTTTGCGTGCTGCAACGATTGCCAGAACGCATTTCCGTCCAGAAAGCTTCTACCCCGATTCTGCAGTCTGGCCCTTCAATCCATCGGGCTACCCTTGGCGACCGGTGAATTCAGAGGAGATGTCGATGAAAGGCACAGATGCGCAGACTTCGGATCAACAGACCGGCGGTTGCCAATGCGGGCGTATCCGCTATGCCGCGCCATCGGCGCCAATTGCGCTCTATGTCTGTCACTGCACCGAATGCCGAAAACAGTCCGCCTCGGCGTATGGTATTTCCTACACCATCGACAGGAAGTCACTGGAGATTCTTGGTGGAGCGCCAGCCATCTGGACTCGCGTCACCGCTTCCGGGCACACCCTCGAGTGTGCCTTCTGCCGGGACTGCGGATCGCGTTTGTGGCACCAGAGTACGGGTTACCCGGCGACCTTGAATATCAAGGCAGGTTCTTTTGATCAGCCGGTAGATCTCAGCGACGCGATTCACATCTGGGTGTCCAGCAAACTTCCGGGAGTGGTGATTCCGGGCGACGCGGTTACCTTCATGCGCGAGCCATCTTGAGATCTCCGCTGTGATACATGGAGATGGAGGAATCTTGCGTTTGATTTGTCGCGAAGCGCACTGGAAGATTCCTCCATCTGCACTTTCAGGGCATCAACATGATCAACATTACCGTACGGCTGGCCGAGTCAGACGCGGACCTGGAGCGAATGAGTACCGTTCTCCTTGAGCTTCGCGGGCATCTTGAGAAGTCGGAATTGATTTCCCGGATCCGCTTGCAGCAAGAGAGCGGCTATGAGGTTGCGTTTGCCGAGTCGGATGGCGAGGTCGTGGGTGTCGCCGGTTTCGTGATCGGGCACAAGCTCGCGTGGGGAAAGCACATGTACATCGATGACCTCGTAACCAGCGAGAAACGCCGGTCCGAGGGCGTTGGCAGTCAACTTCTCGCATGGTTGAAGGCGTACGCGACAACTCACGACTGCGCGCAGGTTCACCTTGATTCCGGGGTGCAGAGATTTGCCGCGCACCGTTTCTATCTTCGTCATGGATTCGATATCGCAAGCCATTATTTCTCGATGCTGGAGCTGGATTCGCCGCAGCGTGGCTCTGCCTGATTCCGGTAGTCAGAATCGCCCGCGTTCCGCAGACGCGGCCGCGTTGCCGCTTCTCCCGGTGTCGCCGGAATTTGCGGATCGCATCAATGCGAATTGACGGTTTCACCACTTGATCAAAGTCTCCCCGTACCATGCGCAGACCCCGGTTGTCTGCATGGCGCTGTTGCAGCAAACCCGGAGCAGTGCTCCCTCCACATCATCGGCAAACTCCATGAGAACCCATCGCACGATTCATGCAGGAAAATTGAGCAGTCTGCCTGCAGCCTCACGCGCAAGACGCTGTCGATTGATCGTTGCCGCGCTGATGCTGTTCGCCTGCGGTCTCGTGCATGCGGATGCGATTGACGATCTGCTGGCGGCAAGAATGCAGGCAAGCCACATTCCGGGCTTGCAGATTGCGATTGTCAAAGACGGCAAGCTGATCAAGACGGCCAGTTACGGCATTGCCAATCTGCAGGATTCGGTGGCTGTGGATAACGACACGGTGTTCACCATCAATTCGATGACCAAGGGCTTTGCCGGCGTCGCGGTGATGCAGCTGATCGAGCAGGGCAAGCTGAAACTTGACAGTCCAATCTCCGATTATCTGACGGACCTGCCGACTGCGTGGCGGTCGATCACGGTGCAGCAGTTGCTGAGCCACACCTCCGGTTTGCCCGACATCATGGGTGAGGCGGGTTACTTCATCCCGATGGCCGGCGCCGACGCTGCCTGGAAGCGCGTCCAGCAGCAGCCACTGGAGTTTGTCGCCAACACCGAGTTTCGCTACAACCAGACCAACTATTTGCTGGTGGGCAAATTGATCGATGCCGTGGCCGCGCAGCCGTTTACCGATTTCATCGTCAACAACCAGTTGCGCAAGGCCAACATGCCGCGGACCGAAGCGGCAGGGTTCGCTCATTTCCAGGGGGTCGTAGCGCACCAGGCGCGCGGCTATACCCATGACATCAGCGGCGAGCTGATCACGGTCTACTCCGAGTTTCCGCCCTACCTGCGCGCGGCAGCGGGCATGAGCTCAAGCGCCAGCGAAATCGCCCGCTGGCTGATCGCATTGCAGGCAGGCAAGTTGTTCGCGCACGAGGCAAGCCTGCAAACCCTGTGGCGGCCGGCAAAACTGGCCAATGGCAAAACCTCCGGCTTCAGCCGTTTCCTCAATGGCTATGCGATGGGTTGGCAGGTGATTGACCGCCCGACGCACCCGGCTGTGGCTCTGGTTGGCGGCAATCGGGCCGCGCTGATGGTCTACCCCGAAGACAATCTGGCCATTGTCGTGCTGACCAATCTGATGGGTGCATCGCCGGAAACGTTTATCGATGCCATCGCCGGCCACTACATTCCGACCATGCAGTCGATCAACGGGATTGCCGTGGCCGCCGAGGTGCTCGACGAGTATGTCGGTGACTACGCGTTTGAAAAGTTCTCCATCTCCGTCTCGGTGGAAGCAGGCGTGCTGACCTTGCTCGCTTCCGGCAAAGGCCAGGAGAAATTCCCGGTATTCGCTGAAACCGACAAGGACTTTTTTGCCAAGGTCATCGACGCGACGTTTCATTTTCAGCGCGCCGAGGACGGAGAGGTCACGGGGCTCGTGTTTCGCCAGGGCGGCAACGACATGCAGGCCAGCAAAGTCGGGTCGCACGACAGTTGAAGGTTTTGATGCAGGCTGAATTGCACGATATTGGGTGTTGGCACGGATACGCGAAGGTTCGGTGCCGATGAGCGTCGACAAACTCGCGTCGCCCGAGTTGGCTGGCGGTGGCGGACGATCAAGGCAGAAAGCCACTCGAAACCGCCTGGCGTGCTGGTAGCGCCTCGAAAGATCTGCGGCAATTGATCGCAGTGGTCGCCGTCTGCGCATGCCGCTATTCGGCTGCAGGCCATGTTTCTATTGGCTTCTCGTGCAAATCCGGCGTTTCGGGCTGCGTCTACAAGCCGCAGGCATTTGGCCGCTTGTGCCGGCGAGCGGAGCAGCCGCAGTTGAATTATCGACTCATAATAGGTGGGTCGTCTTCGATGACGCACCCTTCCAACAGTTTGCTGGTGCCCGATGGGAATCTGCAGTACGGTTGGAAGGCGTTTTGCGTTGCGAAATTGTCGACCCGGCTCGCCTCCTTGTCTTTCGTTGGCTTCAGGCGTGCCTGATGGCTTTTGCGTTCTAATTTATTGGACAAATTCATGCCTAATACCGAAACCTACGATGACGAAGTAGTTCGACTGTTTCTGCTCGCTGCTGCCATCTGGGGCATTATTGGCATGTCGTTAGGTGTCTATGTTGGTGCGGAATTGGCATGGCCCGCATTGAACTTTGATACCTCATGGCTGACGTTCAGTCGCTTGCGGCCCTCGCACACGTTCGGCGTGATCTTTGCTTTTGGCGGCTCCGCCTTGATGGGAACCTGCTACTACGTTGTACAACGGACAGGGCATACGCGTCTTGCGCTGAACAAGCTGGCCACATTCACCTTCTGGGGCTGGCAACTGGCTTGCGTACTGGCCATGGTTACCGTGCCCATGGGCATGACCCAGAGCAAGGAATATGCCGAACCGGAATGGTTCGTCGACATCATCATCGCGGTGGTCTGGGTATCTTTCGGAACGGTGTTTTTCGCCACTCTGGCGCGCCGCCGCATTCAGCATATCTATGTGGCGAACTGGTATTACGCCGCCTTCATCATCGCGGTCGGCTTGCTGCACATCGTCAACAATCTCGCCCTGCCGGTGTCGCTGACCAAGTCCTATCCGGTCTATTCCGGCGTGGTCGATGCGATGGTGCAGTGGTGGTACGGACACAACGCCGTGGCGTTCTTCCTGACCGCCGGTTTCCTCGGCATGATGTATTACTTCGTGCCACGTCAGGCCCAGCAGCCGTTGTGGAGCTATCGCTTCTCGATCGTCAATTTCTGGGCGCTGATTTCGGTCTACATGTGGGCCGGTGCGCATCATCTGATGTTCACCGCGCTGCCGGACTGGGTGCAGTCGGTCGGCATGGCATTTTCACTGGTGCTGCTGATGCCGAGCTGGGGCTCGGCGGCAAACGGTTTGATGACCTTCCAGGGCTCCTGGCACAAGTTGAAAACTGATCCCGCCGTGAAGTTCATGGTCATGGCGCTGGTGTTCTATGCGGCCTCGACCTTCGAAGGCTCGATGATGGCGATCAAGTCGGTCAATTCGTTGTCGCACTACACCGACTGGACCGTTGCCCACGTGCATTCGGGCTCAATCGGCTGGGTCGCGATGATCACGATCGGGTCACTGTATGCGATGGCGCCGCGTGCGCTGGGCCAGCCGAAGATGTACTCGGTTCGCGGCATGGAGGTGCATTTCTGGCTGCACATGATCGGCTTGTTGCTCTACATCATCGCGATGTGGGCCGCCGGTGTTACCGAAGGCATCATGTGGCGTGCAACAGGTGCCGATGGCGCCTTGAGCTACAGCTTTCTCGAAAGCCTGATCGCGGTCAAACCTTTCTACATCATCCGTGCATTGGGCGGTTTGCTCGTTGTTTCGGGAATGGTGGTGATGGCGTGGAACCTCTGGCACACGGCAGCCGATGCGCGTGCGCATCTGATCAAGCCGATACCCGTGCCGATTCCAGAACCGGTTGCGCACCAGGTTCCGGCTCCGCTGCCCGCCCATTCCTGAGGAGATCGATATGGCAAGTGGCTACAAATTTATCGAGGCGATCGAAAAGCACGCGGGTCTGCTCGGCATCTGCATCGCGATCATGGTTTCGATTGGCGGACTGGCCGAGATCACGCCGTTGTTCATGAAGGCGCATTCGCTGGAGGCGCCGGCGGGCGTCAAGCCTTACGACGCGCTGCGCCTGGCTGGCCGCGACATCTACGTGCGTGAAGGATGCTATCTATGCCATTCGCAAATGATCCGAGCACAGCGATTTGAAGTGCAGCGCTATGGCGCGCATTCGGTCGCCAGCGAATCGGTGTACGACCGTCCTCACCAATGGGGCTCGAAGCGCACCGGACCGGATCTGGCCAGAGTCGGCGGCAAATACTCCGATGACTGGCAGCGTCTGCATCTGCTCTCGCCACGCAAGCTCGTGCCGGAATCGAACATGCCGAACTACCCATGGTTGCAAGACGCTGAGATTGATGGCGCGGACATGCAGGCACGCATGCGCACCTTGCGCATGCTCGGCGATCCCTACACCGATGCCGACATCGCCGGAGCGCCGGAAGCCGTGAAAGGAAAGACCGAACTCGATGCGATGGTTGCCTACCTGCAAGGGCTTGGCACGCTCAATGTCGATACCTCCGCGCCGCCTGCACCGGGCACACCGGCTTCATCAGGTCAGCCATGAATCCGCTCTGGGGTCAGGTGGCCGGCGTCATCACGGTGATCCTGTTGCTGGTCTTCATCGGCATCTGGATCTGGGCGTGGCGGCCGTGGCACAAGAAAACGTTCGACAAGATGGCGCAGATTCCCATGCAGGACAAAGATGTGCCGCAAGAAAACAGTGAAATCGAGGACGCCAAGAAATGAGTACATTCTGGTCAGCCTGGGTGATGTTCCTGGTCGTATTCAACCTGGGCATCACCTTGTTTCTTTTCTTGTGGGGACAGCGCGTGCGCATCCCGCTGCAGCCCGACGGCACCACAGGTCATGTCTGGGCGCATGGCACGATTCGAGAGGCCGTGCGCAAGTTGCCAGCGTGGTGGGTCTGGGTTTCCGCCTCGATGTTCGTTGCGGGCATCGGTTACCTGATCCTTTATCCGGGTTTCGGTGCCAGCAAGGGAGTACTTGGCTGGACCTCGGGCGGCGAACTGGCCCGCGACGTCGCCAGCAACGATGCCAAACTCGCGCCGATGATGGAGCGCCTGCGCTCACAGCCGGTCGAGAAACTCGCCAGTGATGGTGAGGTGATCGATTTTGGCCACCGTCTGTTCCTCGACAATTGTGCGGGATGTCATGGTCGTCAGGCACACGGAAATCCGCTGCTCGGGGCTCCGAATCTGGGTAGTGGTGGCTGGATGTACGGCGGTACGGGCGACGATCTTCTGGCCAGTATTCTTGATGGTCGACGCGGTCAGATGCCGCCGTTCTCGGCCACCTTCGATGAGGCAACAGTGAAAAATATTGCCAACTACGTGTTGAGCCTTTCCGGCGCGCAGCACGATGCCAAGATGGCCGCGGAAGGCCAGCCGCAATTCGCCGTATGCAGCGCCTGTCACGGCGCCGACGGCACCGGCAATGTGGCACTCGGTGCACCGAATCTGACCGATGCCATCTGGGTCCATGGTGGCGACGAAGAGACCATCGAGGCAACCATCAAGCATGGTCGCAGTGGCGTGATGCCTAGCTGGCGACCGCGACTCGGAGAGGAGCGTTCACGTGCTGTCGCGGCCTGGGTTTTCGCCAACGCGCAGGGCGAAGCGAGCGCGCAGAAGTGATATGAGCGACAACGACCAGCGCTGGTACCAACAGCCGATTGCCTGGTTGGGTATCGCGATTTTCGTCGCTTCAATGGCCGGATGCATTCACTTGATCGTGCTTGCATCGACCCATCAGGATCCTGCCCTGCCGAATACCGATAGCGACATCTCGTTCCGGATTCCGGCGACGCGGGAGTCGCCGGATCCGCCACTCGCTCCCGCGAACGAGGAGCCATGAACGCCGTTGCCGACATTTGTTGGCATTGCGGCGAACGACTCCCGTCTGCTGGCGTCGTGTATGCGGAAGTGGCGGGTCGCAAGCGCGCCATGTGCTGCCAGGGTTGTCAGGCAGCAGCGACCTGGATCGAGCAACTCGGCCTCGGCGACTATTACCGATTGCGTACCCATCCGGCACAGAAGCCGGATCCTGGCGCGAACGCAGCGGATGCCAGCGAGGCCTGGCAGCGGGTCGAGAATTCCCGTCACGTGATTCGCGATCTCGGTGACCATCAGCGCGAGATGATGCTGCTGATCGAAGGCGTGCGCTGTGCTGGCTGTGTCTGGCTGATCGAACGCGCGTTGTCATCCTTGCCGGGCGTGTCGAGCGTGCAGGTCAATGCCGCCGCGCGGCGCGCTCGCGTGGTCTGGGATGAGCAACAAACCGGATTGATTCCGATTCTGCAAACCTTGTCGCGGGCCGGTTACCAGGCCCTGCCACTGGATGCGAAGGCACTTGATGACTTGCGCCGTCGTGAGTCGCGCGATGCACTCAAGCGCCTTCTGGTCGCCGGTTTCGGTGCGATGCAGGCGATGATGTATGCGGCAGTCCTGTATCTGGGCGCTCTGCAGCAAGACGATACTTCGACGCGTGATTTGTTCCGCTGGCTGGGTTTCCTTGTCGCCACGCCCGTGGTGTTGTATTCGGCGCGACCTTTTTTCGCCGGCGCGCTGCGTTCACTCAAGGCGCGTCAGCTCGGCATGGATGTGCCGGTCGCGATTGCAATCGGAGCAATCTATCTTGCCAGCCTGTTCGAGGCCTGGCGCGGCACAGGTCATGTGTATTTCGAATCGGTGTCGATGTTCGTTTTTTTCCTGCTTACCGGCCGCTACCTGGAAATGCGCGCCCGGCATCGGGCTGGTGATCTTACCGATGCGCTGGCGCGCCTGACGCCGGCGTTCGCCGAGCGTCGTCTTGACGATGGAAGTCTGGAGCGGGTCGGTGTGCATGAACTCGTCAAGGATGATCGCGTGCACATCGGTGAGGGCGGAATCGTGCCGGTCGATGGTGTCTTGCTGAGTGCACATTGCCGCGTCGACGAATCCCTGCTGACCGGCGAGTCCGCGGCGCTTGAGAAGCGGCGCGGCGACAATCTGATAGCCGGTAGCGTGCTTGTCGATGGACCTGCGCAGGTTGGTGTAGAGCGCGTCGGCAGCGAAACCGTACTGGCCGGCATCGCGGCTCTGGTTGAAGGCGCACAGGCTGAGCGACCGAAGCTGGCGCGAGCCGGTGATCGAGCGGCTTCGCGCTTCGTCGCCCGTGTGTTGAGCTTTACCGCGCTGACCTTCTTCGTCTGGTTCTGGTTTGATCCGGCGCGTGCCTTTCCGGCCGCGCTCGCTGTGCTGGTCGTGTCCTGTCCGTGCGCCTTTGCGCTGGCCGTGCCCGCGGCGATTACACGCACGCTGGCTGTGCTGGCCCGGCGTGGCGTCCTCGTTGTGCAACCCGATGCGATCGAGGAGCTGGCCGAGGCAACCCATGTCGTGTTCGACAAGACCGGTACCCTGACCGAAGCGAAACTGGCCCTCGGCAACGTGCATGTGTTCGAAGGGGAGTCGCGTGAATCGGTATTGCGATTGGCGGCGATGATGGCGCGCGAAAGCCGGCACCCGGTTGCCAGTGCGATTGCCGCCGGTTGCGCCGGCTACGCCATCGATTCTCCGCAACACGCCGAGATCAGTGCCCAGGCCGGGCTCGGCATCAGTGCCAGGATCGACGGGCGTCAGTTGCGTCTCGGCCGCGCTGATTTCGCACTTGTCGACAACGCGAGCGCGGATGGTTACGAGGATGCCGTTTTGCTTGCCGATGAGACCGGTCCGTTGGCTGCATTCCACCTCGATGAGCGACTGCG
>NZ_DASSYD010000198.1:0-23369 GCF_035703485.1 Dokdonella sp. | reverse complement strand
GTTAACCCAAGCCCATGCCTTGGCGTGCCGATCTCGATGAAGCAACCACCAACTGGAGAGCCGTGTGCGGGAGAACCGCACGCACGGTTCGGAGGGCGGGGAGGTGATGAGCCTTCCCGACCCCTATCGAGAGGTGGGTTGAAGATTCTGGTGGGCGGGGGTTCTCAGGCGCCTGCCAGTTGCCGGCTTTGTCCATCTTCGTAGTTCCGAGGTTCATCGGGCGGAATCCTGGAGCACGCATCCAGCGACCAACGTAAAACCCCCTCGACCCTCCAAGTCACCGTCGCCCCTGCGAAGGCAGGGGCCCAGCGCCTTTGGCTTTACCCGCCAAGACGAAAAGCAGGGTCATTGAACCCCTGCCATGGCTCAGCCGAGCCTGCCCTGTGCTTTTCAAAGGGAAGCATGAGCGGATGTTTCAGTGGCGTTCCAAACCCCTCAAGCGCAGCGAACCCCCATCACATTGATTCGGCGCTCCACGCATTTGCGTTCAATGGCCGCAAGCAGCTTCAGATATTCATCTTCCTCGCGGCAGGAAATCTGCATCGCGACGCTGTGCCAGACTGGCCCGGCAGTGGAGGACTCCTGGTTCTCCCGTGCCCGCGTGAGCACCGCGTCAACGACCTCACGTGCGCGCAATGCAATTTGATCGACCGAGGATTTTCTCTCGCGATCTCCAAACAGGATCGTCACATTCATCGGCAATCTCCGTTCATTCAACTAGGGTCGAGTGTCCCTGAAGTCAGATGAACAACAGGAGTACAACAACATGAAATTTATGTGAAAGCGCAGCCAGCCAAGCCTTTTCGACCAGAACTCCGCGCGCAAATCGGTGCCCGACCGCAAGCAAGCCGTGCTTTGACAAGTAAATTCTTTGGCTTGGCCGCCGCAATCTCAGCCGGAATGACTCAGTACCCTCGCGCCCGATCGACGATGCCGCTAATCGATTCGCCACGTTCGAAGCCGCGAATCTTCTCCGCAACCTGACTGCAGGCCGCGGAGTATGGCGTCAAGGCAGCCACATGGGGCGTTATTCGTACTCGCGGATGGGTCCAGTAGCGGTGATCGCGCGGCAACGGTTCGCGATGGAACACATCAAGAAACGCTTCCGCAATCTGTCCCGAATCCAGCACCTCAAGCAAAGCCTCATCATCCACGATTTCGCCGCGCGAGAGATTAGCCAAGGCCGCGCCATCAGGCAATTGCGCCAGGAGTTCACGACCCAGCAGACCTTCGGTATCGCCCGTCAGCGGCAACAACACCAGCAGCACCTCACTGCGTGCAAGCAAGACATCGAGTCCGGCTGATCCATGCACACAATCGATGCCCTCGATCGATTTCGGCGTTCGGCTCCAACCCGATACGGCAAAGCCGAACCCGGCCAGGGCGTTCGCCACCGCACTTCCGAGCACGCCCAAGCCGAGCACGCCGATCTGGAAATCCTCGCGCATGCGCAAACCGCGCGGCGCCCAGCGCCCCTCGCTCTGCGCATCCGCATACTCGGCAAAACGGCGGAATCGCCGCAAGGCGACATACAGCGCGTACTCGATCATCTGCGCGGCCATGCCGCAATCCTCGATGCGCACCAGCGGCACATCGCGCGGCAACGCAGGCATCGCCAGCAAGCCATCCACTCCGGCACCCAGCGAAAACAGCGCCTTCAATCGTGGTTGATGGGCAAACACGGCCGCCGGCGGCTTCCACAACACCGCGTAGTCGCACGCTGGCGCATCCGGGCCAGCATGCACCTGAGCCTCAGGCAGACACGCCGCCAACGTCTCACACCACTCGTCCTGCTCCTTGGCCGTGCAAATCAGAACGTCCATGACGGCATCCCAAAGATGGGGATTGTACGGAACCCCACACATGTCGCGAACATCGCCCGCTCTTCGTAGGAGAAGGCTTCAGCCGCCCCGAAAAAGGGACTTCCTTCGGTCGCGATGCTCTCCCCCAACCCCACGAAAAAACCTCGCCCGTAATCGGGCTCCAAAAAAAAGTGCGCGTCCCCATGCGCGGGTTTCGCTGGCTCTTATCGCATTACCGCTTCGGTGTTGGCTTCCGCTTCTTCGCTGCACGGTCATCGGCACGCACTTCCTTGCGTTCCTTTTTGCCCAGGCTGCCCGAGCCTTCCTTGAAGCGCTGCTTGCGGGCGGCCTTGTCCTCGGCTTGCCGTGCTGCTGCCTTGTCCAGCTCGATCCGCTCGGCCGCGATCATGTCGGGTGTTTCCAGGGTGATACGGCCAATGATTCCGCTGCGAAACTCCTTGACCAGCAGCTCGCTGATCTTGTGCCGGTTGAACTTGCCACCGGCACCGATCGCGCCACGCTTGACCGCGGCGGCTTGCAGAAACGCTTCCTCGTCGCGGGGCAGGGCATCGAGCTTGAAACGCTCCATGAGCAGATCGGGATAGTGGCGCAGCAGAAATTCGGCGGCGAAATGGCCGACGTCGTCGTACTCCATCGCGGTGTCGCGAATCGCGCCGGTCACCGCCAGTCGGTAGCTGCTATCCACGCTTTCGACCTTCGGCCACAGGATGCCGGGCGTATCGAACAGGATGATGCCGTTGCCGAGATCGATGCGCTGCTGGGATTTGGTCACCGCCGGCTCGTCGCCGGTCCTGGCGATCTTGCGCCCGGCAAGAATATTGATCAGGGTCGATTTACCGACATTCGGAATGCCAACCACCATGGCATGAATCGAGTTCTTGTTTGTCTCTCGCTGCGGAACCATCTCCCGACACAATCCCACCAGCGCCTTGATGCCTGCTGGTTGATCGCTGCGCGTCGGAAACGTCTTGACGTTGCGCTGCTCCTCGAACCGCGCCTGCCACAGCGCCGTCACCGCAGGGTCAGCCAGATCGGACTTGCTCAACACCTTGATGCAAGGCGTGTCGCCACGCAGCCGCGCAATCGCCGGGTTTTCGCTTGAATAGGGAATGCGCGCATCCAGAATCTCGATCAACAGATCAACCTGCGGCAGCAGCTCGATCATGTCCTTCTGGGCCTTGTGCATATGCCCGGGGTACCAGTGAATCGTCATTACTTGAATCCTTGAAGCGATATTTGTGCGGGCCACGCGCGCGCAGTGTGAAGCCGGGTTTGCACGCGATGGATCCAGCCCTTTGGACAGTATGAAGCCAATGCAGTCAAACCATCTCCCGCCAGGCTCTTCGCAGGAGCCCTCTTCAGGGGCCCGTAGAGGGATTCCCGATGGTCGCGAGGCACTTCCCCAATCCACTACAAATACACATCTCAGGACCAAAGCGGCCAAGCCTCCCACGCCATTTCATGAACTCGACGCTTGTTGCGCAGCCGCAGGCCGCAATAGGTGCGAGCGCGATTCGGAATAGGGCGGTGTCCAGGTTACTTGTGCCCCACTGGGCTATTAAGACATCCTTTAATAGCGGGCGAGTGTCTTAAAATTGCCGTTAATAGCCCTTTCAAGACCCCGTTTGGAGCGCCCATGCTACGCAATCTCCGAATTGTGTTGGCACCGAAACCCGCACCCGCGAAAAAGTCGGCGCGTCGAAAGGGCGCGAACGGCTGAAGGTTTTCCGCGCCCAACAAATAGCCGCACCTCTCAAGCTCTTCCCGCTCTTCGTAGGAGCAGGCTTCAGCCGCGATGCTCTTCGTCACGTTGCGGAAGGGCATCGGGCATGAATGCTCCTCCTACAAAATCCGAATCGGTGGCGCGGGTTTCGATGGCTGTTCTCGCGTTACCGCTTCGTTGTTGACTTCAGCCGCGATGCTCTTCCCCAACCCTCTACGATCACACCTCCCTGATTCGAGCCGGCCAAGCCTCCAACGCAAGCTCATGAACCCGCCGCTGCGCCGAATCTTCGCGTTCGCCAACCCCCGAAACCTTCCGTCCAAACATCTGCACCGCAGAGCGCGCGCAATCCAGAAATTGCGGCCAGGTCGAAACATCAACACCATCAATCTTCAGCGGCTCCTGCGCATCCGCAAGGATGGCGGCATAGCGTAATTCCAGCTCATCCGGCGCAATCTGCGGGCGAGGCCTCGCAACGATGGGCAGCAATCGGCGAACCAGCCACTGGATACACAGGAATCGCAATTCGCAGGCCGCATTCAGATCGATGCCGAATGTATAGGGAGGCCGGTCTCCCTGTGTGCACCAGTCCTCGTCCGTCAAACGCAACCCGATCCAGGGCTCGTGAGGGCGAGGCACGGTCATGATGCCGAACAAGCCACCTTCCGCAGGTCGCGAAATCGCAAACAGCAACACCTCGCCACGCCGCGCCTTGCTCAGCATGCCATCGAGCTTGCAGCTATCGATCGCCTGCAGCGGCGCATAGTCAGGCGGCACCAGCATGACATTGAATATTCCCCACTCCCGATACACACAGCGGCTGATCACCTCATCCGTCACCGGCGCCCAATAGTCGGTCTCGACATCGGCGAAGGTGGCGATGATCTCGGCGGCATCCGGCACTGGATAGTTTGTCGACCGGGTTCCGATCGAGATGGAGCCGGTGGCGGAATGCTGTTGTGGGTTCGGGTTCATGCGGCGGGTTCCTGCATTGCGGAGACACTGCGCAGAATCCGATAGCTTTGTCTCAGTGCTTGATACGCGCGGCATGCTAGCGAAGGAATTCGCCCACTGCGCGGGCCTCAAAAACTCAACGCGCGCTTCGTAACCGCCCACAACAATGGCGATGCTCCAGACACCGAGTCCACGGTGCCACGTGGAAAATGCCTCAGTGGCATATCATGAGTCCGGTTTGGCGTAGATCGAATTCTCGATACGCAGCCATATGCCGAAACCGCAGTAACGCACTACCCCTTCCAATCCTCAGTTGAACATGGCAATCAAGAAATCCGAACTGTATTCATCCCTGTGGGCCAGTTGTGATGCGTTGCGCGGTGGCATGGATGCCAGCCAGTACAAGGATTACGTGCTGGTGCTGCTTTTCATCAAGTACGTCAGTGACAAATACGCGGGCGTGCCGTTTGCGGCGATCACTGTGCCGAAGGGCGCCAGCTTCAAGGATATGGTCGCGCTCAAGGGCAAGAGCGATATCGGCGATCAGATCAACAAGAAGATCATCGCGCCTCTCAAGGAAGCCAACCGGCTTTCCGAGATGCCCGATTTCAATGATGCCGGCAAGCTCGGCAGCGGCAAGGAGATGGTCGACAAGCTCACCGACCTGATCAGCATCTTCGAGAACAAGGCGCTGGACTTCTCGAAGAATCGCGCCGAGGGTGACGACATTCTCGGCGACGCCTACGAATACCTGATGCGCCACTTCGCCACCGAAAGTGGCAAGAGCAAGGGCCAGTTCTACACCCCGGCCGAAGTCAGTCGGATCATGGCCCAGGTGCTCGGTATCCGCGAGGCGAAAACCAGCAATGCCACCACGGTGTATGACCCGACTTGCGGGTCAGGATCGCTCTTGCTGAAAGTGGCCGACGAGGCGCGCAGCAAGCTCACCATTTACGGCCAGGAAAAAGACGCCACCACCGCCGGCCTGGCGCGCATGAACATGATCCTGCACGACAACGCCGAGGCGAACATCATGCAAGGCAATACGCTGTCCGATCCGAAGTTCATGGACAAGGGCAGCCTGCGCACCTTCGATTACGTGGTCGCCAATCCGCCGTTCTCGGACAAGCGCTGGAGCACCGGTCTCGATCCGTTGAACGATCCGCACGAGCGTTTTGCCTCGGTCGGTACGCCGCCAGCCAAGCAGGGCGACTACGCCTATCTGCTGCACATCGTGCGATCGCTCAAACCCACTGGCAAGGGTGCCTGCATCCTGCCGCACGGCGTGTTGTTTCGCGGCAATGCCGAGGCGGAGATCCGCCGCAACCTGATTCGAAAAGGTTACATCAAGGCGATCATCGGCCTGCCGGCCAACCTGTTCTATGGCACCGGCATCCCGGCCTGCATCGTGCTCATCGACAAGCAGGATGCGCAGGCGCGCAAGGGCATCTTCATGATCGATGCCAGCAGTGGCTTCGCCAAGGATGGGCCGAAGAACCGCCTGCGCTCACGCGATGTGCACCAGATCGTCGACGTATTCAGCAAGCGGCTGGATGTGCCCAAATACGCGCGCATGGTGGCGTTCGCCGAGATCGAGAAGAACGACTACAACCTCAACCTGCCTCGCTACATCGACAGCCAGCAGCCCGAAGACCGGCAAGACATCGAAGGCCATCTCAAGGGCGGCATCCCGCTCGCCGACATCGATGAGTTGCAGCGCTACTGGGAGGTCTGCCCCAATCTGCGCAAGGCCTTGTTCAAAGCCAACCGCGCCGGTTATGTGGATCTCGCTGTGGACAAGGCGGCGATCAAGCCCAGCATCTACGAGCACCCGCAGTTCGCCGCCTTCATCGACGGCATGAACGCCCACTTCGCCACCTGGCGCAAGCGCAGTGCCAGCAAACTCAAGGCACTCGATACCGGTTGCCACCCCAAGGACGTGATCGCCGAGCTGTCCGAAAACCTGTTGGCGCACTACACCAAGCAGCCATTGATCAATCGCTACGATGTCTACCAGCACCTGATGGATTACTGGGCCGAGACGATGCAGGACGATTTGTACTTGATCGCCGTCGACGGCTGGAAAGCCAGCACCTATCGCGTGATCGAGCAGAAGAAAAACAAGGATGGCAAGGTCACCAAGGAGGTCGACAAAGGCTGGGCCTGCGACCTGTTGCCGAAAGCATTGATCGTGGCGCGCTACTTCGCCGCCGAGCAAGCCGCCATCGACCAGCTCGCCGCCGATCTCGATGCCAGCGACGCGCAGCTGACCGAGCTGGAAGAAGAACACAGCGGCGAGGATGCCGCGTTCTCCGGCTTCGACAAGATCAACAAGGCGGCGGTGAAAGAGCGGCTGGACGAGATCGGTGATGACCGCGAATCACGCGACGAGATCGTGGTGCTCAAGCAATGGCAGAAACTGGATCGCGAAAAGTCATCCCTGAAGAAGCAAATCAAAGAGGTCGAGTCAGAGCTGGACGCAGCCGCCTACGCAAAGTATCCGCAACTCTCAGAGACCGAAATCAAAACCTTGGCAGTCGACGACAGATGGCTGGGCACGCTGGAAACCGTCATTCATGGGGAAATGGATCGGATCAGTCAGGGACTGACGCGGCGCGTGCGCGAGTTGGCCGAGCGCTACGCTGAGAGCATGCCGCAGCTCGTGGATCGCGTGGCTGAGTTGCAGGCGAAAGTCGACGCGCACTTAGAACGGATGGGCTTCGCATGGAGGTGAAGGAGGCTGCAGCCGCTTACCTCAAGCTGTCCGAATTTTCGCTGGATGGGGTAACGCCGGGATTCAAGCGGACGGAATTAGGCGCCATTCCCGAGGATTGGGAGGTCTCAACCGTAGGTAGCGAGTTTTCTATTCAGCTAGGAAAAATGCTCGACGCCGAAAAGAACGTCGGAATATCCAAGCCATTTCTCGGGAATCGAGCTATTCAGTGGGGACGAATTGATCCGTCTTGTATCGGACAAATAAGGCTCACCATCCGTGACCTGCAACGCTACCGACTTCGCGAGGGCGATCTACTTGTTTGCGAAGGCGGGGAAGTTGGTCGGGCTGCAATTTGGCGAAATGAACTTGACGAATGTTACTACCAAAAAGCGCTCCATCGACTACGCCCAAAGCGCGAATATGACACGACGCTGATGCTGAATGTTCTCCAAAAGCATGCCTCTTCCGGCATGCTTCAGAACTTCGTTACACAGACAAGCATCGCTCACCTGCCGAAAGACAAGTTCGAAGACGTCCCCATTCCCCTGCCCGGGAGGATCGAGCAAAAAGCCATCGCCGAGGCCTTGAGCGATGCGGATGCGCTGATCGAATCGCTGGAGCACCTCATCGCCAAGAAGCGCCAGATCAAGCAAGGCGCCATGCAGGCCTTGCTGACCGGCAAGCAGCGCCTGCCAGGCTTTGGCGGTGATCTCGAAAGCAAGCGACTAGATCAGCTGGGTCGTTGGGTCGGTGGCATGACACCGTCCATGCGCAACCCTTCGTACTGGCACGGAGGAACCGTCCCATGGATATCTTCTGGCGACGTAAAATTTCCTCGACTGAAAAGCACGAGTCAGTACGTTACTGCGGCGGCGCTCAAAGATCATACGACTACGTTGGTTCCCGAAAACTCAATTGTTGTTGTCATGCGAAGCGGCATTCTCCGAAAATTCTTTCCGGTCGCCATGAACACGATCCCCATGGCGATCAATCAAGATTTGAAGGCGCTTATTCCAGAAAGTGGGATGTGTGCCGAATACATCCTCCACGCCCTCATCGGTAGTGGAAATGAAATTCTTGCGCGGTGTCTGAAATCTGGCACCACGGTCGAGAGTATCGAGTTCGGTTGGTTGAAGTCGTTCACAATTTTGGTTCCAGGTCGCGAAGAACAAACCGCCATCGCCACCATCCTCACCGATATGGACACCGAGCTCACCGAACTCGAAACCCGGCTGACCAAAACCCGCCAGCTCAAGCAAGGCATGATGCAGGAGCTGCTGACCGGAAGGATTCGCCTCGTATGAGCGCAGTCATCCACATCTACTGTGATGAGTCGTGTCATCTGGAACGCGACAATCAGCGCGCCATGGTTTTAGGTGGACTTTCCTGTCCGGCTGACTATCGTCAGCGTATTGGGCGGGCGATCAAGGGGCTCAAGGCTGAGTACGGAATCCCGTCAAGTCGCGAAATCAAATGGACGCAAGTGTCGCCTTCCACCCTGACTTTCTATCACGCGCTGGTGGACCTGTTCTTCGACGAACCCTGTCTTGGCTTTCGCGCTGTCGTGGTCCCTGAAAAGCGCGCGCTCGAACACGAGCGCTTCGGGCAGAGTCATGATGATTTTTACTACAAGATGTGGTGGCAACTGCTAAGTCGGCTGATAGACGACCAGCACCTGTTTCGAATATTCGTGGACATCAAAGACACCCACAGCGCCACCAAATTGGCGAAATTGCATGAGGTGTTGTGTAACACGCACTACGATTTTAGTCGTGAGCGGATCAAGTCGGTTGAAGCAGTGCGCTCACATGAAGTGCCATTGGTGCAGATGGCTGACGTTTTGACTGGTGCCTTGTCTCATGCGGCCCGCGAGGTGGCGGGAAGCGTGGCGAAACAATCTCTAATCGCCCATGTGCGTCAGCGCAGCGGGCTCAGTCTGGAACGATCAACGCTACCCAATACGCGCAAGTTCAATCTGTTCGTGTGGCAACCCCAAGGTGCGGCATGAGCCAGCCGCCGGAATTATTGCCGTTCGAGGGTGAGTGGGGGTCATACGAGGATGTGTTGTATGACGCGTTCCTGACAAGCTTTGTTCGCGCGGATATCCGTTTCAAGGGTTGGCGCATCAAGGCTCAGTATCGCCCCGATACTCGCGGCAAGGGTTTCAGTTTCTGGCATGTGATCTCGGAAGCGCCGAGTCGGGAAAACCGCAACGAGAACGACCGTATCCCAGCTTTGTCCCGCTGTGCACGAATTCGCTGGATCGCCTGGACAATCGAACAGGCCAACTTGGGTATGGACGGATTCAGTTGGTGGGAGAACCGTCGTGGCCGGGAAACCGGTGTCGTGATCTGGGCTGAGCGCTGGGACTTTGCCGTGATCCTGTCCAAACGTAACGAATTCTATTTGCTCAAGACCGCTTATTGCGATCTCCAGTCACACCGGCGGCGCAGCTTCGAGCGCGAGCGGGGCGCGTTTTGGAAAGCCCAAAAAGGCTGAAGCCCCACGACATTGCTATCGGAGGGCTTCGGATGCTCCTTCCACTAAAGGTGGATGAGACTGCCATTATAGTAGGTCGAACCAACGCGATCTGTCAACGAAATGGCATGCTCGCATACAGGTCACATACAGAAGGAAATTCCAATCCAAGCCATATGGGCGGAGTTTTCAGCGCGCGAGCGTGACGTCAATCAACTTGCCAGTCTTGCCGCGCAACGTGCTTTCGATCTGCCGGATGCTCCTGCCAGTCTCAATGGCGGTGGAGCTGGCCACTGCGCGTGCAATGGCCCTCTTGCTGGGCGCTTTGCCAGTGCGGCGAGCCTTGGCTGCAGTGGTTGGCTTGGCAGGTTTCATCGCATTGATTATACGGGATCATCCCGAGTGTTTTCGCTTGGTTGTCGTCGTTCAGCAGGTTGCGTACGGGAGGGTTGATCGGGCGCAGGGAGTGGATGAAAGGTACGAACCGGAAAGGATTGCGCGGCAGCGGCTAATCAACGAATTGGAGCTACGACTCCGAAACCTGTGGCGTGCTCCGTTGCTGACCCGAGTTTGAACTTCGCGCGCTCGGTGTTTCCACTTGGTTACGTGCCGCATTAAAGATATCGTTCCGTTCAGGATTCTATAAGCATCTGTTTTTATTAGCTCCGATGCGATAGATTAAAGATCATTTGAGGCGTCGTTACGGAAAAATCCACGCATGGCTCGTTTTGTTCACCACGATCTGCGCCTGCTGAATCCTGCTTTCAGCTCGCCACTGCTGGATGTGCTCACCGAACTTGAGCATCTACGCCGGCTGGAATTGCGCGGCACGACGCCCCCACCCGTGTTCATGCAGCTCAAGGCCGTATTCCATCTTCTGGAGAGTCTGGCCTCGGCGCGCATCGAGGGCAATCACACCACGCTGGCTGACTACGTCGAGCGCAAGGTGACGGGTAGTGGCAGCGGTGACGACGAGGCCCACGAGATCGGCAACATCGAGGAGGCTATGCGTGAGGTGGAGCAATCTATCGCACCGGATGCCCCGATCAGCGAACACTTTATCCGCCAGTTGCATGGTATGACCGTGGATGGCCTCAAGCGCGAAGGCGACCGCACGCCCGGCGCATGGCGTAGCGGACCGGTGGCGATAGCTCAGGCCGAGCATCGACCGCCCGATGCTATCAACGTGCCGGCCTACATGCAGGAACTGGTGGCTTTCATCAATCGCGACGATCCGCCGAAATATGGCTTGATGAAAGTGGCGCTGGCCCATCATCGCTTTGCCTGGATTCACCCGTTCGGCAATGGCAACGGCCGCGTAGTGCGTCTGCTGACCTATGCATTGTTGATCAAATACGGGTTTCGAGTGCAAACCGGTGGACGCGTGCTGAACCCCGCTGCCGTTTTTTGCACCGATCGCGAGCGCTACTACGCGATGTTGGCGCGCGCTGATGAGGGAACAGATGAGGCACTCGAAGATTGGTGCACGTATGTGTTGTCCGGAGTGTTGGATGAATTGCGCAAGGTGGACGACCTTGCTGACTATGCCTACCTGACCCGCGAGATCCTGTTGCCCGCTCTGGCCCTGGCGCGCGAGCGGCAATGGATTACTGCGCAGGAAGAGTCTGTGCTCGCTCTGACCGCCCGCAAGGGTCAGGTAAAGGCTTCGGATCTTGCCGAGGCCATGCCTAAGCTCAACGCCGCGCAACGCACCTACCAGATCCGCAAGATGGTCCAGAGCGGCATGCTGCAACCGGTGCAACCGGGCGCGCGGCAATATGTGCTGGGCTTCACCAACAACTATTTGCTGCGCGGGGTCATTCAGGCGTTGACCGCCTCGGGTTTTGTCCCGGCCAGCGTCAGCGCACCGCCGGCGCCGGCAAAAGACGCGTGATGGGGAGTGGCATGGATGACATAAGCAAGCCGGAACGCTCGACGCAACGGCGGGTGATCGCACTGTTTCGCGACGAGCTCGATTACGACTATCTCGGTGATTGGAGCGATCGCGACAACAATCGTCAGATCGAGGATGGCCTGCTGACCGATTGGTTGACCCGGCGCGGCTGCACCACGGCGCAGATCAGTGTTGTGCTGCACAAACTGCATACCGAGGCGGACAACCCGAGTCGGGATTTGTACGAGAACAATCTGGCCGTGTACCAGTTGCTCCGCTACGGCATACCGGTACAAACGCAAGTCGGGCAAAACCACGAGACCGTGCAACTGATCAACTGGGCCAATCCGGATGCCAACGATTTCGCCATTGCCGAGGAAGTCACCCTCAAGGGCGACTTCGAGCGGCGGCCGGATCTGGTTCTCTACGTCAACGGGCTCGCTGTGGCAGTGATCGAATTGAAAAACAGCCGAGTCAGCATCGGTGAAGGCATTCGCCAGTTGCGATCCAATCAGTTGCCTATCTTCAATGCCTGGTTTTTCAGTACGGTTCAGCTGGTGATTGCAGGCAACGATTCGGAGGGCTTGCAGTACGGCACCATCGAGACACCGGCAAAATTCTTCCTCAAGTGGAAGGAAGACGAGGCTGATGACAGTCGCTACAAGCTGGACAAGTACCTGCTGAAGATGTGCCGCAAGGATCGGCTGATCGAGCTGATGCGCGATTTCGTGCTCTTCGATGGCGGTTTCAAGAAGGTACCGCGGGTGCACCAGTATTTCGGTATCAAGGCCGCGCAGCAGCATACCCACGAGCGCAAGGGCGGGATCGTCTGGCACACCCAGGGCAGCGGCAAGAGCATCGTGATGGTGTTGCTGGCCCGCTGGCTGCTGCAGCACAACCCGCATGCGCGCGTGGTGGTGATTACTGATCGCGACGAGCTGGACAAGCAGATCGAGCGGGTATTCCGCAATGCGGGTGAAACGATCTATCGCACCCACAGTGGCCGCGACCTGATGCGCCAGCTTGGTCAGGCATCGCCCCGGTTGCTGTGTTCACTGGTGCACAAGTTCGGGCTGGATGCGCGCGGCAGAAAGGATCAGGAATTCGAGGCGTTTATCGAAGAGTTGCAGGCGCAACCCAGCGCCACGGTGGGCGAAGTGTTCGTGTTTGTCGACGAATGCCATCGTACGCAGAGCGGCCGGATGCACAAGGTCATGAAAGCCCTGATGCCCAACGCGGTATTCATCGGCTTCACCGGTACGCCGCTGCTGAAGAAAGACAAGCAGACCAGTCTGGAGGTATTCGGCGGTTACATCCACACCTACAAATTCAGTGAGGCAGTGGAAGACGAAGTGGTGCTGGATCTGGTTTACGAGGCGCGTGATATCGATCAGAAGCTGGGTTCTCCAGAAAAAATTGACCAATGGTTTGAAGCCAAGACTCGAGGGCTCAACGATTGGCAGAAGGATGAACTGAAAAAGACCTGGGGCACCTTGCAGCGTGTGCTGAGTTCACGCTCGCGCATGGAGCGTGTGGTTGAGGACATGGTGTTCGATTTCAGCGTCAAGCCGCGCCTTTCCAGTGAGCGAGGCAATGCCATTCTCGTGGCGCGCAGCATTCTCGATGCCTGCAAGTACTTCACTCTGTTTCAGAAGACGCCGCTCAAGGGCAAGTGCGCCGTAGTGACCTCGTACAACCCGCAGGCGGGGGATGTGTCACTGGAAGAGACCGGCGCCAACAATGACACCGACAAGCAGTTCATCTACAACACCTATACCGAACTGCTGACAGACGTCACCGCGCAGTCAGGCAAGAGCAAGACAGAAACCTACGAGGATCGTGCCAAGAAGCTGTTTGTCGAGAAGCCCGCCACCATGCGTCTGCTGATCGTGGTGGACAAGCTGCTGACCGGCTTCGACGCGCCGCCATGCACCTATCTCTATATCGACAAGGCGATGCAGGATCACGGCTTGTTCCAGGCGATCTGCCGGACCAATCGACTCGATGGCGACGACAAGAATTTCGGCTACATCGTCGACTACAAGGATCTGTTCAAGAAGCTGGTGAACGAGAAGGGCACAGGTGCGCTTCAGGTGTATTCCTCCGAACTCGATCACAGCGCTGAAGGCGCAGACCCCGACGTGCTGATGCAGGATCGCCTGGACAAAGGCCGCGAGCGACTGGATGACGCGCTCGAGGCGTTGAGCCTGCTCTGCGAACCTGTGCCATCGCCAAAAACGGATCGCGACTACATCCGTCATTTCTGCGGCAATACCGAGATCGCAGAGGATTTGAAGAAGTATGAGCCGCGTCGGGTATCGCTGTACAAGGCGGCCGTGGCCTTGCTGCGAGCCTATGGAAACCTTGCGGACGATCTCGTGGGTGCCGGCTATGACGGCGGCGATATCACGCGGATCAAGGGGGACGTAAAGCGCTACACCGATCTGCGTGAAGTGATCCGCCGAGCCAGCGGTGAAACACTGGACCTCAAGCCGTATGAGGCCGACATGCGCCATCTCATCGATACCTATATCGAGGCGAAGGAGCCGCGCAAGATTTCCGCATTCGACGATCTGGGTCTGTTGGACCTGATTGCTCGAAGCGGAATGGAAGATGCAATCAATCAGTTGCCGGATGGCATCAAGGGTAGCAAGGAAGCGGTGGCCGAGACCATCGAGAACAATGTGCGCAGCAAGATCCTGCAGGAGCATCTGAACAATCCGGCGTACTTCGAAAAGATGTCGGCGCTGCTGGATGAGGTCATCAAGTTTCGCAAGGAGCAAGCGGACAAATATGAGGATTACCTGAAAAAGATTGGCGATCTGATTGGCAAGGTGAGGGCGGGACACTCGGATGACACGCCGGAGCCGCTCAAACGCAGTGCGGGATTGCGCGCGATCTACGACAATCTCAGAGTACAGGTGGCACCTGCCGCAGCCTCAAATCTTCAGGATCAGGCCGGTCCGCTGCCTGTGCCTGATCCGAGGCTGAAGCTTGCCGTCGACATTGATGAGGCAGTGAAGCGCGAACGCCACGCCTCCTGGCGCGGCCATGCCGCCAGGGAGAATCACATCAAGAGGGAGGCGCTGCTGCCGTTGCTAGGCGACGATGTTGCTGAAGTGGAGCGGATATTCGAGATCATCAAGCAGCAGCCGGAATATTGATGGTTACCCGCATTGACCTAGGCAGCATCCGTGTGGATGTGGTGCGTAAGGAGATCAAGAACATTCACCTCGGCGTCTATCCGCCTTCGGGAAAAGTACGGATTTCCGCACCTGTGTGGATGGAGCTGGATGCGATCCGCTTGTTTGCGATCAACAAGCTGGCCTGGATCAAGCAGCAACAAAGGAAACTGCGAGCACAGGAGCGGGAGACGCCACGCGAGTATCTCGAACGGGAAAGTCATTACGTTTGGGGTAAGCGATATCTGATGCAAATTATCGAGCGCGAAGCCAAGCCATCAGTGGAGTTGACTCATCGACACCTTCGACTGCAGGTACGCCCAGGTACGGACGCGAGCAAGCGTGAAGAGCTGCTGGCCGATTGGTATCGGGATCAACTCAAGCGAGCCGTGCCGGCGCTGCTTGCAAAGTGGGAGCCGATCATCGGCGTGCGCGTTACACGCTTCTACGTGCAACGCATGAAAACCAAGTGGGGTAGTTGCAACGCCGAAGCGCGGAACATTCGATTCAATACCGAGTTGGCCAAAAAACCGCCGGAATGCCTTGAATACATTGTCGTGCACGAGCTTGTCCATTTACTGGAGCCGACCCACAACGATCGCTTCGTTGCGTGGATGAATAAGCTCATGCCTCACTGGCGGGATTTCCGCGATATGCTCAACCGACTTCCAGTTCGCAATGAGCATTGGCACTACTGATGCGAAGGTGCCTGGCAGCAATAATCGCGGAATAGCTTCCGATTTCCGGTTCAAAGGCTATTGGCTAGTCAGTCCGATTCGCGAAGTAGCCCCGGCCAGTTCATGAATGCGAGCAACGACGAGTTCGAGCTGTGGCGCCATGCCGATGTTCTTTCTGGTGAAGATTTCTGCCAGCGATTGTTAGTAGCGCAGTGTTCCATCGCGGCCTGCTGTGAATCGATCAAAAACCTTGGTGCCGACGTTGGGGTTTTCGAGATCGGTCAAAATCGCGCGGGCGTTGTGTAGCTTGTCGCAGCCGGATACGAGCAGGGTCGTATCGTCGGCCTTGGCCAGATGGGCGAGATAGGTGAGTTTCCTGCGTGTCCAGTCCTGGCCTTTGGCATCGGGATCGGAGTGCGTCGCCTTCTGTTCGGCGCTGCCATCCGTGCAGTCATCGACGATCTTTCCAACGGCATCACCAAACTGGGCGCGAACCAGTGCGCGATGCGGTTCGCCGCAATCCTCGATGACATCGTGGAGCAGGCCGGCAATCGCTTGATCCTCGTTGCCACCATGCTCGATGACCAGGCTGGCAACGCCAAGCAGATGATAAAGGTAGGGGATGTTTGATCCTTTGCGGACTTGCGCGGCATGGGCGATGCGGGCGTAGTCCAGTGCGTCGGTGAATCGCTTGGTGATGGCGGTCATGAAAGCTCCTGTTGGTAAGTGGTTTTGTGAATTGACGGGCCAGCAACCTGTCGGGCTTTACTCGGCAGGGCTGCAAATCCGGCTGTTCGGTACATATTTCCGCCGATTTTTGACCCATAGCACCACTATGGGCCTGCAAACCGTCAAAAATCTGCCCTCGCCCAGCCGAATTGTCGCCTCAACCGGTAAAGTCCGACAGGCTGCCAGGCGACCCGATTTCGGAAGCAGTTCTGGTGTCCTGCATTGAAGAATCCGAAAGGGTGCTCGACCATACGGAGCGGTGGCTGCGCGAATATCGCCCGGAGCTGTTGGCAGATGAATAAGGAGCGATCGCTGCCAGTGGGTGCAGTCGATGGATGCGGTGGGCCCAGCCTCCGGCGAGGACGATTTGTGCCCGCCACGGCGCCAGGGCTTCAAGCAAGCGGGAGAAGGCGGCCAGGTCGTTCACTTGTCGCTTCCTTCGAGAACATTGCGCAGTGCCTTCTTGCGGATCAGCTCGGCTTGTTCGTGTCCGCGGGATGGATGCGCGGAGACGTCGAGCCAGATCTGCAGGACATCCGCAATGGCGATGCCATCCTGGTGTACGGCTCCGCGAAAGAGAGATTTCGGCGCGGGCGCTTGTCTGAGCACCAGGTCGAAAGGCTCATTTTGAGCTGATGGAACCAGCCCTTTCCATGCGCTGTTGTTCCGGCGCGGTAGTTTTTCTACATAGACATGAGGTTGTACCCCGGACACATGGCCGAGGTTGAGCGCGTCGGCTGCGGCGAAGAGGCCGAGGCAGGCGTCGCCGTCCGATACGACCTTCCTCAGCTTTTTCTCTGTTGCACCGGGAACGAGGAAGCGCATGCGAATTTCCGGTGACGATCGGTGTCCTGCCGATTGCCAGCGCTCGAACAGGGCTTTTCGGCGAACGAGCTTCAGGTACTGCGACGATTCGTCGAGGAATCCTTCCTCGCGTAGTTGTTGTCCGAGCCGAAATGCGCTCATTACGGAAACACCCGCTGCTCTGGCGAGTTCCGATACGTTGCGATAGCTGTCTCGCGGTGCGCTCAACAAGTGCTCGGGGATTTCGGGAGCGAGCAGAACTTTCAGCATCCACTGGTTGAGGTCCGAGAACATGTTCGATGCATGGATGGGCGGCTTTTTGTAAAGCCTGGAGATCTGGCCGGGATCGACCTGCAAGCCTTCAAGTCCATCACCGATGAAGTGCCGCACACCATTGTCGGCAACGATGGCTATGGCGACATCGGGCGCATGAAGCTTGGCAAATTGATCGACTTGCCTGAGCAGAATTTCCTTTGCGTCACCTACATGCACGATGGCCATTGGGCGCGCGCTGCCAAGTTTCCGGGCCGCCGATTGCGCCTGAAGGATGGCTTGGGAGAGGAGGGGGATCACGCGGTCTCGACGCCCCTCGGAGATCGCCTTGATCTCGACGACATAGGCGCGAGACTTTTTCTTGACGATGAGATCCGCGTGAAATTTGCCGACCGCTGGCTCGCGCTGAACCTTCCAGCCATCCATTTCGAAAAGCTGAGCGACAAATTCTTCCGAAGCCCTTGCAGGGCTGGATGAAGCACCGGAGTTCATGGTTTGGCCTCCTGACAGGCTATCTCATGGCCAAGATAATTAACATGGCCATGCGAAGTAACATGGCCAAGATAGCATCAGGGAATGTGCCAGGCAACTGGAATGGGAGGGTAGAGGCAACGCCACGGCCATGGAGCGACTCAGCAAATGTCTGAATAACGTGGCGCGCATTCGGCTGGCAGCCGAAGTTGGCGCGAATGCCCCTGAAGGCTCGAAACTCCGGGGTTCACCGGAAAATGCGCGCGCTACGTGCAGAATCAAAAATCACTTGCAGAATCATGTTTAACGTGCAGAATAGGCAGCGACTCACAGTCCAAAGGCCAAGTTGTGCCAGCCACCATCCGGAAATCGCTGCGCCGACTGCGCAGTACCCGCGATCTGAAGGCGGAGATACTCGCGCTGGCGGCGGCGCTTGTCGGAAATAAGTCGCTGGGGCGCCTGACCGTTGTCGATCCGGTTGTGAACGAGACAACGGTGCGAGATGAGTGGGGTCGGCTGGTGCTTGCCATCTCGAAGGAAATCCGTGATCGGATGTCCCTGCATTTCGAATCCGCCGCCGAAGTTGTCGGGCAATCATCGGTGTCGGGCAGCGGGTCCGCGCTGGTCGAGCTGGATCGGCCCAACTACCGCTTTGAGGTTCTGCGCCTGCTGATCGGCGCGGGGCTGAAAAATGATCGTGCGCAGCCAGAGGCCGCCAAGGGTGCGCGGATTGAAGGCAGCCAGCTCGGGTTGATCAAGGCGATCGGGGTTTCGCAGACGCCGGTGCGCAGTGCGCTGGCGGCATTGAAGGATGCGGGCATCATCAAGGACCTGCGCGGGCTGGATCTGACGCCCGAGCGGATCTCGCTTGAGATGATGGGGCGGATTGGCGCATTGCCGCAGGTGCTCAGGTTTCGCTTTGAGCGCGGCGCGCAGATCAAGCCGGCATCGACGCTGCTGAAACGCGTGTTGCCGCTGTTGAGTCCGGGTGCGCCCGCGGATTGGGAGGCGCTTTCACTTTCAGGCTCGCCGGTTGCGCTTGCCGATGTGGCGAGCCTTGATCTGATGGGCATGCCGCGACTGGATCTGCTGGCGCATGTTCCGCGCGATGCAAAAACCTTCGACGCGCGCATTTTGCGTCTGCTTGACGATGGCCTCGAGCTGGAACCGAATGTCCTTGCTCCGGCGCCGGTCGTGATCAGTGTCGTTCGCGCCGAAACCGGATATGCCCGCGAGGCCGGTCTCGATCACGCACGCTGTGCCCATCCAATGGATGTGTTTCTGTCCCTGCTCGATCTCGGCTTGCGCGAACAGGCGCAGCACTATGCAAGGGCGCTGCGCCAGTGAACTGGCAACAGGAACTCGATGCCGAAGCGCTGTTGCGGCAAGTCGCCGAACAGATTCCGCAGGCACTGCGGCCGAACGTTGTCGTCATCGGCAGCATCGCCGCGGCCTGGTTTTTCCGTGATGTATCGGGCACGCACTCGGTGGCGACCAAGGACATCGATATCCTGTTGCGCCCGGCCATCGAAGCCGTGGCGACGGCGCAAACGCTGGGCCAGAAACTGCTCAAGGAAGGCTGGAAGCCGCAGTATCCGTTCGGCATGGCAGCGGGTGCCGCCGCCACGCCGGTCGACGATCTCCCGGCCTTGCGTCTAAGCCCACCGGATGTGGAAGCTGGGTGGTTTGTCGAACTGCTGGCCGAGCCGCCGGCTGACCAGGCCACGCGCAAACACTGGCGTCGTCTCAATACCGAGGCCGGCGATTTTGGCTTGCCGAGTTTTCGCTACATGCCGGTTGCCGTGCATGCCGCCGAAGATACGCAATTCGGCCTGCGCGTCGCACGACCGTCGTGCATGGCGCTTGCGCACTTGCTCGAGCATGCGGATCCGGATCGAACACCGATCTCCAGCCTTCACGGTCTGCCGCCACGTTTTACCAAGGATGTCGGTCGCGCCATCGCACTGTGGTGGCTGGCGGGCCAGCAATCGGTCACGGCAGGACAGGTTTGGCGACAAAGTTGGGATGAGACGCTGACGGCGCTCTATCCCGGTCACACCGGCGAGATGCTGGCTGCCGCCCGCGCCGGACTCACCGCCGTCGCCGACTATCTTCGCGAGTCACACCAGATTGCATTGAACGGCGTACTGGCACCGCACGGCACCACGCTCGATGCCTGGCAGCGCGCCTACGCAAGCCTGCTGGCCCTGATCGACCAGGGCGCAAATTCGAACGTTTGATATTGAAACCTGGATTGAGTGCGAGGGCATTGGAGCTTGGTAGAAAACTGCTCGGCAACTGCTCCTGCGTTTCGCGCATTCAAGCCATCCATGGCGTTTGGCAGAAAACTGCTCCTGCGTTTCCTGCATTCACGCCATCCATGGCGCTCGACGGACTGCGCAGGCAGGATGCCGAAGCGAACGGCGAAGCCGGCCCCGAAGGGGTAAGCGCCAGGAAGGCGCGCATCATCGAACCGCGCTCTATCGCGGTTCGATTCCCATGGCACGAGGAATTACACGCTGCCGGAAACCTTGGAGGAACTTGAATGGAATGGTGGCCGAGGACGGAATCGAACCGCCGACACGGGGATTTTCAATCCCCTGCTCTACCAACTGAGCTACTCGGCCCTTGTGCTTGCGTGCCGGGGCGCTGAAGGCCACGGCGAAGGGGCGCGTATTAGAGCGATTGGGGGCGGATTCGTCAAGCTTGGTGTGTCGTTGGCCGAGAAAATCCGCAGGTTTGAAGTCGATTGGGGGATGATCGTGGGGTCGATTCCCTGGCGAAGCCGAAGCCTTCATCGGAATGCGAGATGAACGGAAACCGAGTGCTTGCGTCAGTTTTGCACTCAGTCTCGTCTGATTGAAGTCTGTGTATTCACCCAACCCACGGAGTGGCATGACGATGAAAACCCTGTTGACAATTTTCGCCTTGCTTTTGGCGACCAGTGCTTCCGCTCAGTCACGCGAGAAGCAGGAGATGGCGTTGAAGGAGTACCTTCCATACGTCGGTGAGCCGGTCAATCGATTCCAGTTTTGGGATCTGAAGCGCTGGGAGGTCGTTGGCGAGTACAAGGTGGTTGTCTGGCCGCGACTCAATGAAGCGTATCTGTTGACGGTTGATCCGCCGTGCAGCGACCTCGAGTGGACGCAATCGATCGGCGTGAGCTCGAATGCACATGTGGTCAGCAAGAATTTCGATTCGGTAATGGTCGGCATTGACACCAAGCGCAAGTGCCGGATCAACGAGATTCAGCCGATTGATTACAAGAAATATCTGGCGGATCGCAAGCAGGCCAAAGATGCGGAGAAAAGTTAGCAGCCCGTTGAAGGCCGTTTGCAGGCAACCCTTCAGGGGCGATGCTTTTTTTCGCGGGAATCGCGAATGGCAGGAGCGAGCCCCTTATCCAACGGCTTGTCAGGCGCTACGACTGGAGCGATTTGATGAACCCGGGTGGGGCTTCCGAGCCTTCGCCGAAGAAATACTTTTCCATTTCCGCGCTGAGGAATGTTCGTGTGGAAGCGTCGAGGGGGTTCAGGCGGTTCTCGTTGATGAGCATGGTCTGGTGTTTCATCCAGTCGGCCCAGGCTTGCTTGGAGACGTTTTCGTAGATGCGTTTGCCGAGCTCGCCGGGCCACGGGGCGAAGGCGAGGCCTTCGGCTTCAAAGCCGAGTTTTACGCAGTTCACAGTTCGCATGGGGCAGATTCCTTGGCGTGTTTGTTCAATGTTGCGCCAACAGTTTACGCACTGGTGCAGGAAGGCCAAGCGTATCGAGCTCATCGGGCCGCACCCAGGCACGATCAGGATCATCGGCGATACGCGATTCATCGGCATCGATGTGCATCAGGATCGGCGTGATGTGCAGGCGAAAATGGCTGAAAGTGTGGATCAGTTCGGGCAACACCTGAATGCGTGGCGAGGCGATCCTGTCGAATGGCGCAAAGAAGGATTGCGGACGCTCGACGTCGACACCTTCCGGAAGACTCCAGAGTCGTGCCCAGACGCCGGTGGGCGGTCGGCGCTCAAGCAGCACGCGGCCTTCGGCATCGCGCGCGATCAGCATGGTTGTCGTGCGGCTTGGTATCGTTTTCGCTGGTTTTTTCTGCGGCAGTGCGGCGGTCAAGCCATCGCGCAAGGCGACGCATGTGCGATGCAGCGGACATTCCGCACAGCGCGGTTTGCTGCGCGTGCAGACCAGCGCGCCGAGATCCATGATGGCCTGGGTGTAGTCGGCGGCGCGTTTGTCCGGCGTGTGCGATTCGGCGAGTTGCCATAGCTGATTTTGCACGGCACTGGCGCCGGGCCAGCCTTGAACGCCGTGGAAGCGCGCAAGTACGCGGCGCACATTGCCATCTAGGATCGCATGCGACTGGCCGTGTGCCTGGGCGAGGATGGCTGCGGCAGTGGAGCGACCGATACCGGGCAGGGCGCTCAATGCTTCGATCGATTGCGGCAGTTCGCCGTTGTGCTCGGCAAAGCAGATTTGCGCGCAGCGATGCAGGTTGCGTGCACGGCTGTAGTAGCCGAGGCCCGACCACAGCGCGAGTACGCGATCCTGCGGCGCGGCAGCGAGATCGGCGAGGCTCGGCAGGGCGCGCACAAAGCGTTCGAAGTACGGAATCACCGTGCGCACCTGGGTCTGTTGCAGCATCACTTCGCTGAGCCAGACGCGATAAGGCGTCCGCGGATGCTGCCAGGGCAGGTTGTTGCGGCCGTGGATATCGAACCAGGCGAGCAGGTTTTTGGCGAAGCTATCCATGGGTAGTCGACACGCGCTATGCCGACTCGTGCTGGAGGATATTGATCAGTCCACCGAGCGGATCGCGGACGTGGAAGCGTCGCACGCCCCAGGGTTCGCTCACCGGGCCGTATTCGATCGGGACATTTGCGTCCCTGCATCGCTGAAGGGCAGTTTCGAGATCATCGACTTCGATGGACAGTCTCGGCACGGCGGTGCCGGAGCCGCCTTCGGAGGCAAAACTGACCTGGACGGGCATGCGTTCGCCACTGCTGTAGGTACGGATCCAGCCATGATCCATGGCCAGGTCCAGGCCGAGGATGTCCCGGTAGAAAGCATCGACGCTGGATGGCTCGACGGTTTCGATGTTGGCAACGATGCGTTTGATTTTCACACGCGGCAGCTCGATTCCGCTCAGTTGCCAGCGCTGGCGTTGGCCAGCGACGCCGGCAGCAAACCATCGACAAAAGCCTGGGCATCGAACACGCGCAGGTCTTCAATGCCTTCGCCTAGTCCGATGAAACGGATCGGCAGGCCAAACTCGCGGGCCAGGGCAAAGACAACACCACCCTTGGCGGTGCCATCGAGCTTGGTCACGACGAGACCGCTGACACCGATCGCTTCGCGGAAATGCTTGAGCTGGGCGATGGCGTTCTGGCCGGTGGTGCCGTCGATGACCATGAGCACTTCGTGCGGGGTGCTGTTATCGATTTTTGCGAGTACGCGGCGGATCTTGGAAAGCTCGTCCATCAGGCCGGATTGGGTGTGCAGGCGACCGGCGGCCGCGCAAACCCGGAGCTGGTGCGCACCGAGCTGGAGCGAAAACTCCATGCGTAGTTGGGACACGCCAGCCTGCGCGCGGCGATTCCGCTGAAAACGCCAGGACACTACCAACCGGGAGCGTGCATA
>NZ_DASSYD010000169.1:0-19710 GCF_035703485.1 Dokdonella sp. | reverse complement strand
GGATCGGAAGCTCCATGATGAATTGGAACAGCTGGAATGAATGAAGCGGTGACAGAAGAGAACATCCAGAATCAAATCGGCAAGCTGGCCAAACTGCGCGAATCAATCGCCGAAGCCATCGTCGGTCAGGATGAGGTCGTCGAACAATTGCTGATCGGCTTGCTCGCCGGTGGCCATTGCCTGCTCGAAGGCGTGCCCGGTCTCGGCAAGACCTTGCTGGTACGTTCACTCGGGCAGGCCTTGCATCTGGAATTCCGGCGTATCCAGTTCACCCCGGATTTGATGCCGAGCGACATTCTCGGCACCGAAATTCTCGAAGAGGATCACGGTACCGGCAAGCGCTATTTCAAGTTCCAGAAGGGCCCGGTGTTCACCAGCTTGTTGCTTGCCGACGAACTCAACCGGACACCGCCGAAGACCCAGGCCGCGCTGCTTGAAGCGATGCAGGAGCATACGATCAGCTACGCCGGAACAACTTACACGCTGCCCGAGCCATTCTTCGTGCTGGCCACGCAGAACCCGCTCGAACAGGCGGGCACCTATCCGCTGCCCGAAGCCCAGCTCGATCGTTTCCTCCTGCATATCCGCGTCGACTATCCGGACGAGGACGAAGAGCGTTCGATTCTTGCCCGGACGACGGGCAGTTCGAGTGGGCAGGTCAGCAAGGTCATGGACGCCGAGGAAGTCATTGCCCTGCAGAAGCTTGTTCGTGAGGTCCATGTCAGCGACGATTTGATGACCTGGATCACGCGTCTCGTTCGCGCCTCGCGGCCGCAGCACAGTGAGATTTCCGAAGTTCGCGAATGGGTACGCTGGGGTGCCGGCCCGCGTGCCGGCCAGTCACTGGTTCTCGCCTCGAAAGCGCGCGCCCTGATTCACGGTCGCCTCGCGGCGACACGCGATGACGTCAAGGCGCTGGCTTCACCCGTTTTGCGCCACCGCTTGTTGCTTTCGTTTGCGGCCGAAGCCGAACGTCGCAGTACTGATGATGTGATCGAGGTGTTGTTACGCTCGGTCGCGTTCCCGGCCTGAGCGATCCGATGTTCGAGCTGACCGACGAACTGCGCGCCAGGCTCAGGGATTTGCGTTTGAGCGCGCGCTCGGCTGCGGGTGGCAATGGTCTTGGCATGCACGCCAGCCGCAGTCGGGGTGCCGGTCTTGAGTTCGCCCAGTATCGTGGCTACGAGCCGGGCGACGAGCCGCGGCGCATCGATTGGAAATTGTATGCGCGTTCGGATCGCTACTTTGTTCGTGAAGCCGAACGCGACAGCCCGTTGACGATCTGGATCGTGATCGATGCCAGCGCCTCGATGGCCCAGGCCGACCAGGCCCGTGCCGACTACAGCAAACTCGATGCGGCCAAGTTGCTCGCCGCCTGCACCATCGAACTGGCCTTGCGCCAGGGTGATCGCTTCGGCCTGATCGGCCTTTCATCGCAGGCGCTACGCTTCGTTGCCGATGCTGCGGGCCCGCGCCAGCGTGACCGCTGCCTGCTCGAGTTGGCCGCGCTCAACAGTGGCGGACTCTTGCCTGATGCGAAAAAGCTGCGACCGCTCTGGGAACGAATCCTGCCAGGCTCGCTGGTGCTCTTGCTCAGTGATTGCTTCGACGATGATCTGGTCGAACTCGCCACGCGCCTCGCCGCCGCCCGCCGTGAAGTGCTGTCGATCCAGTTGATCAGCGCCGAGGAGCGCGATTTCCCGTTCAGGAGTGGGCACCGATTCCGTGATCCGGAAACCGGCGCGGAATTGCGTATCGATGCCAGGTTGGCCCGTGAAGGCTTTATCAAGCGCTTTGAAGCGGCGCGTGCCGAGCTGGCCAAGCGTTTTGCAGCGGCCGGTGTGTTGCACGTCGAGCATGTGCTTGATCGAGCGCTGGATGAGCCGCTGCAAAAGCTGTTTGGCTCATCGCAAACGATGGTGGAACGTCGATGAGCGTCGCCTTGCTGTTTCCGCTCGGACTCATCGCGCTGGCCGGATTGATCGTGCCTTTGCTGATCCACCTGATTCGCCGGCCCGAGCAGCACATTACCGATTTTGCCGCGTTGCGCTGGTTGCGCGAAAGCGTGCGCCCGCGACGGCGATTGCAGTTTGATGATCTTGGCTTGTTGCTGACTCGATTGGCATTGATCGCAATGGTCGCATTGCTGATCGCGCTGCCGATGCTCAAGGGGGATTGGCGCGAGGCACGTCATGTGGTCGCCGTGGATACCGGTGTTGATCTGGTCGCCGCGCGCAAGCAGGTCGATGACGCCAGGGCAGAGTGGTTATGGCTCACCCCGGGTTTTCCAGCGATTGGCGAGACCATCACTGAAACCGATCAGCCGTTGTCGAGTCTCTTGCGCGAGCTGGATGCGAGCCTGCCGGCGAAGGACAGCTTGAGCGTGCTGGTTCCAGCCGAAATCGGCGGTCTCGATGCACAGCGAATAGTGCTCACTCGTGCGATCGATTGGCAGGAGGTT
Organism: Dokdonella sp.; assembly: GCF_035703485.1. Taxonomy (GTDB): domain Bacteria; phylum Pseudomonadota; class Gammaproteobacteria; order Xanthomonadales; family Rhodanobacteraceae; genus Dokdonella. The sequence continues at coordinate 17,249 of NZ_DASSYD010000169.1, read as the reverse complement.
GCCGGGAAGTCGGACGCGACCACCCCGGCTCAGCAAGCGGGCAAGCAAACCATTGCGATTCGCTACGGAGCTGATGATTCGACCGGTCTTCGCTATCTGCGCGCCGCCGTCGGTGTCTGGAATGCGATCGGCTCCCGCCAATGGCAGGTAGATGATCAGCCGCTGGCGACGCCATTGCCAGACAAGACTGACGCCTTGATCTGGCTCGATGCGCCTTTGCCGGATTCGATCAAGCCCTGGATCAGGCATGGCGGGCGGGTGCTGCTTGTTGATGGCGAGGTCGGGCAGGGCCAGCCGGTCTGGCGCAGCGACCAGGCCGACGTTGTTGCCAGTGAGGAACGGCTTGGCCGTGGAGCCGTGATCCACTTGCAGGCAACGTTGACGCCAGAAAGCCTGCCTGGCCTGCTGGATGCCGATTTTCCGCAACGCTTGCAGGCATTGTTCCTGCCTGTCCCACGCCCCCCTGAACGTGCTTTCGCCCGCGAGGTCGAGCCTCTGGTCGTCAATCGTGCCGTGGCGAAATCGCAGACTTCATTGATTGCGCTGATCGGCCTGCTTGCGGCCTTGCTGTTCCTGCTCGAACGCGTTCTCGCTACACGCAGGCAGATCGCATGAGCCATGCCGTGATCGGAACATTGCGCAAGCGGATGATTCGCCGACATGTGGCGAATGTCCTGATCTGGGTCTTGCCACTGATCGCGGCGGTCGCTTTGCTCACTCGATTGGCATCGTTTGACGTAGTTCTTGCAGCGACGTTTCTGGCTCTGGTCGTGCTCGTCTACCGCTTGATCCGGGCGGTACGCTGCGTCGATGACGCGCGTGTCGTGAGAAGGCTGGATGCTTCTTCGCCCGTGTTTGAGGACAGCGCCGATTTGCTGCTGGGTTCCGCTGCGAAACGAACTGCGCTGGAAGATTTGCAGCGACAGCGCTTGCTGGCGAACATCCGCTCGACGGCGCTGCCGGATCTGCGGCCAGCATGGTCATGGCGCGTTCCGTTGCTGCTCGCCGGAATAATGCTTGTTCTGATTCCGCTGGCCGGATTGCTGCCCGGGCCGGCGCTCATTCCGCTGCCGCAGAGCAATGGTTCGGCGCAACCCGAAACGCGAGTGTTGAATACAACGATACGTTCGTCGCTGCTCGATATTGAGGCTCCGGCATATACCGGTCTGGCTGCACGTTCAGAGCCGGTGCTGGAAGCAAAAGTCGCCGCAGGATCGCAGCTTCGCTGGCGACTCGAATTCGATCCACAACCGGTATCGGCCAAGCTGCAGTTCCATGATGGCAGCGAGATTCCGCTCCAGCAGGAGCAGTCCGTCTGGGTCGGCGAAAAGGTCCTGAATGATTCGGCGCTCTATCGCATCGCCATCGACTCCTCGTCACCGCTGCTTGAGGATCGCCTTTATCGACTGGACGCCATCGTCGATCAGCCGCCCGAGATTCATGTACTCCTGCCGGACAAGACCCTGAGCCTGGTCGATGCCGGCCAGCGAACATGGTCATTGGAATTCGAGGTCACCGATGACTACGGCATTGGCGATGCGCGATTGGCGATGACCCTCGCCCAAGGCAGTGGCGAGCAGGTGACGGTGAGTGAGCGCAGTGAGCGCCTGCGCGCAGAAGCGAGTGCGGATCCACGCAGGCAACGTTTTCGTCGACAGCTCGATCCCGCCTCGCTCGGTTTTGCCGCAGGTGACGATCTGATCGTTCGACTCATCGTGTCCGACCAACGCACACCGTCCGCGAACACTTCACGCAGTGCCAGCTACATTCTGCGCTGGCCGCCGGAACGGGCCAGTGACGGCGAGGGGGTCGAAGGCATTGTGCAAAAGGTTCTACCCGCCTATTTCCGCAGTCAGCGTCAGATCATCATCGACTCGGAAGCGCTGATCGAGGAGCACTCCAGACTGGACGACGACCGCTTCCTCGCGCGTTCCGACAAGATCGGCGTCGACCAGAAAATCCTGCGCTTGCGCTATGGTCAGTTTCTCGGCGAAGAGTTTGAATCCGGCGCGGCCGAACGCCATGAGCCGGGTGAGCACGATGACGACAAGGCGACCCAACAGGATGCGCTGACCGAAGATCATGGCCACGAGCCGGAGGGATCGTCGGCATCGACGTTCGGCGAAGTGAGCAATATCCTCGCCGAGTACGGCCACACTCACGATCATGCCGGAGCGGCAACCCTGCTCGATCCGCAGACCAAGAAGATTCTCAAGTCGGCATTGGCCGAAATGTGGCAGGCCGAACTGCATCTGCGTCAGGGCCATCCCGGTAAGGCCTTGCCCTACGAAAATCGCGCACTTGCCTACATCAAGCAAGTCCAGCAATCGACGCGCATTTACCTTTCCCGGGTTGGCCTCGAGCTGCCTCCGGTCGATACCAGTCGACGCCTGACTGGGGAGCGCAAAGGGCTTCGCGATCCGCGCGGTGTGCTTGTCGATTCGGATCGCGATGATCAGAAGATTTCCCATATTTATCAATCGCTTTCAAGCGACTCTTCAGTAGATCTCGAAGCATTCGATGGCTGGTTGCGGGGCGAGGGTGCGAAGCGAGCCGATGCGCTGAATCTGATCGCGGCGGTTGATGCGTTGCGTCGACAGCCGCAATGCAGCGAATGTCGTGAACGCCTGCTCAATCTGCTCTGGCAGGCACTGCCTCCTTCACCCGTGGTAACCCGACTGCGTGACACCCCGGATGCGGCGGGACGCGACTATCTCGATCGAATCAACGACGGAACGCTGCCGTGAATGTGATCGAAGGTTCAATCATTGGGGTACTCGCCCTTGCTGCTCTGCTCGGCGCCTTGCGCGTGTTGCGTGGAACCCGACCTTGGCGCTGGACTCGCGTGCTCGGTCACGGGCTCATGGCTGCCTTGCTCTATCTGCTCATTTTTCCACCCGCAATTGATCTGCCTCGCGAGACGGGAATCATCCTGACGCCGGGAGTTGGGTCACGACAAATCGATGAGCGAAAGCCCGGCGTGCCGACGCTCGCCTTGCCCAGTGTGGAAACCAGCGATCCGACGATCCTTGAAGTGCCTGATCTGGCCACCGGCCTGCGCCAGCATCCCGAGATTGGTGATCTTCGCGTGCTCGGCGATGGCTTGCCCGCGCGGGATCGCGAGGTTGTCGGCGATCGCGGGCTCGTTTTCGAACCGGGCCGGGCCCTGCAAGGGATTGTTGAACTGTCGCAGCCCGATTTCGTGCGCGAAGGGGCGGCCGGAACGGTCCGTGGTCGTGCTGTCGGCAAGGGAGAGCTGCAGCTTCGACTTCGTGATCGAAGTGATCAAACCGTGGCGACGACAACAGCGGATGCAGAGGGTGGTTTCGCTCTTGGCCTCCGGGCAAAAGCGCCCGGTGAGACGCTTTATCGCTTGCAGCTGCTCGATGATCAGGAAAAGGTGATCGAGGAGGTTCCGCTTCCGATTGTTGTTGTCGACGGAGATTCCGTACGAACCCTGATTCTGTCGGGTGGTCCCGATGCGGATCTCAAGTATTTGCGTCGCTGGATAGTCGATTCCGGGAATATCGTTGCCAGCCGCATCGGTCTCAGCCGCGGCATTGACCAGAAACAGAACGCCCCGTCGCTGAGCGCGGAGGTGTTGGCCGAGACCGATCTGCTGATCATCGACCAACGTGCCTGGGCAGGTCTTTCAAGCTCGGCCAAGACTCTGGTCCGCACCGCCGTCGAGCAAGGCCTGGGCCTGCTCTTGCGAGTGACCGGACCACTGCCTGCTGCGGTTGCTTCGGACTGGAAAGGATTGGGATTCGAGATCAAACCTGCCGATGTTTCGCGCTCGGTCGCTCTGGTGAAACCTCTGCCCGACATGACACTGGCACGAGCCCCGGTGGAGATGACGAGCAACGATGTGGTTGCCTATGCGGTTGACGCAGATGGCTCCGTGCTTGTGGCATGGCGCGCCATCGCCCAGGGCCGGGTTGGGGCGTGGCTTCCGCTGGACAGCTACCGGCTGCAGTTGAGCGGCGATTCGATTCGCTATGGTTCACTCTGGAGTGGCATTTTCACGCGCGTTTCGCGTGCCCGTGGCAATCCGCTTCCCGCCTTGCCAGCGCGTCCGCGTGTCGGCGAGCGCAGCGTACTGTGTGAGCTCGAAGCCGGAGCGAGTATCGAGGATCCTGATGCTCGGCGGCATGAATTGCTGATCGATACGACGGCGAATGCTTGCGCCGCTTGGTGGCCAGAACAACCGGGTTGGCATCACCTGGACAATGCCGGTGCGCAGTGGCCGGTTTTCGTCTACCCGGACGAGGCCGGTCGATCCCTTGTCCGGGCTGAGCGCCACCAAGCCACTGCCCAACTGCAGCAAGATGCCCCAAAGCAGACAAGCTATCGCGCGACGTTGCCGCGCTGGAAACTGTTTCTCGCCTGGTTGCTGGTCTGTTCCGTCTTCTGGTGGCTCGAACGACGATAGATGCACAGGCTTCGAGTGGGCCTGATGGAGTCAGTCGCCTTTCTTCGGCGGAATCTGCTTTTTTCTCGCCGCCACATAGCGCGCTGCCAGGATGACCGAAATCCACAGTGCCAGCACAGCCAGCGGCCAGCTGATCACCGCCGGCCAGAGGAAGGCGACGATACTGGTCACACCCAGCGCGATCGCACCCAGACCGAGCGAAACCGATTCCGCCGGACCCAGGACGCGGCGGTTGGAGATCGCGGCACCCATCGAGTTGGCGAGACGCAAGGCACCAGCGGCGGCACGACTGGAACTGCCACCCCGGCCTTTCGTCGCGCCACGGCTGCGTGGCTGCTGGTGACATACCCGCCGACGATCGCCGAGAACAATCTCGGTCGCATTCTCAAGGTCGGTTTCATACTGGCGTTCCAGCTGGTTGGCAAAATCGATGTTTTCGACGGCGATATCGAGTTCGCAGTTGCCGAGCCAACTGGCGACATTGAGGTTGCTTGATCCAACTCGTCCCCAGCGTCCATCGGCGACGGCGGTTTTTGCATGCAGCATCGAGCCGTTCCATTCGAATACGCGGACACCGGCTTCGAGCAATGGACGATAGCCGCCTCTGGACAAGCCGCCGATGGCTGGAATGTCACTGCTGCCGGGAACCAGCAGGCGCACGTCGACACCGTCGCGAGCCGCGGAAGAAAGTGCCTGGACATACGGTGCGATACCAACGAAATAGGCATCGGATAACCACAAGCGTTCGCGCGCCATGGACGCGATCAACTGATCGAGGCGATAGATTCCGGCCCGGTTCGGAACGGTCGCGATGACGCGCAGATCGATCTCGCCGGCAGTCTCGATTTCATTGAAGGCATCAAGGACGTCATCGGCCAGAGCGGTGCCCAGACTCGACCACGTGTCGACGAATGAGGCGGCCAGGTCGCGAACGGCGGGTCCTCGCACGGCGACGCCGGTATCACGCCAGGGTGAGATCTCGCGTGAAGGGTCGCCCAGCCATTTTGCGCTGACACAGAGTCCACCGAGGAATCCGACCGAGGCATCGACCACCAGCAGCTTGCGATGATCACGTGACAGCCAGCCGAAGGGACTGCCGAGGTTCGGCGGGTTGAATGTACGCAATTCGCCACCGGCATCAATCAGGGGTTGCCAGAAGCTGCGCCTGGATTGCCCGAGACAGCCAAGCCAGTCACGAATCACCAGGACGCGGACCCCGTCATTGGCGCGATCAATCAGTGCGGCGCGAAATTCGGCGGTCAATTCATCGTCGTTGAAAATGTAGTTTTCAAAAAGAATGGTCGAGCAGGCGGATCGAATGGCAGCGAGCCAGGCATCAAAGTTCGCCCGGCCATCAATCAGCAGTTCGACATCGTTTCCGGTGATCAGCGGCGCGCCTGCAGCCCGGCTCAACGCCTGCGCAGCGAGCATGCGCATTGAGGTGCTGGACTGATAGGCGAGTGGCGTCGAGGGCAGGGCGGACATTCCGCGAAGTGTAGCGCTACTGAAATGAATGGCGCCGCGACTGGCGGATCAGGATCGAATGCCTTCCTTCGCGATGTAGTGATCGAGAGCGGTGCGAGCGTTTGCGCGGACCTTGCCTTTCAGAAGTGGCGTCCAGCCCAGCAACATGCCGACCGGGCCGAGCGCTTGTCGCGACCAGGCCATGAATGAAAACGTGTCGACTTGTTCGATGATCCGCCCTTCGGCGAAGCGGAAGCGGGAATGGACCTGATTGTGCACGGCGCGACCGCTGGCGGAGAACGAGTACCAGGCTTGCCAGTCGGCGCTGCCGATATCGTTGTTGGCGGACAGATTCGTCGCTTCGACGCGCAAATCGGAGCTGCGCGAACACAGCATGCGCCACATTGCGCCGACTTCTGCGCCTTGCAGATCAAATACCGGGTCCTTGAACGTGGCCTCGGCGTGATAGCAAGCACTCATGCCCGCGCCGTCACGTGCGCTGAATGCCGAATAGAAATTCTGCAGAAGGGTCGCGTTGTTTTCGCTTTGCATGAGGAGTGCGCCGGACCCTTGCGAGTCCGGCGCCGACGGTTCAGTTCAAGGACGCCGGAGCGGCGGCGCCAGTTGATCCTGCTGCCCCCTGGGTGCGACGCTTCTGGTTTTCTTCATCGACGGAAAGCGTGCCGTTGTCGTCGACCTCGTTGCTGACAAACCACGGTGTGCCATCGGGGCGCAGGAACAGTCTGCGCATTTCTTCCAGATTGAATGGCCGCGCACCGATGCGACCGAATACGGCAATCTGGTGACCGGTTTCATCGACGGCTCGATCCCGTTCCAGCCCGCGCGAAAGCGAAAGTGCGGGTTTTTTCGTCGGGTACCAGGAGATCAATTGCGGATTTGGATCCGGTGTGAAGCCGTAGAATTTCGGTTGCAGTTCCGGGGAGGTCAACTGGATCACCTTGAGGCCATTCTTGCCGTCGGCAACATAGGCGAAAAGTGATGCGTTGGTTGTGCCAACGATGACGTCGCGTGCGTCATTGATCTGACCATCGGCATTGAACATCTGAAACAGCTTGGGATGCTCGGGATTGGTCACATTGATGATCGCCAGGCCGTCCGCTCCATCGGCCACGTAGGCAAATGTCCGCGCAACATGCAGCTTGTGTGCATCACGCAACGGAACCGTGGCGCCTGGAACCTCCTTTGCATCTTCAGGCTTGGTGACATCGACAACGTGCAATCCGTCTCCCGCCGTGACAAACAGATAGCGGAACTGGACCTGGCTGGCGCGAGCATCTGCGATCGGAATGGTTTTCATGTAGCGAGGCTTGAGTGGATCATCCAGATCCAGAACCACGATTCCCGCATCGGTTGCGACGTAGAACGTGGTGCCCGCGATGGTCACATGGCGTGCACCGGCAAGTACGCCGTTTCCGTTCCATGTCATTGCGCGAGTCAGGAAATTGTTGCGCGGATCACCATCAGCGAGGGTGTCGATATCGGTGGCGATCAGGCCTTCTTCGGCATCGGTAATGAAGGCGTACTTGTACAGCGGATGCATCGGTTGCTCTTGATTTTTCACGCGCATGAGTTCGCCGGTATTGCGTTCCGGTGCGACGGGTTGGGTGGTCGGCAGAACGATGCAAGTCGCGTTCTTCGACTTGATGGCCGTGTCATGTCCGAGTGGCGAGAACGGCGCGGTGATCAGCTTCTGTGAAAAGCCCTTGTTGGCAATGCTGGCCACGTCGTAGACACGCGATCCCTTTTTGCCTTCGGCGACATACAGGTACTCACCACGCAATTGCAGGCAATTGGCGACCCCTGCCGAGTGTTCTTGTGCCACCTGCAACTGCTGCTTGTTTTCCTGGTGCGTGGCATACCAATCCGGATAGGCGAAGCGTTGCAGATAGCTGCCGATGACGGCTTGTGGTTCATCCCATTCGGTGACCCTGACCGCGCTGATTTCGCCGTCGCCACCGACCCAGGCGTGATAGCCGACGAAATCGATGAACTTGGTCCCGAACAGAAGCAACTGCGCCATGATCGCGTTGTTGTCATTCTTCTTCGAAAGATGACAATCCTCGCAATCCTTGGTCTCGGTTTTGCGTTCGGTGTGCGGGTAGTGCGGCGCGAACGCTTGCGAGCTGTAGCCGGACGAGGAAATCGGCGGCTGCTGGACGTAGATCTTCTCGCGATTGATATTGGTCGACGACAGCACCAATGCCGAGGACGAGCGTACCGGTGCAATCTTGCCGCCCTTGATGCTGCCGTGCTTGCCGAGGAAGAACATCTGGTCACGGGCAACTTGCGGGTTGTAGGTGGCGAAATTACGCGTCTCGCCGCCCTCGTACTTGTGCCGCTCGGTTTTCCAGTTGGCCTGGATGGGCAGGTGGCAGCCACCGCAACTTGTCGTCCACGAGGTGTGACAGGCATAGCAGAGCATCTTGTCTTCGCTGTGCGCACGCTGATCCTTCGGCACATCGGCGCCCCAGCGCAACTGGTCGGTATCCATGGACATCGTGTGTGCGCGCGTGGCTTTTTCGTTGTAGGTGCCGGAGATCGGGTCGGCAGTTTCCTTGACCAGACTCATGGTCCATTCCAGATCCGGTGTTACCGCCGAGCGCTGGATCAGCTTGTCACCCATCCATTCAAAGCGCTTCTTGCCGTCGGCATTGCGGATCAACAGCAGATCCGTGCCGAACTTGGATGCTGAAGGTCCCGAAGTTTTCAGCGTCGGCAGGGTATCTGCGGTGCCATGGCAATCCTGACACTGGATTTCCACTGCGCCCATGACCTCGGCCTTGAGGTAACCATTGCCGTGGTTGTCCTGGGCAAAATGGCAATCAACGCACTGCATGCCGACATCAACGTGGATTGAAGACAGATGCACGCCCTTCTTCCACTTGTCCGGATCGTCGTCGGCGATCCTGGTGCCGACCTTGTCGAGGAGATTGCCCTTGCGATCGCGCTTGTACACGGCGCGGAAGTTCCAGCCGTGGCCGTGATAATCGGCGAATTGGGTATCTTTCAGCTGTGGATTGAGCAGTGAAACATCCTTTGAAAAATCCGGGTCTCCCCATTTGCCGCGGATGGCTGCTTCTTCGGGATTGCGCTCGAGAATCTTGTGCATTTTTTCCGCGTCCGGGTATTGCTGCTCCTTGGGCCACATCGAGGCAGCGTCGGACTCGTAATCCCACATGGTGTAACCGAGCATCGAGTTGATGAACATGTTCGGTTGATGCATGTGGCAAATCATGCACTGACTGGTCGGGATCTGGCGCGTGAACTCATGTTTGAGCGGATGCCCAGACTCACCTTTCGGAATGGTCGGATCGACCTGCTGACTGGTTCCGGTATTGCCGAATTTCGCATAGATCGCCGAATGGCGAGGGTCACGATCATTGGCATATACGACGTGGCAGGAACTGCAGCCGGATGAGCGGTAGTCGCCGGGATTGTCATTGGTACCCATCATCCACAGGAATGGATCGTTGAGACGGGTCTTGGTGATGTTGAGAATCGGTATCGAGACACGGCTGCCGGTGCCAGGTCCGCGATTGGATTGCTTGATGTCGGGGCGACCCGGCTCTTCAAGACGCTGGATCTGGCCGGCTTCATTGGGCAGTCCGATTTCCGGAAACAGGTTGTTGATGTTGCGTCCACCGCGCTCGAAGACGCGGAAGATGTCGCCTTCGGGGGTGGTTTCCCAGCTTGGCAGCGGGCTGATCTTCGGCAGAATGCCGTGGGCATCCATGTTGGCGTCGTTGGGTATTCCATTGCTGACGCTAGCGGGGTTGCCGTCACGATCGTAGGCTTCGCCAAGAATCGAGTGCTTGGCCGGCAGGATGCCGTTGTTGTACGCGCCTGCGCCCCAGAACATTGCCGAGTTGGCCATCAAGCTTTTCTCGCTGGCCTGGATTACCGGCAGGTGGCAGGCGCCGCAAGCTTCGCGGGCGATACGCAGGTCGCCGGGGTTGACGAAACGCACGAATTCCGGTGATTCCTTGAGCAGCCAGGTGTAGCTGCGCTTCGGGTTCGCGCTGGAGGGCCATTTGTCGGGGAACCGGGGCAACACGTGGGCGCGGTCGATGGCCTCCTGGTACGCCGGCTCGAAGCGAGCCGTGGTGCCATGGCCGTGATCGCTGTCATCGCCGTGCGCGGCGTCATGGCCGCCAACTCGTTGCGCAGAAACGCCCTGTGGTGCGTTGACCGTCGAATCACCACCGTGGCAATCGGTACAGCCAAGCACGACGGCAGGATTCGCGTGCATGGTCTTGCGATCGGATTCCAGATGGCACGAAATGCAACCTTGCGATTTGGCGTCAGCCTGAACCTCGGTCTGAAACGCGGGCGCGTTCGGCGCGGTGACGTATTCACGTTCAACCGCGACTTCCTCGCTTGCATAGGCGAACGAGCCGCAAACCATGGCGAAGAGAGCAAAGGCGAATACGCATTTATGCGCTGACGTCCTGGTATTCGAGCGACTGCAAGCTGTAAGCGATGATCTGTTCATTTCAGGGTTGCTTTGGGTCGGCATCGGCTTTCTCATGACATGCGCCTCAATAAGTCAGCACGATATTGCCCAGTACCGAGTAGTAGGTACTGTGCTGGTCACCGTAAAGATCCTTGAACCCGCTACCCGGCAGAAGCGCAGCGGCGGAAAGACGGACGATAATGTTCTGGGTGAAATGTGGACGATAGATCCAGGAGACCGACGCGTCGGTACCAATATGACGGCCAATATCACCCTGATTGCGTGCTGTTTCGAGGACGGCGGTGTTGTCGAACCACAATGCGTTGAGATTGGCGGCGACCCGACTGGCCGGGGTCAGGTCGAAGTCGGCACCCATGCCAATCAAGCGCAGGCCGGGGTTGTCGAAATTCGACTGGCCGTTTTCCTTTGATGAGCGCAGATTGTTCAGCAAGCCATTGCGCTGTGCCAGGGCGACTCCGCCGCCACCAATGAGCGGAACGTTCTGGCGTATCCAATAGCTCGTATCGGCACCGGCAAATATCGGATTCTCGAAAATCGCGTCATAACCTGTTGAGCGGTCATCGTAGGGATCGTCATCGCCGCTGGCATAGGCGAGAGACGCGCGCAGACGTATCCAGCTGTAGTCAATCGAAGCCTCCGCAGCAGCGAAGCCGGCCCGGATGTCGGTGCCCTTGCGAACGAATACGCCCGGGGTCTGCTTGCCGAAGGCGTAATAGGCGGATGCGGTCAGGTTGATCCGGCCGATATGGCCATCCGCGTTGTAGCCGAAGTAGCCGACGTCATAGGTGCGGGGTATCTCGAGACCGAGTGACGACGGTCGCTGGATAAAACCGTTGGAATCGTAGAAGGCGCTATCTTCACGGTTGCGGTTGTAAGCCGCCGTGATTTGCGAGGTAAATCCTACGAACGGGAAATCCTGACGGTACAGGTTGGCAATGAAGACATCATCTTTGCGCGGCGACTTGGTGACATCATTGAGGCCGGAATTGATGTCCTTGTCGAGACGACGGAACCAGGCAAAGTTGTATTGCCAAAAGTTGTTGTCGCGATTGCCGAACAGGCGGATTCCCAGCTGACTGTCCTGAAACAGGAAGCCGCGAAAATCGCTGTTGAATGGCTGGATACCGACCCGGATGGAGTCGAAATCGTAGCGCGAAGATACGTTGCGCAGGTGTTTGTCGACGAACAGTTCCTGCACGCCAATGAAGCCGTCATCCCGAATTTTTCCGAGATCAGGATTGACCTGCAACGCGCGAGGCTCTTGTGTCTGGACGCGGTTGTAGTTGAACGCGAGCAGGGTCTTGAACTCGAGATCCGGCGGCTTGAATGTGGTGTCGCCGATATAGTAGTCGGCACCGAAAATGAAGGTCTGTGCAAGGATCAGCTGATTGGTCCTGCCAAGCACGTCGAGATCACCGCTGCCGCCCGTGCCTTGTGGGCCTACCGGAGTCGGGATCGAGCGTGGCTCGATGATGGTGTCGGAGATTGCCAGCAGACTGAGGAAGTGGTCGTTGCCACGAATCGGCTTGTCGCCTTTGAGAACATTCTGGTTGTAGGGATCGAGCAGCGAATGCTTGAAACCAAGCGACTCCATGATGCGCCAACGATCGGGTACCGGCAGGAATTCGCCAGCTTGATCCACCGGTGCGGGATTGACCGCGTCGGGGTTCTGCTCGACGAACATCGGTAGCGGCTCTGGTGGATGTCCTGGCCGCCGGCGTGGAATCTGCGACTGGTAAGGATCATAGGTTACGGCAGGCAGGATGCCGAGAAATTCGAGCAGGTTCGGAGTTGCCGTGCTGGTCGATTGAGCGTTGGCGCTACCGTTGCAAAGCAGGGTTGCGCAGATCGCGACGCTCAGGGACAAAACAGGTCGATGGACTCGGCGCGACTTGATCAGCGTTGTCTTGATGGCCATATCACTTGCCCTCGCAGACGTTGTCGTCGTTTGAACCGATGAAGGGAGACTGCGGGCACTGGATATAGCGCAGATGCGCGCCGCTTGGCGCCAGGTTGTCAGCACGCATTGGAGGAGGTGCATTGCCGAGAGTGCCGAGAATCTGGCCGGCGTTGTGCACGCCGAGAAAGCTGATCATGTCGTCTTGTTCAACGCCATCACCGGACACGCCAACTCCGCCGACCAGAGTCGTGCCGCGATAGATCGGTACGCTGCCGGGAAAAATCTGGATGCCATTGGCAATGCGCGGAATGCCGGTACAGGTGCGGGGCAGGTCGGTCGGCAACATTGGCAAAGGCGTACCCGCAAGAGAAACACTCAATCCCGCTTGTTGCAGGTAGGCGGCCAGGGTCAGGGCAACCGAGTTGTAGACAAGATCAAGTTGCTGGCCAACCTGAAATGGACTCCACTGAGCCACCGGATAGCTGAATGGGCCGGGTGGTGTGCCGTCGACACCATCGGGATAGTAGGGGCGAGCCATGTTGCCGCCAGCGCGGTCGGTAAATGCGATCGCGCCATCGCCGAGAACCGTCGGCAAACCGAGGAAGGTACGCAGCCGGGCCAGCGTATCGGAAAACAGACTTGTTGCGACAACCTCAAGTGCGACGGTGCCTGCACTGAGATCGACCGTATCCGACAGATAGTTCGCAGCCGCCGGCGTCATCAATGCGGTCGGTGCTGGTGCCCCAAGCAGATCCCCGGCGGCATACGCGCCGGAATTGAACATGGCGGTACGCGCTTTCTGCAGCGAGACGTCGGTGCCGAAAATCGGCGCGTCGCGGGTACGCGCAATGGCCAGCGCTACGCCATTGGTATCGACTACCGAAACGCTGACTCTGGCGGGTGTCGACAGCGGGCGACGAATCTGCGCCCGTGCACGGTTTGCAACCTTGAGAGCTTCCTCGACAATGACGCGAACCTCGTCCTCAGTCAGTGCGTCGGCGCCGTCTGTTCCAGCCCGCGGCGCGAAGCGGTTATTGCCTGATCCGTCGTCAACGACAAATGCATCGAGTCCGCTGTAGTTCGTATCGGCCGCGCGGATTCCGGACTCAATCTGGCCGAAAGCCGTGCCGGTGAGGATCCCGCCAGCACTTGCATAGTAGCCAGGGACATTGATCAGTCCGCCGCTGGCCGGTGTCAGACTGCTGTAGGCGGGAGCGGCGGCAGGATCGAGCGCGAGCCGACTGAACTCCACATCGGTATAGCGGAAAGTCTTGCCCTCGATGGTGATGACGTCGCCACGCCGGTCCACCGGTGCACCGAAGCCGAATGTTCCCGCCCAGGCAATGTATTCGTCGATATTGCGATCGAGATCATTGATGTCCGGATCCAGAGAGTAGTCATCGTCGGCAGCAACACCAATGCCGCCGACCGGGACTCCGTTCTTGTACAGCGGAAACCCGCCGGGATCGGCTGAAAGTCCCAAAGGAGAGCGATGCGGGCCTGGCCCGGTACCCACGCCACTGACGCTGTCTGCCAGTTGCCGGGAAAAATCCGAACAAGGCAATTGCGAGAACTGGACACCAAACAACGGGCCGCTAGGCGCATTGCGCTCGCCCGGATTCAAGTGCTCCTGGACGATCTGGCTTGCCGTACGGGTCGAGAACGCATTGCCCTCGCTGGAAAGATAGGCGCCGGTCACAGCCTTGGATACGGCTGCCAACTCGCTCGGCACGATCAGCCCTTCAAGCCCGCCGACGACACCGCGATTGGTGCCAATTCGTACGAGAGGGTTGGCACCATTCATGCGGTAGACGGCAAGCACGTTGCCGACTCGATCAACGACAGCAATGGTCGCCGGAAGATTCTGAGCAGAGGCTTCATTGACCGCCTGCGCAATGATCTTGCCAATGTCGCCCGTGCTGAGAAACGAAGTCGCATCCGCACACGAGCCTGTACATCCGCTATCGGAGCTCTCCGGCGGCGGGCTGGCCGGTGGTGACGTGCCGGTCTGGCTCGTGGAATTACTGCCCCCACCGCAACCGACAAGCAACACAGCGCCAATCAAATATTGGCCAAATCTGGCAATCCCCATTGAGCCTCCCGTCGCCTGCCAAAATTACGCACGCGTATCCCCTAATCGATGATAGCCCAGTCAACTTGTTGCGCCAACCTTGCTGCTATCGCCCGGACATCGAATCTGTTGCTGGCGAAGCGGCTTTGTCCAGGGTTAGAAACGCTGAACTATGGTAGTCGTGACACGCGATGCACGTGCTGGCGACCTTGCCGCTTTGATGCGGACCGGCATGGCATTCGCGACAATTTTCAATGCCCGGAATCAGCAGATCGTTGGAAGCTTCGGATTTCGGGGCCCCGCCATGACAATCCTCACATGCACTGGTCTGGTGCTTGGCATGATTGAAATTTGCTTTGGTATACCAGGTGCCTGAAACTCGCACGGGTGCCACTTGCCAGGTGTCTTTGCCGGCAGGTGGAGGACTCACGCTATGACAGGTGACGCAAGCCTTTCCGGTGAACAGGGTTTTCGCTGCTTGCGCCGAACGATCGCGCGCCCAGGCCAATGCCTCGATCTGCTCCTGACGAGAGAGTGGCGGTGAGCCCGGGCGCCGTCGCTGCTGGACGATGGTAGGCGCGCGCGCATCCGCATAGCCTCCTTCAAGTGCGCGCTTTGCATAGAACTCGTTGAGCGTATAGGTCACCGCTTCGGCATTTGCATGCGGCACTTCGCGTTCGGGAGCGAGCGTATCGAAACCGAGTGTGTGGCATTCATGGCACATGCTCTCGAAGGCTATCGGCTTCATCCCCGCACCGCCGGCATCCGGCTGATGGCAGTTGGCGCATGTCAGGTACTTACGACCATCGGGTGTATTCAGACCCTTGGGGTCGAGATGTTTTTCGTGGTTGAACTTGAGGCCGGAATTCTCCTTCAGCCCGCTCGACCAGAGCATGGATTTCGGTGTGAAACGGTTGTCAGCACTCCAGCCCGGCAGATTCACATGAAACTGTGGGTGCTTCGTACCGAAATCTGACACGTCGACAATCTGGCTGGCACCCTTGGTCAGCTCCTTGAGATCCGCATGGCAATCGGAGCACAAGCGTTGATCGGTATTGATCATGCCACGCTTGCCGTTGTGATCCTGATGGCAAGTGCCACAACGTGTATCGCCGAGCGCGGCGATATTGAATTTTGCCGGATCGGCATGAGCCTTGGTTTTCGTGTGGCACGAGCTGCAGGCGTTGTCGCGCACCCTCAGAAACGCGTGTTGATGACAGCGTGTGCAGTCGTTTGCAAAAAATTGATGGGCAGAGTCGAGTTCTCCGGGATTCCAGAACGCAGTACTTGGCAATGGTGAGTAACGAAGAACCTTGTTCAAGCCGGGAACGACGTGGGTTGCCGCTGGTAGCAGCAGGCCGAAAGCGAGAACCAGAATGAAGCCGAGCCAGGATGGCCAGCGCTTGCTGATCCACGTCTGCGAAAGGCTGGTTGGCATTTTGCGTTTCGAGACAATCGCAGCTTGCTCGGACTTGTCGATCGTTGAGACTTCAACCGCAGCGTCGAAATCTCCGCTGATATCGAGCAGGGTCAGGCGGGTCGAGCCCAATTCAATGACCGCGCCAGTGCCTACCGTGATCGAGTAGGTGATCTCACCGTTGACGCGAATGCCCGCGACAATGAGTGACTCGATGCGATATTTGCCTTTGCCGATCGAACTGATGCTGGCGTGATTCAGTGCGGCACGAAGATCGGGCAGAAAAATGGCCTGGTCGGCCGCGCGTCCGATGGTCAGGATTTCGCCGAAGTGGATATCGTCCTCGTAAGAGATCGAACTCGAACTTTTCTTGAGGACGCGACGAATCAGCCAACGCATCGGATAGTCCCCTCATGTTTTCTTGCTGGTACGTCAGGCGTCATTGGACGGTATGTTTCCTACCAGTAGAAAAATACGGAAATGATGTGTCCGATCAAGGCGGCAAGCAGAGTCACCGACAGTGGGACATGAATATAGAGCCAGATTTCCATGATGGCCTGATACTGGATATCCCTGGCCACTCGAGAAGCGAGACTCCGCTTGCGCGAAAGCATGTCGATCAGTTTGCGCAGCGCTTCGGATTGCTTGTCATCGGCCTGGCCGGCAAGGAAGTCGACCATCACCAGCATCGTTTGCCCCGCTTGCATGTTTGCTGGCGGTGGGGCTCCCATCTGCGTTTCCCGCTGTTCAATCGCTGATCGCACCTTCGAGATGGCAATGTCGGAGCCATCACGCGCGCGAAGCTGATTCCACACACCTCCACCGAGTCTTGTGTTTTCGATTGAGCGAAGTACGACACCATGAATCTCGGGAGCAATGCCGTCGGCGAGTGACAGTGCGTTCTGATCGATTTCGAGAATTTCCTCGAGCATCGCGTCACGTGTCGCGCTCTCGCGATTTCGCGTCATCAGGGTTGGGTAGCGCAGGTAAGCGTAGACGCCGAAGAATCCGCTGAAGATGACCAGCAGCATCAGAACGAGGGTCAGCGTATGCAGATTCCAGCCAAACTGGAATCCGCAGTGGAGCAGGGCAATCAGGATCAATGCCGTGCCGAGGTAGACGTGCGCGGACAGCCAGCCCAGGGTCGTGCCCATGGTTGTCGAGTAGCTGCGTTTGCGAATGCCGAACAGCATCAGCCAGACAATCAACAATGCGGCGACGGTTCCCAGGGTATAGCCGAGCCAGGTTCCTCCATTGGGAGCAATTCCCGGGTCATGCCATATATACAGAACAAGCGAAACCACACAGAGCGCCAGCGAAATCCAGAGATATCGCGATTTGGCATGAGTTAGCAGGGAATCATGCACGGCACGTTCCACCTGAATTGAATACGCGCCGGGCACCGAATGTCGCTCTCTTTCGCATGACTACGCGTGGCGCGAGGTTGGAGACTCCCGCCTGGACAGTGTC